>JAQTNF010000035.1 GCA_028713995.1 Deltaproteobacteria bacterium | reverse complement strand
GGCGACGGCACGACCACGGCCACGGTGCTGGCCCAGGCCATATTCCACGAGGGACTGAAGCTCATCGCGGCCGGGGCGAGCGCCATGGACGTCAAACGCGGCATCGACAAGGCCGTGGCCGTGGTGCTCGACGAGGTCAAGAAACAGTCGCGCAAGGTCAAGGACCGCGCCGAGAGCGCACAGGTGGGCACCATCTCGGCCAACGGCGACACGAACATCGGCGACATGCTGGCAGAGGCCATGGAGAAGGTGGGCAAGGAGGGCGTCATCCAGGCCGAGGAGGCCAAGTCCATGGAGACCACGCTCGAGGTGGTCGAGGGCATGCAGTTCGACCGCGGCTACCTGTCGCCCTACTTCGTCACCGATCCGGAGCGCATGGAGTGCGTGCTCGAGGACCCGTACATCCTCATCCACGAGAAGAAGATCTCCAACATGCGCGAGATGCTGCCTTTGCTCGAAAAGATCTCCCAGTCCGGGCGGCCGCTCCTCATCATCGCCGAGGACGTGGAAGGCGAGGCGCTCGCCACGCTCGTCGTCAACAAGCTGCGCGGCATCCTCAAGGTGGCGGCGGTCAAGGCGCCCGGCTTCGGCGACAGGCGCAAGGACATGCTCAAGGACATCGCAACGCTCACGGGCGGGCAAGCTGTCACCGAGGACCTGGGCCTCAAGCTCGAGAACCTGCAGATCTCCGACTTCGGGCGCGCCAAGAAGGTTGTCATCAAGAAGGAGGACACCACGATCGTGGACGGCGCTGGCAAGAAGAAGGACATCGAGGGGCGCGTGGCCCAGATCCGCGGCCAGATCGAGGAGGTGAAGAGCGACTACGACCGCGAGAAGCTGCAAGAGCGGCTCGCGAAGCTCGTGGGCGGCGTGGCGGTCATCAAGGTCGGCGCGGCCACAGAGACCGAGATGAAGGAGAAGAAGGCCCGCGTGGAGGACGCGCTCAATGCGACGCGCGCGGCCGTCGAGGAAGGCATCGTGCCCGGCGGGGGCGTGGCCCTGCTGCGCAGCCTCAAGGCGCTCGACGGCGTGGAGGCGGTCGGCGACGAGAAGTTCGGCGTGGACACTGTGCGGCGCGCGGTGCAGGAACCCATCCGCCAGATCGCGGCCAACGCGGGCGTGGAGGGCAGCATCGTGGTGCAGAAGGTGCTCGAGGGCAAGGGCGGCTTCGGGTACAACGCGGGCACCGGAGTCTACGAGGATCTCATCGCTGCGGGCGTGGTCGATCCGGCCAAGGTCGTGCGCGTGGCCCTGCAGAACGCGGGCAGCGTGGCGGGTCTCATGCTCACCACGGACGCCATGATCGCCGAGAAGCCGAAGAAGAAGGACGCGGGCCCGGCGGGCATGCCCGGCGGCGGCGCGGGCGACTACGGCATGGACGACGACTTCTAGGCGGAGGCGGCGTGCGCAGCGATCCCTCCGGCAAGAAACCCTCCTATACCGTCGTGGACCGGCGCTTCTCGGCCATCGAGGAGACGGGCAAGTCCCTCGACGAGGCCGACTCGAAGGGAAACAAGGAGCCCGCGTACGTCGAGCAGCTCAAGCGCGAGCTCGAGGAGAAGGACCGGCTATTGCGCGGCTGCGTGGCCGAGTTCAAAGAATCGCGCCGCGAGCTCGATGAGGCGCAGGCCCGCATCCGACGCGACGTGGCCAAGGAAGTCGAGCGCGGTCGCAGGGCGGTCATCACCGAGCTCCTCGACGTGGTGGACAACCTGGAGCGCGCCATCGAGGCGGGCGCCCAAGCGGGGGAGAAGGGCCAGCTCGCGCAGGGCGTGACCCTGGTGCGCGACCTGTTCCTCACCAAGCTCGATGGGCTGGGCGTGCGTCGCATCGAGGCCCTGGGAGAGGCGTTCGATCCTATCCGCCACGAAGCCCTCACCGTGGTGCCGGCCGGTTCGCCGGGTGAGGACGGGCGCATCGTGGGTGTCATCCGGCACGGCTACCACATCGGCGAGGACACCCTGCGCCCGGCCTCCGTGGCCGTGGCCCGCCTGGGGCGTTGAACAAACAGGATCAGGGCAGCGTGCCGGGATCCGGCGGCGTGTAGGAAGCCTGGTTCGTGAAGATGGCGTAGCCGAACGCCGGCCGAGTGCCGCCAGAGGACTCCATACCGTGGATGGTCAGCGCATGCTGGCCGCCGGTGAGGGCCGCCGACCACGGGATGGCAGCGGCGCCGGGGGCCTGCGTCCAGATCCATCCGCTGTTGTTGGGGCCCACGTCCCATATGGCCTCGGAGCTGCCGTCGACCTGGAAACCGAACGTGTCGAGCGCGGTGCTGCTCGGGGTCCAGCCGAGGCCCCACAGGTACCAAGTGTCCGAGCAGGGCAGCGTGAAGCTCTTCGCGGCCGTCCCCTGGTTGGGCGTGGGCGTGTAGACGTAGATCATGTTGGTGTAGATGGTCGACTGATCGCTGCCCATCGGGTTTGTGAGAACAGCGCCCTCCCAGTCGAAGGCGACCGCCTGGGGGTCGGTGCACGGCTTGGTCCACAACCCAGCGTAGCACTGCCAGGCTGCCGGGTTCGAGATGTCCATCGTGAGAGTGTACGGACCATACCCGGAGCTGTTGGTCCACGCCGAGTCCACGACGATGTCGTGCCACCCGGTGGCAGTCGCGGTGATCGAGAGCGTCACGTCGTCCCCGCCTCCGGTGCTCACCGCGCAGCCCATGAGGTTCGTCACCGTGCAGGACGCGGCCGGGCTGAACGCGAGCAGCTCGAAGAAGTCGTTGGACGAGCTCGGCGCGAGCAAGGTTTTGAGCGTTTCGCCCGCGAACAGGTAAACGCGGTACGCCACGTCCCTCCCGGCGGAGCCCCAGTTGTAGTTGCACATGGCGGAAATGTTAATCTGGTTTGAGAAGAACGTGTTGTCGCCAGCGATGGGCTTGGTCAGGCTGTCGCGGCCCACGGTGCGAGCCGTGCCGCAGTCCTCGCCGCTCTCTGACCCGTCCTTGCACATGTTCTCCTTGCAGTCCGGCTCGATCCAGCCCCACTGGCAGACGCACGTGCCCGCCTTATCGCACTCCTCGTTCGTGCCGCAGCCGCCGCATTCGATGGTGCCGCCGCAACCGTCGGAGACCGGACCGCACTCCAACCCGAGGCACGCTTCATTCTGCGAGAGCGGCGAGCAGCAGACGTTCGCGTCGTCGCACACCTCGTTCACGGCGCAACAATCGGTGCCGCACGTGGTGTTTTCGCACACGCACGTGTGGGACAGGCACGATTTATCCGAGTCGCTACAGTCGCCGCACACGACGTCCGAGCCACAGCCGGAATCGCCGGAGCCACACTCCCAGTTCAGTGACTCGCACGTGGGAGACGGCGTGCAGGTGTCGGTGTCACCGTCGGAATCGGCATCGGTGTCGGTATCTGCATCCGAGTCTGTGTCGGCATCGGTGTCGGTATCTGCATCCGAGTCAGTGTCGGCATCGGTATCGGTATCTGAGTCGGCATCGGTATCCGAGTCAGTGTCGGTGTCAGTATCTGCATCAGTATCCGAGTCAGTGTCGGTGTCAGTATCTGCATCCGAGTCTGTGTCGGCATCGGTATCCGAGTCAGTGTCGGTGTCGGTATCTGCATCCGAGTCTGTGTCCGTATCCGAGTCAGTGTCGGTGTCGGTATCTGCATCCGAGTCTGTGTCCGTATCGGTGTCAGTGTCCATATCAGTATCGGCATCAGTGTCTGAGTCAGTATCCGAGTCGGTGTCAGCGTCGGTATCGCTATCCGTATCGGTATCACTGTCGCCGTCGGAATCGCTGTCCGTGTCGCCGTCAGTGTCTCCATCCGCGTCGCCATCGGAGTCGCCGTCGGAGTCGCTGCCGCCTTCCGCGTCCGGCTCATTGAAAGCACCTGGCTCGGCGCCCCCGCAACCCACGGCAAACCACACGACGAGAGCAAACCATATGTAACGCTTCATAGATGATCTCCTGGGCAGGAGGGGTCGTCCTGTCGATCCCTCTAGTGAGTTAGATGCACGGCGTAAAAACGACTACTATAATATAATACCTTTCCGTGAGTTTTGCTCGAACCTCATCGTGGCCGGCGGAGAATGCTCGGATATGGCCTCGCAATCCTGTGCAAGGGGGCGAGCGTGCGCCAGTGCGGCCACGACTGCTACGTCGCGGACAACCCGGGCGTGTGCTCCTGGATTATTGCGGACGGCTTCCCGATCCCGATCTCATCATAGGCCCGCGTCAGCGCCGCGTCGGGCAGCCCGGCGGCGCGCTTGAGCTGCACATCCTTCTGCAAGGGGTTTTCGAGCCGGCCGACGCGCCGCAGCTTTTCGAGCGGGATGCGGCCCGCGAACGCGAGCGGCGTGATCGGGATCGGGTGGTCGGAGCCGTGCACGAGACGCTTCGCCGCGTCGTCGATGCGCACGCCGAACCTGCGTTCCAGCAGGTCCGGATCGAGGAGCAAGCGCAGGTAGTGCGCGCGCCAGGCGTTGCCGAGCGCGGACGTGTCGCCGTAGCAGCGCGGGTATTTCGCCAAGAGCGCGAGGAACGCGCCCAGGGTCTCGCGGCGGTGCATGAGGCCGGCCGTGCCCGCGTGGGCCACGATCACGGTCGCGCCCTCGTCGAGGGCCGGCTCGAGCTGCGCGGGATCGCCGAACGACTGGTCGATCACGCCGAGCGTGTGCTCGAACCCGCCGTGCACGAGCGCAGGCATCCCGAGCTCCGCGAGCCTGCGCCAGTAAGACCGAAGACGCGGCGCGGCCGGGTCGAACCCCTGCGAGTTGGGGAGCAGCTTGACGAGGCAGGCACCCATGGAGGCAACGCGATCGAGCTCATCGAGGGCGTCCGCGCGGTACGGGTGCACCGAGGCGCCGAACAGGAACACGTCCCTGTGCCGGCGCACCACGGAGTGCGCGTGGTCGTTGGACACGAAGAGATCGGTGCGGCCGTCGTCCGGCGCGCCATCCTCGCCGTGCACGCGGTCGAGGGCCAGGAGCACCACCCGGTCGAGCTCGGACGCGCATACCTCGGCCGCGAGTTTTTCCACGTAGAGCCGATCGAATTCCTCCGGCGTCCTCGCGCCGCGAACACCGAGGAATCGCAGGAAGAACCGAAGACGCCTGGATACGCGGCAGCCGCTCGCCTGCGACATTGCGACGAGATGCACATGACAGTCGATCTTCATGGGACGCCCTGCGGTCAGCGTAGCACAAACGGTTTATTGTAACGTTTTCGTAATTCCCAAAGAGGTCAGAATCTAACGGTTATCGGCAAAATGGCAAAATGAAGTTCCGCATTTTAGGCAAAGGAGACGAATACATGGAGAGAAACATCGTGTGCATGCTTGTGCTCTTGCTTGCGGCATGCGGTGAGAACGGGCCGCTGATCGTGGACACCGGCTCGGAGACGAGCGGGGACGCGGACACCGACGGTGACACGGATGGCGACGGCGATAGCGACTCGGACTCCGATTCCGACAGCGACAGCGACGTGGACTCGGACTCCGATTCCGACTCCGACTCCGACTCTGATTCCGATTCCGATTCCGATTCCGATACGGACTCCGACTCGGACAGCGACACGGACACGATCTGCTGCGACGAGCAGCATCCCTGCCAAGATCCCTCGGCGTTCGAGTGCGCGCTCTCTCCGGAATCTTCCGTGCTCGGCGGCGTGTGCAAGGAGCGGACGAAGATGCCGTGCTGGAGCGACGCGGACTGCGGCATCCTCGGCTATGCCTTCGTCTGCAACGGGCCGAGCGTATGCCCGTGCGGAGTTATGTGCGACGAGCCGGACATAGCCGGCGAATGCGTCAGGGCCCTGGGAAGCGAGTGCTGCGATTCGAGCACCGGGCCCGGCGCGTGCCCGGACGGCACGTTCTGCCTCGCGATGGCGTCCGGCGACACGTGCCACACGCAGCTCAACTTCCCGCACTGCTGGACCGATTCGGACTGCGGGACGGGCACCTGCGATGGCGCGCAACTGTGCTCGTGCAACATGAACTGCATTTCGCAAGCGGGCGTGTGCGCCTACGGAACGGACACCGAGTCCGGCGGCCCGTGGGCCGACAACTGCTGCAACGAGAGCACGTTCTGCAAGGGCGCCGGGGAGGAGTGCATCTACCCGCAGAAGAACGTCACGACCGGCGTGTGCAAGGCCCGCCTCGATGCTCCGTGCTGGACGGACGAGGACTGCGGGCCCCAAGGGCTCTGCACCGGCCAGAGCATCTGCCCGTGCGGCTACGATTGCTACGTCGCGGACAACCCGGGCGTGTGCAGCTGGATTATCGATTGAGGACGGACCTATGCCGGGCACCCTGGCTCGTCGGCCAGGTAGTCACCCGTGAGCGCGTAGGCCAGGGCTCGGCAACCGGCGCAGCCTTCGACCTCGCGAGAGAACGACGCGAGACGTTCGAGGATTTCCACGAACGGCGTTTCGAGCACGTTGCCCTGAGGCAGAGGCAGGCGCCTGCACGGGAACACGGCGCCGTCCGGCATGAGCGCCATGGCCTCGTCGCCCAGGTTGCACAGGGCGCCGGACAAGCGATCCCCGGATGCGGTGTCTGAGGCCGCGAGCCAGAACGCCCGATACGGCAACAGATCGTTGAGGTCCGCGTCCGAGCCTGCCACGCGCGCGATCGCAACCACTGCCTGCATCCACTCGTCCGGGCCGAGCACCTCGTCGCGCAGCGCGCGGCCCTGGCCGAGCGGCACGAAGCGCTCGAAGATCACGCCGTCCGCTCCCATCTCCCGCGCGAGCCTCGCCAGCCCTTCGATTGAGCCCAGGTTGCGGCGGCTCAAGGTGGCCATGAGCACCACGCGCGCGCCGGCCTCGCGGCGCAGCACGGCCACGTTGCGCATGACGCGCGCCAGGTTGCCAGGCCCGCGGATGGCGTCGTTCACCGCTTCGTCGGCCGACTCCACCGACACCTTGAGGCACCCGAGCTTGGCGCATCGAGCGAGCCTCTCGATCACCGGCGCGCCCGCGACCGTGCCGTTGGTGATGAGGTTCACCTCGGTCAGGTTGTCGAAGCGCTCGAGGTGCGCGAGCAGCTCGAAGATCCACGGCGCCACGAGCGGCTCCCCGCCGGTCACGTTGATGGACACGCGCCTCTTGGGGATCGCCGCGAAGACGCGGTCCGCCATCTCGAGCAGATCGCGCAGGGGCCGTTCCGACGCGTTCGAGAAATCGTCCTGGTAGCAGTGGCTGCAACGTAGGTTGCAACGATCGCTGATGTGCCACTGGAAGGCGAAGCTCTTCATCGCGCTGTGGGGAACTTCGAGCTAGCGGAGCAGGGCGAGGCGACGGTCGAGATCGAGAAGACGCAGCTCCATGTGTTCCCTGCGCTCGCGCGCCCGGTGCTCGCGCAAGACCCTCACCGCATCCTGGGTGATGAAGGGCTGCCGCTCCTCACCGAAAAGGCGCTGCCGCACATCCGAGATCGCTTTCTTGAGCCACATGGTTTTCTCTCCTGCCTCAAAGGGCTGCAAGGCCTCTGCCAATGTGGCCGGCACATGGGTATTGTAAGTTCTTTCGGATAGTTATCCAGAAAACGTCATATCGCCCGAAATGACGAAATGCGTAGCGACCCGCCCAAAAGTGCGTCGCTCGCTACGCACCCCGCCACGGATCAGGTCGCGAACAAGGCGCGCGCCCGGGTGGCCAGAGCGGCGGCGAGGCGACCTTCGACCGAGGCGCGGTCGATCCACGCGAGCGCCGCCTTGCGCACCAGTCCGAGGGGCTGCTCCCCGAACGGCTTGAGCGCGGCTTCGAGCGCGGCGCGGATCTCGGCGTCCGTGCGGCCCGTTGCGAGCCCGTCCACCATGGCCGGCAACACGGCCGTGCACAGGCCGAGCTTTGAGTCCACCGGCACGAGGTCCGAAACAAGGAACGACTCCTCGGGCACCTCGCCGTAGGCGTCGCCGAGCACCTCCGGACCGAGGCAAAAGCGCATGAAGGCGTTGCCCACGCGGGTCGCGAGCGCGTCTGTTTCGGTCATGAGGCGGTCGAGGGCCAGGTCAGTCACCTGCGCGAGATCGGCGGAACGCGCCTCGTCGAGCGTGCACGCGAGCGGCGCGGGCGACGGAACCTCCACATAGATCTTGGTCTTGGGCTCGGTGCCGGACGGCCGGATCACGAGCCGGATGGTGCGGCCCTCGCCGCCGTCGAGCAGGAAGAGCAGCACGTTGCGGCTGGCCTCGTCCGTGGAGCTCTTGAGCGGCCCGCCCACCTTGTGGAAATCCACGAACCTCGTGACCGCGAACTCGCCCACGCGCGTCGGGGGTGCGGCCCGCAGCCGATCCTGGATGGTCCGGATGCGCGTGAGCCCGGTGATGCCCTCCATCACGAGCGAGCGCACCACGGCGCGGTGGTAACCGTAGACGCGGTAGATGTCGCGCAGAAAGCCGAGGAAGGTGCGGCCCTCGTCCTTGAGCCGCGACGCGAGCCCGGCCAAGTGCACGGCCGCGCCGCAGGCGTCCTTGTCGCGCACGCGAGGGGTGAGCAGGTAGCCGTGGCTCTCCTCTGTGGCGAACGCGAAGTCCGCGAGGGCGCCCTCCACCCGATCCTGTCCGGCGGCAGCGGCCGCGGCCGGGAAGCGCCCGTGCTCCTCAAGCTTGCCGAGCACGTCACCGTGGTACTTGAACCCCACCATCAGATCGCCCACCACCTGGCCGCCGTAGCGACGCGCGATGATGCGCTGCAGGTCGGTTGTGACCACCGTGTTGATGAAGATGGGTCGCGCCGGTGTGCCCTTGCGCCGCACCGCGGAGAAGATCGACTCCGTGAGCGCCACGCCAATCTCGTTGCCGTTCACGAACGCGAAGCCGCCCTTGCCGTCCGGCACGACGAGCCCGAGCCGATCCGCGTCCGGATCCGTGGCGAACCCCGCGTCGCAGCCGTGCTCGCGCGCCACCTCGGCCAGCCGGTCCATGGACTCGGGCACCTCGGGGTTGCCGATGCGGTAGCGCACGGACGCGAACGAGCCATCGTACTTGGATTGCTCGGGCACCGCGAAGACCTGGAACCCGAGCCGGTCGAGCGTCTCCTTGACCGTGGTGAGGCCCGTGCCGCACAGGGGCGTGAAGGCCACGCGCGCCGAGCGGGAGCGTGTAGGGCACAGGGCTTCGTTCATGGCGATGTAGCTCTCGTGCAGCTCGGCGGGGACGAAGCGAATGAGGCCCTTGTCCCGCGCCTGTGCGTAAGGCATGGAGCGCACGTCCGTGACGCGCTCCACCACGCCGAGCAGCTTCTCGTCGTGCGGCGGGATCTCCTGGCCGCCGTGGCGGTTGTAGAACTTGCCGCCGTTGTCGTCCGGGTGGTTGTGCGACGCCGAGACGTTGAGCCCGCCCACGCCGCCGAGCTCCCGGATGAGGAACGACAGCTCGGGCGTGGAGATGTAACGATCCGAGCAGGCGGGCCGGCCCGGCTCGTCCGCGAGCGCGCCCACCACGAAGGCCGTCACGCCGTTGGCCGCGTAGGTCATGGCCGCGGTGCGCGCGAGATCCCGCGACGAAAGCGCGTCGAGCACGCCTTTCACGCCCTTGTAGAGCCCGCGCAGGTCGTAGAAGCAGCGCACGTCGTAGGCCACCACCACCTTGAGATCGCGCTCGCCGGGGAAGATCTCCTTCAGGTACTCGCAGTGGCCCTGCACCGAGAGCGCGATGGTGAACGGGTTGATGCGGTTGGGGCCCGCGCCCACGGGCCCGCGCCTGCCGCCCGTGCCGAACGGCATCATGCGCCAGAAGCAGTCGAGGAGCAGCGCGAACCTGCCCCCGTCCACGAGGTTCCGGATGTAGGGCCGGTAGTCCACGAGCCGCGGATCTTCGAGCCAAGCCTTGAGATTTCCGAGAGCCGCGGCCTTGATCTCGTCGGCCGCGCCTTGTCCCTTGAACGCCTGTTCCGCCTTTTTGAGTTCTTCCATGACCCTTCGTTTGCCCAAAGAGCGCGGCCTGTCAACGGGATTGTCCTTCGTCCGGTTTTGGGTGTAAATGAGGGGTCTTCAGGCGTAGGCAAGAAAAGCCGATCAACAGAGGTGGGCAGATGACCGAAATCAACGACAAGTGCCTCGAGGTGTTCCCGAACTGGCTGCGCACCCTCGACGAGGACGTCAAGGTGCTCTTCGACGCGCTCCTGGATCACAACCTGGGTGACGAGCCGCGCCGCTTCCTGACCGGGGGCATCAACTACCTGTTCAAGTCGCTCGACCTCATCCCGGACGGGATCGACGACATCGGCTACATGGATGACGCGTTCGTGCTGCGTCTGGCCGCCAAGTCCACCTTGGAAGGCGATATCGGCGCGATCGATCCCGAGCTGCTCGGCAGGCTGGGCCGGCTCGCCAACGACGCGGAGCTCATCCGCGAGTTCCTGGGACCGGACACGTTCGCGCGGCTCGACAAGTACACGCGCGACCTGCGCAAGGGTGCGGCCCGCGGCCGGACGGTCGACGAGATCATGGAGGACGCGACCGTGATGCGGGAGTTCTCCGCCGAGGTGGTGGGGTTCATCAAGGACTACAAATCGCCCGGGTTCACCAAGGACGAGAAGAACCTCATCAAGCTCAAGGCCTTTTTCGAGGCCAAGCTGCCCAAGTAGATTATCCGTCTCCCGTCGCCGCCTTCGTCCTTCCTCAAGTGAAAGGAGCATGAAATGGGTCCGGTCGTGATGGCGATTGCGCTCGTGGTCGCGTTCGGTGCGTTCGCCTTCTCGGCGTACCGGCGGTGGGGGCTCGTCACGATTGGCGCGCCCGCGGATCGGTTCGACCGGCCCTGGGATCGCCTCAAGGCGGTCCTCTCCATCGCCTTCTTCCAGAAGAAGCTGCCCAAGTACGAGGTCATGGGCCCCATCCACATGGTCATCTTCTGGGGCTTCCTCGTGCTGCTCGTGAACTCCCTCATCCTGTGGGGCCGCGGGTTCGACGAGACCTTCAACCTGTGGATCCTGGGCGACAACCCGCTCGGCCGCCTCTATCACTTCATGAAGGACATCGTCACGGTGCTGGTCCTCGTGGCGTCGGGCCTCGCCATCCTGAACCGGCTCGTTCTGCGGCCCGCGCGCCTGACCGCGTCGGTCGAGGCGCAGCTCATCCTGCTCATCATCTTCGTCATGATGATCGCGGACCTGCACTACTGGGGCTGGCAGCTCTCGCGCGAGGGCGTCGCCGCGTTCAACTGGCGCGAGCCGTTCGCTTCGCTCGTGGCCGCGCACATGTCGGGCATGGACCCCGGCACCGCGTCGACCATCGGCACCATCAGCTTCTGGGCGCACTCGGCGCTCGTGCTCCTCTTCCTGAATCTGCTGCCGTACGGCAAGCACTTCCACGTCATCACGTCGTTCCCGAACGTGTACTTCTCGAACCTGGGGCCTGCGGGCCGCCTGCCCAAGGACGCGAACATCGAGAAGATGCTCAAGGAGGAAGATCTCGACGAGGAGGTCTTCGGCGTGTCGGAGATCCGCCACTTCACGTGGAAGGATCTGCTCGACATGTACTCCTGCACCGAGTGCGGCAGGTGCACCGACAACTGCCCGGCGGCCAAGACCGGCAAGCCCTTGAAGCCCAAGACGCTCACCTGCGACCTGCGCGACCACCTCTACTCGAGCGGCGCCGAGCTGCTCTCGGGCAAGGCGGGCAAGAAGCCGCTCGTACCCGCCGTGGTCGATCCCGACGTGCTCTGGAGCTGCACCACGTGCCGCGCGTGCGAGGAGGAGTGCCCGGTCATGCTCTCGTACGTGGACAAGATCGTGCGGCTGCGGCGCGACCTCGTGGAGAGCCGCGGCGAGCTGCCGCCGGAGCTGGCCAAGGCCCTGCGCGCCATGGAGACCAACTCCAACCCGTGGAACCTGTCGCCCATGGACCGCGGTAAGTGGGCCGAGGGTCTTGGCGTGCCGGCGTTCGACCCGGCCGAGCATGAGCTCCTGTTCTTCGTGGGCTGCATGGCGAGCTTCGACGACCGCGCCCGCAAGATCTCTCTCGCGCTCGTGGCGCTCATGCGCGAGGCCAACGTGACGTTCGGCATCCTCGGCGCGGACGAGCAGTGCTGCGGCGAGACGAGCCGCCGCGCGGGCAAGGAGTCTCTCTTCCGCATGATGGCGGACGCCAACATCGAGGCGTGGAAGGAGCTGGGCGTCAAGAAGATCGTGACCGCCTGCCCGCACTGCTTCAACACGTTCAAGAACGAGTATCCGGAGTTCGGCGGGTCGTACGAGGTGATGCACCACACCGAGCTGCTCGCGCGCCTCGTGGCCGATGGGAAGCTCGCGCCCAGGGACAAGGTGGAGCACAAGGTGGTGTTCCACGACGGCTGCTACCTGGGCCGGTACAACGGCGTGTTCGACGCGCCGCGGCAGGTGCTCCGGACCATCCCGGGGCTCGAGCTCGCCGAGGTGAAGACGAGCCGGGAGCGCGGGCTGTGCTGCGGCGGCGGCGGGGCGCGGTTCTTCATGGAGGAGCACGGCGAGCGCGTCAACCGGCTGCGCGTGGACGAGCTCATGGCCGCGCGGCCGCACACCCTCGCTTCCGCGTGCCCGTACTGCATGACCATGCTGTCCGACGGGCTCAAGGACAAGGACCTCTTCGACGTGAATCCCCAGCTCGACGTGGCCGAGCTCCTCGCCGTGTCCTGCGGCCTCGAGCCGCGCAAGATCCTCAAAGAGACCGAAGCGCAGAAGGCGTGATCAGCCGGATCCTCAGGGCCCGAGCAGGAGCGCGACCCTGTTGAAGCACCAGGCGAGCGACGCGGCCACCACGGCGAGCACCCAGGCCGGCTCGAGGAACGCCGTATACGCCCTCGCGAGAAACGCGGACTTGCGCTGGGTCGCGCGGCAACGGCCGGCGAGTGCGGCGTGCGAAAACCTCCGGATGCGCTCGGCCCGTTCTGCTGCCGGCTCGTACAGGGGCAAGGCCGCGAGCATGTCGAGCAAGGGATCTGCCGCAATATCTTCGTCGCCACGAATCATCGTCGATTCTCCTTTTCACGCAACCGGTCGAGCGCCGCGTCGAGCAGCGCCCGGCCCCGCGCGAGCCGCTGCCGGAACGCGTCGGGCCTGAGGCTGCACACCGAGGCCGCCTCCTTGGGGGAGAGCCTCTCGACCGCCACGAGCAGGACCGCCTCCCGGTACTTGTGCGGCAGCGAGGCGAGCGCCTCCTCGAGGTGGCCCTGCAATTCGGACGAAGCGGCGTCCGCGAACGGTGAGCCCGCCTTGGTCCCGTCGCTCTCGAGCCGCCAGAGCTCCTGCACGCGCTCTTCGTCGAGGAGCCGCGAGCGCCTGTAGCTCGCGAGCAGGTTGCGCGCGACCGTGAACAGCCACGGCCCGAAGCTCGTGCCCTCGCGCAGTTGCGGGGCCGTGCGCACGAGGCGCAGCCACGTCTCCTGCATGAGGTCCTCGGCCACGTCCTTGCGGCCGCACATTCTCACGAGATGGCCGAAGAGCCGCGCGCGCCAGTGGTCGTAGAGCGCGTCGAAGGCCGCCGCGTCGCCCGTCTTGAGCCCGTCGAGGAGGCTTCGCTCGTCCGCGGCGTCCATGCGACCAAGAACGCCCGACCCGGCCGGCCGTGACAATGTTTTTTTTTCGTCACGGGAACGCGGCCCCGAGCGTTTACGCTGGCGAACAAAGGAGGTGACCCATGTGGGAGTTCATGATGGCTGGAGGGTACGCGACCTGGCTGGTGCTGGCTTTGGGGCTCGGGACCCTGGGCGTGGCGGTCTCGTTCGCGTGGCGGCCCGCGGAGCGCAAGCTCGCGATCCTGCGGCCCCTGTCGGTGTCGACCGTGTTCGGCGGCGTGAGCGGGACCTGCGCCGGATTCGGCGCGACCCTGATGCACGTGAACGCGAACCCCGAATGGGCGCACGGCCCGGACATGCACCTCATCGTGATGACCGGCATCGGGGAGTCGCTCACGTCGACCATCCTGGGATTCACGATCCTGTGCCTGGCGTGGCTCGTCGTAGCGGTGGGCATGCGCCGGCAGGCCTGAGAGCCGGGCCCGCGCTCCCGCCGGCAAAGCCCGGGAATCAACCGATGCCGAGCTCCCGGATGGCGCCCAGGATCCGGTCGTGCAGCAGGCCGTTCGTGGCCACGATACCTCGGTTGGCGGTGAGCTCGCGGCCGCAGGAAAGGTCGAGCGGCTTGCCCGCGACGTCGGTCACGCACCCGCCCGACTCCTCGACCACGAGCATGCCGGCCGCATGATCCCAGATCTTTTCGCAATAGCCCTCCGCCTTGGGCAGGCGCAGGTAGATGTCCGCGTGGCCCCGCGCCACGGCCGCATACTTGGCCTGGCTGTCCATGCGCAAGGGCTCGCACGCGATGCCGCAGAGCGTCGCGATGCGCGCCGCGTCGTCGTGGGACGAGTGCCCGGCCTCCACGGGCTCGCAGAAGCGCGCCCCCGCGGGCTGCGCGGTCCGGCTCGCGCGCACGGGCGTCGTCGCCGCATCCTGACGCCACAAGGGCAGGCAGAAGGCGCCGCAACCGCGCACGGCCGCGAACAGGGCGCCCACTTCGTCCGGGCGAGACGGATCCGTCGCGAGGCCCGGGCAACCGAGCACGGCCAGCTCGGCGCGGCCGTCCACGAGGAGCGCGAGCGCGATGGCGTACTGTTCGCGCCGCAAAAAGCCCTTGGTGCCGTCGATGGGATCGAGCGTCCAGAAGCGCGCCTGCGGGGCAGGCGACGCGCCGCAGTCGATCCAGTCGCAGATCTCGCTCGCGCACGCGCCCGGCCGCACGCCCGCCACGATCGCCTCGAGGCGCGCAAGCAGGGCCTCGCTCCCGGGCTCGCGCAACGAAGCCGCGTCCTCCTCGGCCACGATCGGATCGTCCGGAAACGCCTCAAGGATGGTCCGGCAGGCGAGCGCCTGGCTGCCCCAGTCCGCGAGCGTGACCGGGCTCCTGTCCTTCTTCTCCACCACTTCGCGCGTGATCCCGGCCTGCACCGCGCGGCACACGGCCGCCGCCTCGCGCACCGCGCGCATCCCCACCTCGAGCTCCCACCTCAACGAACCGGCGTCCATGGCGTCACCTCCGTGGCGGCATCCTAGGAGCCTGTCGGGAAATTCGCCAGACCGGATTCGAGGAGTGTGCTGACTGACCTCAAGAGTTCGGGCCGCGTTTGTCGATTCTTCACTTCATGTAATCGTTCGAGGCGTGATCGGGCGCATACGGCGTCTCCGGAGGCGTGAGAGACGCTCGAGGCGATGGTCCAGCTCGGCATGGCGAACAGCCGGATGAAGGATTTCTGCGATCTTGATCGGCGTAGGCATCTGGAACGCGGTAGCGCTCGAGCAGTCGGGCGACGGGGACGCGTTGCTGAGGAAGCGCTTCGGCATTTCGACGAGGACGAGTGAAACAGAACCCATGATGCGGTGATGCCATGTCCACAGGAGGTTCCCGGCGATGACGACCAAGAAGAGCTCGGAGCTCACGCTCAAGGACAGGCTGTCCCGATTGACGTTCACCGCCGCGTGCCGTCTCCTCCGCCGAACCCGGCACGCAGTGGACCGACTACCTCGTGACGAACAAGGCGTCGGGCAGGACGTACCGCGTGGCGCTGCGCGGGTGGGAGCCCGGCGAGTCGTACTGCTCCTGCCCGGATTTCCGCAAGAACACGCTCGGCACGTGCAAGCACGTGATCCACGTCGCTTCCAAGGTGCGCCGGCGCTTTCCGGCCGAGGTACGAAACACGCCGTACGTCCGCACGCGCTTCGCGGTGCATCTGCGCTACGGCGAACAGATGGAGCTCGGTCTGCTCGCGCCCGAAGGCGTAAAGGCCGAGGCCGCGAAGCTCGCGCGGCCCTATCTCAAAGGGCATATCGAGGACGTCCGCGGCCTCATCGCCGCGGTGGAGAAGCTCGAGGCGCTCGGCTGCGACGTCATCGTCCACCCGGACGCCGAGGAGTACATCGAACAGCAGCTCGTCAGGGCTCGACTCGAGCGGTTGGCCGCGGAGATCCGGGAAGACCCTGCGTCCCATCCTCTCAGGCGCGATCTCCTCGCCGTGGAGCTCCTGCCGTACCAACTCGACGGCGTCGCGTTCGCCGCGAGCGCGGGGCGCGCGGTCCTCGCAGACGACATGGGCCTCGGCAAGACGATCCAGGGCGTGGGCGCGGCCGAGCTGCTCGCCCGCGAGGGCGCGGTGAGGCGCGTGCTCGTCGTGTGCCTGGCGTCGCTCAAGTCGCAGTGGCGTTCCGAGGCGCAAAGGTTCTCGTCCCGGAGCGCCGAGATCGTCGTGGGCTCGGCCGTGGAACGTTCGGTGCAGTACGCGGGTGGCGCGTTTTTCACGATCTGCAACTACGAGCAGGTGATGCGCGACATCGAGGTGATCGAGACCGCGAGCTGGGATCTCATCATCCTGGACGAGGGACAGCGCATCAAGAACTGGGAGACGCGCACGAGCCGCGTCATCAAGGGCCTCAAGTCGCCGTTCGCGCTCGTGCTCACGGGCACGCCGCTCGAGAACCGACTCGACGACCTCTTCTCCATCGTGGAGTTCGTGCGCATCGCGCCCACCGACGAGCAGCTCGACATCCACGCCGGGCAGATGCGCGTCGTGAGCTCGATCATTCGCAAGAGTTTCCTCACCGAGATGGATATGCTCCGGCTGCGCAAGGCGCTGCTCATGTGCCGCATGGCGGCCGACGGCACGTTCCTCGTGACCAAGCAGGCGCCCGGGTGCTCGAGCAAGCTCGAGGAGCTCGACCGCCTTCTCGAACGGCTCGCCGAGGAGGAGGACCGCAAGATCGTCCTGTTCTCCGAGTGGACGACGATGCTCGATCTCATCGAGCCGCTGCTCGACAAGCACGATCTGGGCTACGTCCGCCTCGACGGCTCGGTGCCGCAGAAGCAGCGCGAGCCGCTCGTGGACACGTTCCGCAAAGATCCGAAGTGCCGCGCCTTCATCACGACGAACGCCGGCTCCACGGGCTTGAACCTCCAGGCCGCGAACACCGTCATCAACGTCGACCTGCCGTGGAACCCGGCGGTGCTCGAGCAGCGGATCGGCCGCGCACACCGCATGGGCCAGGAGCGCAGCGTTCAGGTGTTCGTGCTCATCACCGAGCAGACCATCGAAGAGAACCTTCTCGCGACCCTCGCGGCGAAACGCGACCTGTCGCTCGCGGCGCTCGACTCGGAGTCGCAGGTCGAATCCGTGAGCCTCGTCAGCAACATCGAGGAGATGCGCGCGCGGCGGCGCTCGCGGGATCCATTCGCACGAGCCTCGGCGACTGCTTCGAAACGGGCGAGGACGGCCGAGTCAGGTTCGCGGTCACCCTGCCGGACGCGGCGGCGATCGACGCGCTCGCCTCCTCGCTCGCCTCGCTCTTCAACGCGACCGGGCGGACGGCGATCTCGGCGTAGTCCTTCTGCGGGTCGCATTTCGAAGGCGACAAGGGCGATTGATCTTGCCCGAGAGGTCGCCCTCGGCCAGTTCCTGGATCCGGTGGCCGAGCTTCTTCACCAGGTGCCGATCGCGGCCTTGCTGCGTCATGAACATGCAATAGAATGCAAGGTATCGATGTTTCTTCCGTCGCGCGGTGTGACGGGCCTGCTGCGCATGACTCGGCAGGCGGAGAGATCGTCGGAGGACGTCATGGGCAAGAGGAGCGACAGATTGGAGCCCCGGGAGCGCCGATCACCGAACGCGACGCTGTCGAACTACTCCGACGATTTCATCGAGGGTCTCGCAATCCCGGCACTGCCGGACAGCATCCCCCAGCGGCTCGAGGAGGCCATCCGCGCCCGTGTCAACGCAATGCTGTTCCGGCTGCGTGAGGCAAAGACGGAGCGCTACGTGAAGGTGCTCGAGGTGCGGCTGGTGCGCGAGGCCTTTCGGGCCGTGCTCACGGCCTACGAACTGGGATTGGCCGACAGCGAGGTGCTCTACGCCACCTTCCGACACCTCGTCGAGGATCTGGGATTCGAATCCACCGATGTCGGGTTCGTGAAGCGGACTTCCGACCCGGGAGACGGCTGACGCGATACCAGGAGCGCGTTGATGGTCCTGGCGGTCTCTCGCGTTACTGCGAGGCCGTTTTTCCGCCTTGTTTGCAGGACTCACAGAGCCGCGTGGATGTCGGCCACGGACATGAACGGGAAGTCGTATCGCAGGTTCGTGCTGCGCAGCGCGTCGCGCCACTTCTTCCAAAGCGGCTTGGTCGTCGGGCTCAGGATGTAGAATCCCCCCGCCCCGCCCACGGTGCTCCCCATGCCCTCAAACCTGCGCACGTATGGGTTCATGGTCGTGTGCCCGGCCGTGGTGTGGGCGTCCACCTGGCAATCCACGGCGCCGTTCCGGCACAGGGCGTCACGCAGGCCGTCCGCGAACCCGCCGTCCCCGCCGAACCCGGCCAGGTCCTCGGCCGTGGTGATGCCCTTGGCCGTGTTGCAGGCGTACAGGACCACGATCACGTCCTTGCGTCCCGCGATCGCCGACGCGAGCCTGCTCACGTTCCCGGTGTCGAAGCCGAACTGGATGCTCTGACCCATCCCGTGGCAGAAGAACGCCAGCGCGCAGAGCCCGCCTTCGGCGTCCGCCTTTGCGGTCTCGATCCCCGCGAGCACCTCTTTTCGCATCGCCGGTTTCGACATGGCGTTGTCGACAAGAACTATCCGCCGCTTGGGTATCCCGTGGCGCTTCGCGAACGCCCCGGCCTCGGGCTGAAAGGCGCCCGTGGCGTCCTTCTTCGAGCCGGTGTTCCGCCGCGGCGCGAAGATCAGGATGCGCTTGCCGTCCATCTCCATGGCTTTTTCCCTCCTGCTGTCTTGATCTCTATACCCGTTCGTGGTCTGTGGCGGCATTTTAGGTCCAGGCCCGACTCCTGTGCAACCCTCCCCGCCAGGAGATAAAAAGGCGTTATCCAGTATGGCCGAAGAAAATTAGTGTGGTAGAAACGCGCGTCATACGGACCGGGGCAGGACAAGGAGCTCAGGGGTGGAACACACGCAGCGGACGCGATTCCTCGTCGCTTTCTTCCTCACGGCGGCCGTCGTCCTGGCCGGCGCTCTCCGCACGGCGAGGGCCGGCTCTCCGGTCCGCTGGTTCGGCACGGACGCGCGCAACGCGGCCATGGGCGGCGGCGGCGCGGCGCTCGGCACCGGCCCCGGCAACCTGCTCGTCAACCCGTCGCTCATGTCGTTCTCGCCCTCCGGTGTGTGGCTCACGATCTCGGCCGCGCAGAACTGGCTTTCGATCGACCCCATGAAGCGCGATCCCAAGTACGACGTGCCCGACTCGATCTACGAGACGCGGCCAGACGGATGGGGCCAGGATCGGCCCGTGCCCACGAGCATGCTGTCGCGCGAGCGGGGCGCGACGAAGGAACTGCCCGGCACGTACCTGCTCAGCCTGGCCGCCATCGGTTCGTTCGGCGTGCCGGGGCTGCGCATCGGGGCCGGCTTCACGGCGCCCGTGCCGTCCGTCGTCAAGTACGAGACCTGGTACAACGACGAGCGCGAGCAGCACTTCTCGAACCGCCTGCACTTCGAGCGCTTCGGCGAGTTCGACGGCGTGATGACCATCACCCCGGCCGCGTCCTACGCTCCACTCGACTGGCTCTCGCTCGGGCTCGCCGTGCGCGTCGATTTGACCATGGGCATGGGCGCCGCGCTCTACATGCCCGAGGGCTCGGAGTGGGAGTATTCATACGTGAACTCGTCGGCCGACGTGACCCCGGCCGTGCGCCCCATCGCGGGCGTGGCCTTCCGCACGCCCATCGGCCTGCGCTTCGGCGCCGTGTACAGCCACTATTCCTACACCGACGTGAAGATGGACGTGCGGCTTCGCATCTGGAACGGCGAGCGCCCCATCGCGGGCTCGAACGAGGTCCAGAAGGAGTTCCTGCAGCACCACAGGTTCGTGCTCGGCTACGATCCGCGCCAGGTGGCGCTCGCCGCGGCCTACGAGATCGGCCCGTTCTCGATCGAAGCGAGCGGGGCCTGGGAGCAATGGTCGCAGTACCTCGACCGGCACGGCAACGGCTACACCCACCCGACGCCCGGCTCGTCCGACGGGAGCGAGCCCGCTTCCGGGGACGGATGGACGGATCCGGGCTTCGAGGACGTGTGGACCGCGCGCGGCGGGGTGGAGTGGCGCGTGACCGATTTCGCGGCGTTGCGGGCCGGCGCGGGCTTCTTCCCGTCGCCCATGCCGGAGCAGACCGGGCGCTACAACTACGTGGACAACGATCTCGTCCTGTACTCCCTGGGCGCGGGCTTCAGGTTCCAGATCCGCAGGCAGGTCTTCACGATCGACGTGGCGGGCCAGGTGTGGCAGATGCTCGAGCTCACGGTGAACAAGGAGGATAAACCGGCCAAGGACGGCGGCATCGTCGACGAGGTCCCCTCCACGGTGACCGACTACAACGACGAACCGCTGGCCGGCGCCAAGGGCCTGCAGACCAACAACCCGGGATTCCCGGGCTACGGCTTCGGCGGCGTGGTGTTCAACGCGAGCCTGATGCTCGGGACGGAATTCGACTGATCGCGAGGCGATAGACAGGAGGCGCGAGATGGGGCGCGGAGTATCTTGGTTGTTCATCGCGGTCGCCGGCCTTGCCCTGGCCGGTCCCGGGTGCGGCGGCTCCGAGCTGGGAAACCCGTCGGACGGCGGGTTCGGTGACGACGCGAGTGGTGACACGGACAGCGACACGGACGGCGACACGGACAGCGACACGGGCAGCGACACGGACGGCGGTGCGGACGGCGGCGAGGATGGCGGCGAGGACGGCTCGGCCGAGGCAGGCACGGACACGGGCACCGAGAAAGATCCGGCGGCCGCGTTCGAGGGCCTGTGGGCCTCGCTCGTGAACGTGACCATCGTGCAGATGGGGATCCCGCTGCTCAACACGCAGTGGGTCGCGTCGCGCAACTGGTATCTGGTCGAGATGATGAGCGACGGGCACGGGCACGTCACGGCCAGGGAGAAGCTGTGCAGCATCAAGCTCAAGCTCGAAACGTGGCTCAACAAGTCGATCGTACCGAAATCCTTCATCGATCACGTGAACGCCATCGAGCGGCACGTGACCGTGGCATCGGATGCGCCCGGGTCGCCGTGGGTCTCGGACACGGTCTACGAGGTGCGCGGTGCGAACCTGTGCAACGGAGAGTGCAACCCCAAGACCGACTCGACCTGCGACAAGCTGCCCGGCATCGGTTCGTCGAAGCCGAACGACTCCACCCCGTGCAGCGGCGCCTGCAACGGCAAGAGCTGCGACCAGGACGACGACGGGCACGCGGGCATGACCAACGTCCTGTCCGGAGTGCTCAACTGCGAGATCTACTCGACCCAGCGCTGGTGGGCCAAGCTCAACGGCGCCGTGGTCGACGCGGACACCATCGCCGGGCCCATTACCGACAACTTCTCAGAGCAGACGGTGGTCGCCGCGAGCGACGCCGTGTGCGGCGCGAGCAGCCCGGGCACGGTCTCGGAGAACTGCCCCAAGCACCAGTACTTCAAGATGGTGCGCCTGCCCGACGGCGCCACGTGCAAGGATGTGATGGCGCTCACGGACTGCGACGAGAACGAGGAGGCCTGCGACTCGAACGCGGTCAAGCCGCTCGATCCCAAAAACGACAAGCCGAATTGCGGCTAGGAGCCCTCGTCCGGCCGAAGCCATCCCGGCGCCACCCGTTTGCTGGCAATTGACCCGCGTTCGGGGCATGATGCGGCAGGCGTCCCGCCCGCGGAGGGGCGGGGGCTTCCAAGGAGGACGTCATGAAACGAATCGCGTTGCTCGCAATCCTGCTCCTCGCCGGCTGCGGCGCCCAGAAGCCCGAGGTGGCCGAGCTCACGGTGGACGGCGGGCTCGTCACGGCGAACCCGGGCCCGGCGCCCGCGACCATGGCGCCCGGCGAGCAGGGCGGCGCCGGTGAGGCCGCGAAGCCCGTGACCCCGCCCAAGGAGGAGACCGCTCCACCCAAGGAGGAGCCGTCCGCGCCCAAGGCCGAGAAGGCCAAGTTCCCCACGCCACCCGCCAACACGGGCAGCCGCAACCCGCAGAAGTACGTGGTCTCCATCAACAAGGTGATGGTGCTGCCCATCAAGGACGACGGCTCGTGCTGGGACGAGTGCAGCGCCAACGCCAACCAGGCCGCGGCCGGCGTGGCCTCGCAGGTGGGCGGCGGCGGCGCGACCGAGTTCGAGCTCGCGGCCAAGGGTCTCGAGATCGCGCTGAAGGCGCTCAAGTCCACCGAGTCCCTGCCCGACGTGTTCGCGCACATCGACTGCGGCAACGGCCAGCGCATCCTGGCCCCGGCCAACGCCGGCTGGAACCGTCTCGTGGCCAAGTGGGACAACGCCAAGAAGGAGATGTCCCTCGACGTCAACGATCAGTGCGCCATCAGCGTCTGGGATCAGGACGACGCCGGCGACGAGAAGATCGGCCAGATCATCCTCGCGCCCTTGAAGCGGCTCGCGGCGGGCCAGGACCGGATCACGATCCTCGGCACCAAGGAGGACTTCGGTCAGGTCTTCCTGGCCGAGATCGGCCTGCGGTCCCTGCAACCCGCGAGCGGCACCGGCGGCGCGGGCGGCACCGGCACCGGCGGCGCGGGGGGCGTGAGCGGCGGAGCCAAACCCGGCGTGCCCCAGGCCCTGTACTCGGTCGAGGTGGTGAAGGCCAAGATCCGCGACAAGAAGAAGGACGGCTCGAGCTGGGACGCGTTCGTGGGCAAGCCCGCGGATCCGTTCGTCGAGGTCTACGTGAACGGGTACGTGTCGCCCAAGCCGTTCGCCACCACGCCGGTGGTCAAGGACAACCAGCAGCCCGTGTGGAGCTACAAGGGCTCCGAGGTCCTCAAGGACACGGACCGGCTGCACTTCATGGTGTTCGACAAGGACGCGGCGAGCGACGACCTCGTCGGCGAGTGCAAGACCGAGCCCATCGCCAAGCAGAAGCTCGCGGCGGACGGCACGCTCGTCCTCAAGGACTGCGGCCAGGTCGAGTCCCTTGAGGTCAGGATCGTCAAGTCAGGCCAGTAGCCCGCGGCCGTCCTCTTCCTGCCGAGATGATGTCGAGCTCAAGCCTCCTCGAACGCGACGAGCAGCCTGTGGATGATCCACGCGGTCGCGCCCCAGATGTCGAGGCCCGCCACGCGGTAGCGGTGGTAGCGCACGCTCGCGCCGTCGAACTCCTCGGTGACGAGCTCGTGCCGCGCCGGGTCCATGAGGTCCGCGAAGGGCGCCTCGACCACCTCCGCAACTTCCACCGGCTCGGGCGCGAGCGCCGCGTCCGGCCGCACGATGCCGAGCACCGGCGTGATGACGAAGCCCGTGGTGGTCGCCATGTCGTCGAGCGGCCCGAGCACGCGCACGGCGCCCGGATCGAGCCCGATCTCCTCGCGGCTCTCCCGCAGGGCCGTGGCCACCGCGTCGCGATCCTCGGGCTCGCGCACGCCGCCAGGAAACGAGATCTCGCCCTTGTGCGCGGCCACCTTCATGGTTCGCCGCGTGAGGATGAGCGAGGGCGCACCGTCGCGCTCGACCACGGGCACGAGCACGGCCGAGGGCGTGAGGTCGGGCCGGTGGATCATGATCCGGCCGCGGGCCGCAACCGCCTCAAGCCGCGTGACGAAATTCGCGAAGTCCATCATCTTCAATGGCTTGTGTTGCAGGTGCAGGTGGCTTCTGGCGTTCCGATCCCCGTGCAATTCACCTCGTAGGAGCCGGTGCTCCCGGACCATTTGCAGTAACAAGAATCGCCGCCGGCGCTGCATCCGGGAGGCGTCCCGCCGGAATGCGGATACCCGCAGCAGTTCTGCGTGTAGCAGGTGAGCACGGGATCGCTCGCGGCCGGGGTGCAGTTTGATATGTCGCTGTCCGCATCCGAATCGGCGTCCGTATCCGTATCGCTGTCCGCATCCGAATCGGCGTCCGTATCCGTGTCGCCGTCCGCATCCGAATCGACATCCGTGTCCGTGTCGCCGTCCGTGTCCGAGCTCCCGTCCGCGCCCCCGTCCGAACCGCACCCGAGCTCGTCCTCCCCACCCGCGCAGTCGTTCTGCCCGTCGCAGACGTACGACTGATCGATGCACTCTTTGCTCTCGCATTGCCATTCGCCGGCGCCGCACGCCCCGCCCGCGTCATCACCGCCGCCGCTGCTGCCGGCGCAGCCGAACGCCGTGCTCATGAGGCCGACGAAGAACCCGACAAGCATTGTCTTATGCATGACTTCCTCCTGATTGCGCCGGCTAGCGGGATGAACACCCGCTCGGCTGGCCGTGCAGGGTGGCGCCGTCGATCATGCGCTTCACGAGCGCGTCGAAGGACATGCCCGCCGACGCCGCGATCTCGGGCAAGAGGCTCGTCTCGGTCATGCCGGGAATGGTGTTGACCTCCAGGATCACGGTGCGCCCCTCACGGGGAACGATGAGGTCCACGCGCGCGGCGCCCGCGCAACCCACGGCAGTGTATGCGGCTTGCCCGAGCTCGAGCGCCTCGTCGATGCGCGCCTTGGGGATGCGCGGCGGGATGTGGTGGCTCGACCCGCCGGGCGCGTACTTGGCCTCATAGTCGTAGAACTCCCGGTGCGGCTCGATCTCCACCGCGCCGAGCGCCTTGCCGTCGAGCACGGCCACGTTCACCTCGGTGCCGGCCACGAACCTCTCGACCACGGCCCGGTCCGAGCACTTGAGCGCCGTGACGACCGCGGCTTCGAAGGCCGCGGGGTTCTTGACAATCGTCACGCCCACGGACGACCCTTCGGTGGCCGGCTTGACCACCACGGGCGGCGCCCACCCGGGCGGAAGCCTGGCGGCGTCGTCGCGTCCGAGCGCGAAGCCCTCGGCCATGGGCAGGCCGCACCCCACGAGCACCTGGCGCGTGAGCACCTTGTCCATGGCGAGCGCCGAGGCCAGGACCGGCGAGCCCGAGTAGGGGATGCCCATCACCTCGAGCAGCCCCTGGACCGTGCCGTCCTCGCCCAGGCGCCCGTGCAGCGCGATGACCACGGCCTCGACCCTGCTTTCGCGCAGCTTCACGTCGAGATCGCGGCCCGCGTCGATGCCCACCGCTTCGTAGCCCAGGCGCGCAACCGCACCCAGCACCGCCTTGCCGCTGCGCAGCGAGACCTCGCGCTCGGCCGAGAGCCCGCCCATCAGCACGCCGACCTTCTTCGCCGTCATCGTGTCCTCCTCGCGCTCCGCGCCCCCTCCCTTCTCGTTACCAGCGCGCAGGATGCCGAGTCCAATTCCCGGGCCGTGTTTGACACGGGTGGGGCCTTGGGCTAATCAGGGGCCGCCCCGGGCGATTAGCTCAGTTGGATAGAGCGTCGGTCTCCGGAACCGAAGGTCGCGCGTTCGAACCGCGCATCGCCCGCCAGAAAAACACAAGCCTTCCAGCTGGTTGCGCCGGAAGGCTTTTTTCGTGGGTGTGATGTTTCGGACGATGGGATCAGTGCCAGGCACCAGGAATTAATCATTATTTCTGATAGACGCCTCGCGGTCAGCCGAAGGGAGCCTCTCCATGCCCAGACCGCCTCGCATCGACCACCCCGGCGCCCGGCACCACGTCATGAGCCGCGGCGCCCGCCGCGCCCCGATCTTCTTCGACGACCGCAGCTGCGCCCTGTTCCTCTCGATCCTCGGCGAGCTGCCCGACCGCTTCGGGCTGCGCGTCCACGCGTACGCGCTCATGCCGAACCACTTCCACCTCCTCGTCGAATCGGAGCGCGGGCGGCTCAGCCAGGCCATGTCCTTCCTGCTGTCCGGCTACGCCCGCGGAGTGAACCGCGCGCACTCCTGGGACGGCCCCTTGTTCCGCGGGCGCTTCCACCACCGACCCGTCCTCCGCGACGAGCACTGGCTCCACCTGCTCGCCTACATCCACCTGAACCCGGTGCGCGCCGGCCTCGTCGCGCGCGTCGACGACGCGATCTGGACCAGCCATCCGGCCTACGCCGGCCGCTCGCCGAGCCCTGACTGGCTCTCCATGGCCGAGCACCTCGCGGCGCTCGGCGGCGTGCGAGGGTACCGGGACTTCGTCCGGCACGTGAGGATAGGGCGGGTCGAGGCGCCGCACGGGTTCGAGGCGGTCGACTTCGATGTCCGGCGCTCGAGGAAGAAGGGGGTGGCGGAGGCGAAGGCGAGGGCGACGAAGGCCTTTCCCGCGACGAAGGCACTGGAGCACGTGGCGCGCGCCGCGCGGGTGCCCACGGCGGAGCTGCGCAGGACGAGGCACGGCCGGGCGGGGAACCTGCCGCGTGTGGTGGCCGCATGGTGGCTGGTCCATGGAGCCGGGCTGACGAACGTGGAGGCGGGCAGGGCGCTGCGTATGCACCCGGTCAGCGTGAGCCAGGCGGCGAAGCGCGTGCGCGACGGGAGGGGGACGGATGCGCGCATCGATGCCATGGCGTCGGCGGTCGAGGAGTTGGCCGGAAATGATTAATCCCTAGTGCCTGGCACTATCGCCTTGACCGCCTTCGAGACCTTCATGGCGCAGAACTTGGGCCCACACATGGAGCAGTAGTCCGAGCCTGGAACCGAAGACTCGACGCGCGCCGCCTCGTACATGGCCCGCGCCCGGTGCGGGTCGAGGGAGAGCTCGAAGACCCTGTCCCAGTCGAAGGCCACGCGCGCCCTTGAGAGCGCGTCGTCCCGCTCCCGCGCGCCGGGCCGCTTGCGCGCAACGTCGGCCGCGTGGGCCGCGATCTTGAACGCGATCACGCCCTGGCGCACGTCCTCGAGATCCGGCAGGCCCAGGTGCTCGCGAGGAGTCACGTAGCACAGCATGGCCGCGCCCGAGAACGCCGCCATGGTGGCGCCGATGGCGGCCGTGATGTGATCGTAGCCGGGCGCGATGTCGGTCACCACGGGCCCGAGCACGTAGAACGGCGCCTCGCGGCACCACTCGCGCTCGAGCCGCATGTTCATGGCGATCTCGTCGAACGGGACGTGGCCCGGGCCCTCCACCATGACCTGCACCTCGGCCTCGTGGCAGCGCTCCACGAGAGCGCCGAGGGTCTTCAATTCGGCGAGCTGGGCCTCGTCGCTGGCGTCCGCGAGGCACCCGGGCCGCAGCCCGTCGCCCAGGCTCAAGGTGAGATCGTGCGCGCGGCAGATGTCGAGCAGCCGATCAAAATTCTCGTAGAGCGGGTTCTCGCGGCCGTGGTGCGCCATCCAGGCGGCCAGGAGCGCGCCGCCGCGGCTCACGATGCCGGCGAGCCGCTTCATAGCGAGGGGAACGTGCTGCGCGAGCAGCCCGGCGTGCACGGTGACGAAATCGACGCCCTGGAGCGCCTGCTCCTCGATGCACCCGAGCAGCCCGTCGGCCGTAAGATCCTCCACTCGTTCCACGCGCTCCATGGCCTCGTAGATCGGCACGGTGCCGAGCGGCGCCGGGCACGCGTCGAGCAGCGCGGCGCGGATGGCGCCGATGTGCGGACCGGTGGTGAGGTCCATGACCGCGTCCGAGCCGAGGCTCAAGGCAAGGCGAAGCTTGCACAGCTCCTCCTGCGCGTCGGAATGCACGGTGGAGCCGCCGATGTTCGTGTTGATCTTGCAGGTGACCGCGTCGCCGATGGCCTGGGCGTCGAGGCTGCGGTGGTGCACGTTTGCCGGAATGACCAACCGGCCTTTCGCCACCTCGTCGCGCACCATGTCGGGATCGAGGCGCTCGCGCTCGGCGACCCTCCTCATCTGTGCGGTTGTCTCGCCCTTGCGGGCGCGGTGGAGCTGGGTCACTGCCTCGCCTCTTGGCCTTCCTGCGCCCTGAGCTCCCATGCCGTGCACCTCCGCGACGGGTTATAAGCCGCGCACCCGCATGGCGCAACGATGTTCCCCGGATGCGCGAGCCCGCGGGCCGGCCGCCGGGATCACTCCTCAAGGCACAAGAGATGGATCCATGTGTCGCCGCATCCGTTCGAGTCCATGTCGAAGAAGAACGGGCTGGTCGTCCCGGCCCTGCCGCCCCTGCCGTGTTCGGCCGCGGTCGCCGCGGTCCAATCGCTGCACGTCATGTCCGCCCCCGGGGTCTCGTCCACGGCCGCAGCCCCGCTCCACACGCCGGTGTTGCCCAGGTACGTCTTGCCGTCCGCGGCCAGCGCGATGGCGGCGACGGGGAGCTCGCCGCCGAGGAACGCGGCCGCGCTCGACGCCACCGGCACGCCGTCCCTGCGCACCCACGCAGCGCCCGCGGCCGAGAAGCGCGATGCGGCGCTCGCCGAACCGGCCGCGAGGAGGGCACGGAACGTCCCCGCGAGCGAAGCGGCCGCAGCTTCGGCCTGGCACCGCGCATCCGCGGCCGCGAGGCCGCCCCCGGGCATGAACGCCGCGGCCGACACGAAGGCGATGCGGCCGGACTGCGGCTGCGGTGCGACCGGGGTGTCGTTGCCGATCCCGAAGCAGTAGAGCGCCCTCGGGATGTCGCACGCCGCGTTGCCCCAATTGGTCCAGATGTCCGTGCCGCCGTATGCCGAGCCGATTTCCGCGTCGCCCGTTACGCCGGCGTCGCCCGCCACACCGGCGTCGGCATAGGTCCAGTCGTTGCACAGGAGGTCCGCGTGCGCGGTCCCGTCCGGGCTCGTTCCGGTGGAGACGAAGGTCAGCGGGTCGACCTCGTTCCCGAGCTCGTCGAGCCTGGGCGGGTACCAGATCACGCCGGCCGTCAGGTCCGAGACTTCGTCCGCGAACGGCAGACCGTCGGTGCGAACCCATCCTCGCGAGCCGGCGAGCCGATCCTTCGCGTCTCCCTCGGAAGTGGAGAGCCACGCCACGTACGTGCCTTCGAGCCCCGCGGTCGCGGCTCGCTCCGCGCAGATGGCGTCCGCCCCGGCCAGCCCTCCGAGCGCGTTCGAGGCATGTGCGGTCGAGGTCACGAACACGACGTTGGGGATCTTGGCGCCCGCGTCCTCGCCGGCATCAACATCCGTGTCGGAATCGGTGTCCCCGTCCGTGTCGGAATCGGTGTCCCCGTCCGCGTCCGAATCGCCGTCGGAGCCGGTGTCCGTGTCGTCGGTCATCCCTCCGCCGAGGTCATGTCCTCCCGAGCCGCCGCCGCAGGCGAAGAGCCCGAGGCCGGCTGCGAGCATGAGCCACGGCATGGTGCCTGCCGAGATGCTGTTGTGTCGTTGCATGGTTCGTTGCTCCTTCTTCTTCCTTTCAGATCAGATGGATGAATGGCGCCGAAGAGCCCGTGATCGGGTCGCGCTTACCCGTCGAGCACCTCCCGGAGCTTGCGCAGGAGGTCGCTGCGCTCGATGGGCTTGTTGACGACCACCGCGCCGGACGCGGGCAGCCCCTGCCTCGCGAGCATGTCGTCCGTGTACCCGCTGCAGTAAACGACGCGCAGCCCGGGACGGACATCGGCCAGGCGCCTCGCCAGCTCCGGCCCGCTCATTCCCGGCATGATGACGTCCGTGAGCACCAGCCTCAGGCCGCCAGGATTCTCCCTGCACCTCGCGAGCGCCTGCTCCCCGCCTTCCGCCTCGATCACGAGGTAGCCGCTCTCCACGAGGGTGCGCGACGTGGCCCGCCTCACGGCGGCGTCGTCCTCGACGACCAGGATCGTCTCGCCCCGGCCCATGTGCCACGTCCCGTCCTCGGGCGGCGCCACCGACGGGAGCGCGCCGGCCGTGCGCGGGAAGAGCACCTTGAACGTGGTCCCGGCGCCCGGCTCGCTCGAGACCCCCACGTGGCCGTGGTTTTCGGCCACCGCGCCGTGCACGATGGAGAGCCCGAGGCCGGTGCCCTTGCCCTTGGTGCTGAAGAACGGATCGAAGATGCGCGGCAGGACTTCCGCGGGGATGCCGGTGCCCGTGTCACACACCGCGATCTCGACGTGGCTCCCGGCGGAAAGCCCGGGGCGGACGGCGGCGGCGTCCCCGTCGAGCCATACGTTTCGGGTCGACATGGCGAGCCTGCCCCCTTGGGGCATGGCGTCCCTCGCGTTCACTGTCAGGTTGACCAGGATCTGCTCGAGCTGGGTCGGATCGAGGAGGGCCCGGCCGGTGTTGTCGTCGAGGTCGAGATCGAGGGCGATGTCCTCGCCGATGAGGCGGCGCAACATCTTGGCCAGGGTGCGGATGATCTGGTTCGGATCGACCAGCCTGGGCTGAGCCTTCTGCTTGCGGCTGAAGGCGAGGAGCTGGCGCGTGAGCGCTGCGGCGCGCTCTCCGGCCTCCCGGATCTCGTCCACGTCGCCGCGGATCGGGCTCCCTTCCGGAACCTCGTCCATGATGAAGTCGGCGTAGGTCAGGACTACGGAGAGGATGTTGTTGAAGTCGTGGGCCACGCCGCCCGCGAGCTGCCCCACGGCCTCCATCTTCTGCGCCTGTTGGAGCTGGACCGCGAGCGTGGACTTCTCCTCCTCGGCCCGCCTGCGTTCGGTGACGTCCGTGAAGATTCCCTGGATGACTTTCCTGCCTTCGAGATCGATCACTTTGGCGCTGATGCGGACGGGAATGATCGTCCCGTCCTTCCTGATGATCTCCGATTCCATGTCCGTGACGTGACCGAGCCTGACGTGCAGCTCGAATTCTTCGCGGTAGTCGGACGCCCTGCCGGCGGGATGGATGTCCAACCTGTTGATGCCGACGATCTCGTGTTTCGCCCTGCCGAGCAGCGCCTCCGCCGCCTTGTTGGCGTCCAGGATGATCGCCGTCTCGGCGTCCGCGATGAGGATGGCCTCGCCCGCGTTGTCGAACAGCTCACGGTACTTCCTTTCGCTCTCCCGCAGCGCGCTCTCGGCGTGCAACCGCTCGGTGATGATTGTGGCCACACCGATCATGCCGATGATCTGGCCCTGGGCGTCGCGGTACGGCACGAACTGGTTGTCGAACTGGATGCCTCTCAGCTCGGTGATACCCGCCAATGTTTCGCCGGCCATCACCCGACGGATCACTTCCTGTCCGCAGATCGTCTTGCCGTCCGGCAGGATCACCGGCAGCGATTCATACAGGTCCATCGCCGACGTGCCGACATTTTCGCCGGGTTTCAGCCTGACCGTGTCCAGGCTCTTGCCCTCGGAGAGCGTGAACAGCCCCTGTTTGTCCACGGCGAATATCGTGATCGGGGCGTTGTTCAACACGGTGCGCAGAAGCTCCTCGCTCTTGCGCAGCGCCTCCTCGAGTCGCTTGCGCTCCACGGCGTACCGCACGGATCGCGCGAGGAGGACGCCGTCCACGCTGCCCTTGACCAGGTAGTCCTGCGCTCCGTGGCGCATCGCCTCGAGCGCGGCCCGCTCGTCGTCGTTCCCGGTGATCACGACGATGGGCGCGTCCGAGAACTCGCGTCGCACCCTCGCAAAGGTTTCGAGCCCGACGCTGTCGGGGAGACCCAGATCGAGGAGGACGGCGTCGATCCCGCCCTTCGCCAGGCGCTCGAGGCCGGCCGCCAGCGTGGTCGCGCGCTCGACGACGCAATCCGCCCGCGCCGGGTCGCAAAGCGCGATCTCGATCAGCCGGGCGTCGCCGGGGTTGTCCTCGACGAGCAGGACGACGAGGGGTGCGGTGCTCATCGGCCGCTGTCCGGAGGCAGCGTCACGACGCTGAACCAGAACCCCTCGATGGACTGCACGACCGTCATGAACTGCGCGAGATCCACGGGCTTCGTGACGTAGCAGTTCGCGTGGAGGTCGTAGGCCCGCAGGATGTCCGTCTCGGCCGCGGAGGAGGTCAGGATCACGGCCGGGATCCGGAGCAGATCCTCGTCCGTCTTGATCTCGGCCAGCACCTCGCGTCCGTCCTTCCTCGGCAGGTTCAGGTCGAGCAGGATGAGGTCTGGCCGCGGCGCTCCCTCGAACGGCTTTCTCCGACGCAGATAGGCGATGGCCTCCTCGCCGTCCGTCGCCACGTGGATCCGGTTCAGGACCTTGCCGTCCTTGAGGGCCTCCCGAGTCAGGCGCACGTCCGCCGGGTTGTCCTCCACGAGGAGGATCTCGATCGGTCTGCTCGCGTCCTTCATGGCGTCACACCTCCGTTGCCGGAATCGTGAAATGGAACGTGGAGCCCCGTCCCGTCTCGGACTCCACCCAGATCCTGCCGCCGTTGCGCTCCACGATTTTCCTGCAGATGGAGAGCCCCATGCCCGTGCCCGAGTATTTCTCGCGCCCGTGCAGGCGGAGGAACCAGGGGGAGTCCGGGACGCGGCGGACCGCCGCCACCACGCGCGCACCTCGGTAGTCGACGCCATTCGCGACTCCCTCCTTGCCGCGCACGGCCATGGCCGCCGGCAGGTCGCGCTTGTCGGCGGAGAACCGCAACCTGAGAATCGTGCCCTTCTTGTGCCTCGGCTCGTTCAGGAACACGACCTCGTCGCCCTCGCGGTGCACGAGCAGGGTCTCGGCCGTGGAGGTCGGCACGGGCCATGTCTGGAGAAACGGATACAGGGAGCTGATGGGGTCGATTTCGACCAGCACCAGCGCCGCCGCGTGAGCCTCGTCGCCTTGTGAATCGCGCACGGTTGCGACGATCCCGAGGACCGGGTCCGAATCGCTTCGGTGGCGGTCAGCGACGGCAAGAAGATCGGCCCCCTTCTCGCGCCGGAAATGCTGGTCCTGGACATGGTTGTACAAGTACGCCGCAGCTCCCAGGCTCGTCGCGAAGATCGCGAACACCACGACGAGCGGCCACACTGCTGTTGTCGTCCTCTCAGCCATTCCATCCCGACGCGAGATCCCATTTTTTCCACGCCGGCTCCAATTTGCCTTAATACAATATTTCGGACACCTCGATCTCTGGAGGTTCAACGGCTCCGCCCCCTGGCACCGAGTCGGGTCACTTCGAGCCCATGGGCACCTTGACACAAGAGAACGAGTATCTGTAATGTCTGTCGGCTTCAAGGTTTGTTAATGGTTGCGATCGGCGGACGGAGGTACACACTTTGAGCGACCCAAAGAACCCGCAAGGCGACAACAAGCTTCCCGGAGGCCTTCCCGGTCTCGGTCGGGCACCCGGTCCGGCGCCGCTTCCCGGCGTCGGCGCGCGGCCGGCCAACATGCCCCTTCCGGGTTTTACCGCAAAGCCCTCGGGCGCTCCGGCGCCGTTCGCCGGCGGGGGCGCGCCGCCATTCATGCAACAGCCGCAGAAGCTGTCTCCGGAGCCGCCGCCCGATCATTCGGTCGATGTTTCCGGCGATGCATCCGGCGCGATATCGCGCACGCCCAGGATGATCGTTTTGGGGCTCCTCGCCGTCGGCGTGGCCTTTTTCGGCTTCAACATGGGGAACGCCTGGAGCGATCGGGTTCAGCTCAATGAGTCGTTGCGCGATTGCCTGATTGTGCAGTTCGAGGTCGAGCGTGCGGCGAAACTTTTCGATGAGCTCGACGCCGTGATCAATGCGGCGATTCTCCGTGCCGGCAAGCATCAATACGACCCCAGGCACATCGAGTTCCTGGCCAACAACGTTAAGGAGAACCCGATTCACCCGCAGCTGTTCACCGAACGCAGCTACAGGAGCTTCGGACGCCCGGTGGTGCTCAATCTCTCGGCCTACCTCGTCAAATGGTCGGCGCTTTATCGGATGACGGCCCTGCACCGCCAGAAGACGCTCGCGGACGAGGCGGCCCTCAAGACTTTCAAGGGCAAGTTTGAGAAGATCTTCATGGGCTCCTACGGCGTCGCCTTTGCGCGAGACAAGAAGGAAGGCAACAAGCTGGTGGGCAACGTCGCATACCTCGGCCCGGTCGAACAGAAGGGCGAAAAGTCCATCTATCCGGTCAAGGCCGCGCCCGACGCGGCGGGTGAGAAGCGGGAGCTCTACAACCCGTCCGAGGAAGGCGATGACGGCGTATTGTCCAAGTCGCCGGGGGACTACGTGGTGGAGATCGCGCCGGAGGCCAAGAGCGGGCTCCTGGCGGGCGCGGTTCGGCCGCAGTTCGATGCATATATCCGACGTCTCGACGAGATGGCGACCCAGATGAAGACCATGCGCGACGAGCAGACCGGTTTGATGAGGAAGCTCGCCGAGCTCGCCTCGCAGGATCCGGCTGCGCTGGCTTCTCCGGATCCGGAAGCGGAGTTTGAGGACTACGCTTCCCAGAACCAGAGAGGGAGCGCTGGCGCGGCACCCGCGGCCAAGTGATTGGCTGTCCGTTCTGTGGTTTTACAACCGGCGCATTCAACGCGCATAACAGCGAGGGTCGGTGCATGAAGAGATTTTCCGTTGCGTTTCTCCTTTTGACGTTCGTTGGCGTCAGCTTCGCTGCCGTCGGGTGCGGGAGAGATGAGAACGACCCGCTGTATTGGGTGGAGAAGGTTTCCCAAAGGCAAGGGCGCGAGCTTGCATTGAAGAAGATCTCCGAGGCCTTCGGCCGGCTGAAGCAGGCGGCCAACGGCAGCGTTTCCGCGCCCGAGGTGAAGGCCTACACGGACAAGGTCGTTCCGGAGCTCAGCAAGATCTACAAGGGAATGAACCGGGATCGGGTCAACAGGCTCGAGATCATCAAGCTCCTTTCACAGATGGGCAACCCGCTGGCCAACGAAATTTTCCTTGATGGCATTGTCCTCGGGCGGTCATATGACCAGCAGATCTTCATCATCTCGGCGAACGCCCTGGGTCGCAGCGGCGTGGTCGAGGCGTTGCCCAAGCTCCTCGCGGCGCACGAAAGCCTCGTGGCTGATCGCACCATCCGCGGCAATAGCCCGTTCACGAACCGGGAGAACGAGATCGAGGAAGCGGTCGTCAACACGTCAATTTCCATTCTGCTCAAGAATCCGACCGCACCCGAACGGACCAAGGTCGTCGAAGTGTTGGACGCAATCGCGGATACGCGCGACACCATGCAGGATCTCCGGCTCAACATGAAGGCGGTGAAGGGCCTCGGACAGATCGGCGACTCGGCTTCCATTCCCACGCTCATCCGCGCGATCGCCATGATGGGCGAGGTTCAGAAGGTCGGCCTCGGCCCGTTCGCGTTTGTCAGCTTGCAGCAGATTCCGGATCGCAACGCGGTGGTCGAAGCGATCATGAAGTTCGCGAGGGGCAAGGACGCGGCTTTCAACGACTTTTTCAAGGAAGAGCTCCAGGCCGATCCGATGCTGAAGGTCCCGGTGTGGCCCCTGCAGCAGTCGATCGACTTCCTCGGTCTGTTGAACTACTCGACACCAAAGGTCATCGAGTTCCTCACCGCGGAGCTCAACCACAACGATCCGGACGATGTGGACAAGGTGTCCGCCGAAAGGGGAGAGGGAGCCCAGAAGTTCGATGCCGCAGGATGGGCCACGTGGCGGCGCAACTGGGCCGCGGTCGCGCTTTCCCAGCTCGGCCACAAGCCGGTTCTCGATGTGATTAAGGAGCGCTTCAAGCTGAAGAAGGGTAAGGGCGGCAAGCTCGAGCTGGACGTGACAGTGGAGGAAGCCGTCGGATTCCTGCGGGCCATCGGATACCTACAGTACCCCGAGGACTCCTGCCCGCTCCTGCTCGATGTCGCCAAGACCGGCAGCGAGGCCTTGCGCGACAAGGTCTTCTACTACGGCGGAATCATGTGCGGCGACGAGTTCCGGGCCGTTATGAAGGAGGAGCACGACAAGATCGATTGCAAGAAGATGATCTTGGAACGCTTCCCGGAGGACGCCGACCCGGATGAGAAGAAGAAGGCCGAAGGCGACTGCAATACTCTCAAGAATCGTATCAAGACTTACATGGATGAGATCAGCTTCGCCAAGAAGTGCGGCAAAGATGTCGGGTGCTTCCTGCAGGCCGCGACGGTCAAGGACAACCCGAACATGGAGGCCGCAATCTACGGAGCCTATCGATTGGCGCGCGGTGATGCGGGCAAGAGCAAGCAGGTCGTCGAGGCACTCGCCAAGGTGCTCGACAACCCGGTGATGGCCGCTCTCGAGGCCAACCTGTTTGCCCTCGACCGGCTCACACCCAACGGGGACAAGGTCCTGATCGAACGGGCGGAGCAAGTGCGCCAGGGCTTCGTGTCACAACAGGCATACAAAGATCGCGCACGCTTGGTGGAAGCGTTTCTCGGCCATCTCAAGGCCCGCACGAAGTGACGTGGAGACGGATCGCATTCGCTTTGCGCAATCTAGCCGTCCCCAGCCGGGTTGCACTGTTGACAAAGGGGGAAAAGCTCGTTACTAGCGAGTGTTTTCAAAACAAAACGGGGCCGTTTCAGCCGAGGAGTTGAGATATGCATGGGATTGCCGAATTCTTCGCGAAGGGGGGACCCTTCATGTACGTCAATCTCGTCACGTCGATTGTCGTCGTGGCGATCATTGCCGAACGCACCATCTATTTCCTGCTGCGTTACCAAGTGAAAGCACAGGCACTCCTGGAGCAGATCCGCAAGCTCGTCGGCGCCAACAATGTCACGCGAGCGGTCAAGCTCTGCTCCGCGTCCTCGGCGCCGGTCGCGCGGGTCGCCAAAGCCGGCCTGATCTACTTCCACAAGGGTGAGGCCGCCATATCCACGGCAATCGAGGAGACCCTGGTTGACATCACACCTGAGCTGAAGAAGAGGATCGCGGCGCTCTGGTCGCTCGCCAACATCGGAACCCTGCTTGGGCTGCTCGGCACCATCGTCGGCCTCATCAAGACCTTCGCCAGCCTTGGCACTGCCAACCCGGCCGACCGCGCGAAAATGCTGTCGGAAGGTATCTCAGAGGCCATGAACAACACCGCGCTGGGTCTCGCCATCGCGGTCACGTGCATGATTGGCCACATGTTCTTGTCCGGCGTCTCGAAGAAGCTCCAGGGTGAGCTCGACGCGTTCGCGCTCAAGCTCGAGAACACCCTCGTCGAGGAATCCCGCAAGTGGGAGGGACAGCAGGGAGCTCCGGCCGAGGGTCAGCGATGACAGCGATGACGGCTTCGGGCCGCAAGCGGCTGCGCCGCGAGCGTGAGCGCCTGGAGTCAGCTTTGGAGGATGGCGGCGGAGAGATCAATCTTGTCCCGTACCTCGATATCGTCACCAACATCCTCATGTTCCTCATCGTTACGGCCCAGGCCATGCTCACCGTGGCGAACATCGAGGTCGTGCTTCCCGAGTACTCGCAGTCCTCGGGGGGAGCCGACGACAAGAAGGACGAAAAACCGCCCCTCAACCTGACCGTGACGATTACTGGCAAGGGGTTCACCGTGGCCGGCTCGGATGGCGCCTTGGGCGTTGTGTACCAGGACGACATCCCGGGCAAGCTCCCGACTGTTCCCATGGCCGCGGACGGCCGCTACGACTTCACCAAGCTGCAAAGCCTTCTCGTGAAGATCAAGCTGCGGTTCGCCAAGGAGGAGAGCGCCATTCTCTCCGCCAACCCGGACATCCCGTACGAGACCATCATCGGGGTCATGGACGTCCTGCGCGCGGGACCGGACAAGAACCCCCTGTTTCCCAAGGTGCTGTTCAGCACCGGCATCCAATGAGGCGAGCCTTTGATGGACACTGAACAGCCCAAGAAGGTCCCCCCCCCTCCCTCGGTCGACATCGAAGCCATGAAGCGCGCCGACCGGCGGGCAATCATGCGTCTGCGTCGGGGTCATTCCACGGATGACGTCGAGTTCCTGAACATCACCGCCATGATGGACATGATGACGATTCTGCTCGTTTTCATGCTCGTGGACTTCACGTCGAAGACCCAGAACGTGCAAATGTCCGATCAGCTCGCACTGCCGAGCTCCGCGACCGCGGTCAAAGTGGCGGAGTCGGTCTCGGTGACGATCACCAAGAGCTCGCTGCTCGTCGACGGTGAACCCGTGGCCGGGGTCAAGCGGGGAGCCGTGGACGCAGCCGACAAGCAGGGCGGCGACACGAATTCCCTCATCATCCGGCCGCTCCTCGCCTCCCTTGAGGGCCGGGCGAAGTACTACAAGCTGCTCGCCAAGACGAAGAACCAGCCATTCGAAGGCGCACTGACGATCATCGCCGACAAGGGCACGCCCTACCGCCTCCTCACCGAGGTGCTTTACACGGCCGGACAAGAGGAAGTCGGGTACAAGCTCTACCGGTTGATCGTGCTCGAAAAGGCCCGCTGACCCGGATCGCGCAACCCTTTCCCTTCAGGTGACCGCGTCGCCCGGCTTGAGGTCGCCGTCGACGAACATGGCCGTCCCGAGGCGCGTGTCGTTTTCGTCGTGGCCGGCGAGAACCATGCCCTGCGAGAGACCGAACTTCATCTGACGTGGCTTCAGGTTGGCCACGACGACCACCCGTCTTCCGACCAGCACGGACGGATCTGGATAAGCGGCGCGGATGCCCGCGAAGATCTGGCGCGGCTTGCTCTCGCCCAGGTCAACCTCGAGCCTGAGGAGCTTCCTGGCCCCTTCCACCTCACCCGCCGCGCGGACCACTCCCACGCGCAGGTCGATCTTCCCGAAGTCGTCAATGGTGATCTCGGGTTTGGGGGGCTTGAGATCCTGCCGTGTCGGGGATCCGGCCCCGCCACCGGGCTCACCAGGCTCGGCGTTCGCGGGTGCGATGTCCTTGAGTCTCTTCTCGTCGATGCGCGGGAACGTGGGGATCACCTCGCCGAGCCCGTGCCCGGCTCGCAGCTCGCCCCAGGCGGCCAGCTCCGCAAAGGGGATCGACCCGTCGAGCGGTCGCGTTTCACCGAGGAATGCCAGGATCTCGGCGCACTTGCGCGGCATGATCGGGGAGAGCAGGATCGCGGCCAGACGCACGACCTCGAGACCGGTGTACAGCACCCGCTCGAGGTCCGTCCTCTTGGCTTCGTCGCGCGCCAGGCGCCAAGGCTCCTGGTCGTTGATGTACCCGTCGCCGACCGCGAGGAGCTTTCGGATCTCCTCGATGGCGGTGTGGAACTGGCGTTCCTCGAAGTACGCCGGATAGCGCTCCACGACCTCCCTCGCGAACTCCTCCACCTTGGATTCGCGCTCGCCGAAGGTATGCCGCCGGCCTGGAACGACGCCCCCCAGGTTCTTCTTGGCGATGGACGCCACCCTCGAGAGCAGGTTGCCCAGCCCGTTGGCCAGATCCGAATTGTAGCGCTCGACAAAGAGCTCGTACGTGAAGCCGGCGTCCTGGCCGAACTTCATCTCGCGGAAGAAGAAGTAGCGCAGGCTCTCGATACCCCCCTCCTTCTCAAAGCGCTTGTCGAAGGCGAGCGGCCGCACCACGTTGCCGAGGCTCTTGGCCATCTTGGTCTCGCCCGAGAGCCAGTAGCCGTGCACGTCGATCTGCTTGAAGAGCGGGAGGCCCGCGGCCATGAGCATGGTCGGCCAGTAGATGGCGTGGGTCTTGAGGATGTCCTTGGCGATGAGGTGGTTGCAGTGCGGCCAGTAGCGCTCGAAGAGATCCCTGCCGTCCTTCGTCCGTTTGAGCGCGGATGGATAATTGAGGAGCGCGTCGAACCACACATAGGTGACGAACCGATCGTCGAAGGGTAAATCGATGCCCCACGTGAGGCGCGTCTTGGGCCTGGAGATGCACAGATCATCGAGGGGCGCCTTGAGGAACGCCAGCACCTCGTTGCGGAAGCGCTCGGGACGGATCCATGTCGGGTTCTTCTCGATGTGGTCGACGAGCAATTGCTGGTACTTGCCCATGCGGAAGAAGTAGTTCTCTTCCTTGACCTCCTTGGGCGCGACCTGATGGTCCGGGCACTTGCCGTCCACGAGCTCCGAGAGGTTCATGTGCCGCTCGCAACCCACACAGTACAGGCCCTTGTACTCGCCGAAGTAGATGTCGCCCGAGTCCTTGACCCGCTGAAGGATCTCCTGCACGTACTGCTTGTGCCGCACCGAGGTGGTGCGGATGAAGTCGTCGTTGTCGAGGCCGATCTGCTTCCACGTGCCCTCGAACACGCCCGAGACCCGGTCGACGAGCTCCTGCGGGGTGATGCCTTGCCTGGCCGCCACCTCGGCGATCTTCTCGCCGTGCTCGTCGGTGCCGGTCAGGAAGTACACGTCGTCGCCCATGAGCTTGTGGAAGCGCTTGAGCGTGTCGGCCAGCACTGTGGTGTAGAGGTGCCCGATGTGCGGCTCGGCGTTGACGTAATAGATGGGTGTCGTGAAGTAGACTCGGCTCATGTCGACCTCCACAAACGAAAAAGGCGGCTTTCGACCGCCGCCCGCTTCGCTTGTATCCTTCTTTCGTGGCGGGGGGGAGACTCGAACTCCCGACCTGCGGGTTATGAATCCGCCGCTCTAGCCAGCTGAGCTACCCTGCCAGAGGCGCCATCCGGCGCGGAGTCCTGATTAGAAGAAAACCCGGGACGGGTCAAGATCCGCTGCCGCGGCTGCCGCGGCTCTGTAGTCAATATTTCGGAGAACCCCCGCACGCTGGTGTGGGCGTCCCTGCACAGCGGTCAAAGGAGGAGCCAGCTTGCTCTGGGCCTTCGAGGATGAATCGAAGGATCAGGACGTGCGATCGACGACGGGCGACGGGGATTGAAGGCGACGGGCGGTGAGTTTTCGGCAGGCATGTCGCGCCTCGCAAAAGTCGACACGAACGCTGTCAGTCGTGGGTTGCGGCGATCGCGTCGAGCTCGGCGAGGGCGAGGTGATAGTTCCAGGGCAACCAGTCCTCGGGGGATTCCTCGACATCGGCTAAGTGGCGCAGCATCGCGACGAGGGAGTCGAACGGATTGATGTCGTTGAGCTCGCAGGTGTGGATGAAGCTCATGAGGACCTTCGCCCGCGTGTCGTCGTTGTGCAGCACGTCGCCCTGGGCCGCAGCGCGGATGAGCTCCGTGAATACCGGCTCGAGCTTGGCGGCCGCGGGCGCGACGACCTCCCATTGCGTCGATGCGGGCAGCGGGATGCCGAGCTCCTGCTCCAGAAGCTCGAGGCGATTGAACGGCATGCCGCAACCGTACTTGAGGAGAGCGATCATCGCCGTCGCGCTCTCGTCGTACTTCGCCTCGCCGATTCCCTCCGGCGCTTTCACCGTGAACACCTCGCCGCACGCGTTGCACCGCAGCCTTTCGAGCTCATACGCGATCGCCGCGAGCGGCGCGATGCCCGTCACGCGCACCAGAACGGACGGCGGGTGCACGTACAGTTTTCCGCGCTCGCATTCGGGACAGCGGTCGCCGGCTTTCAGAGATTCGAGCGCGACCTTTACTTTCTTCGCGCC
>JAQTNF010000034.1:8659-41162 GCA_028713995.1 Deltaproteobacteria bacterium | reverse complement strand
CCCACCGCGATGACGGCTCCGGGCACGTAGCCCCGCTCGATTCCGGCCTTCTCACGCATCCTGCGGTCGCGCACCAGGGCGTTCAATGCGTAGCCGTTGAAGAAGGCCGAAAGACCGCGCACCTCTGCCGCGAGCAGGAGCTGCATGGCGGAAAGGCAGCAGCTCGCCGCCGCGATGTGGGGCAGGCCGGAGGCGAACGCGACGATCACGACCGGCGCCCGGTGGAAGAGCCGGTCCTCGCCTGCGAGCGTCTCGCGGAACATCTCGATGATGGCCGGCATGCGGTGGCGGTACGCGTTCGCGGTCTTCCACCCCACGCCGAGCGCAATGGCACAGCGCGTGACCGGGTTGGCGAGATTGCGGGCGAGCTTCTCGTAGTGGCCGGCCGTCCACCTCGCGAGATCGCCCGTGCCCTTGGGGCGCTCGAAGACGAGGTAGCGCACGTTCTGGGAGTTGGTGGACGTGGGCGCGTGGCGCGCCTGGTCGATGAGCGACTCGATCTCCGCGCGCGGCAGGGGCTCGTCGAGGAAGCGCCGGCCGCTCCTGCGCTCGCGAAACAGGCTTCTCAGGGCCTCGGGCGCCACGGGCTTCTCCTCACCCACGGGCTCGAACTTCTCGATTGCCAGCTCCGAGTGCAAAAACGCGTCCGCTGGGCAGGCCGCCACGCAGTGGCCGCAGCCGATGCAGCGCCCCGGGTGGTGCAGGTCGATGGCGCCGTCCTTCCACGAGAACACGGCGGACGGGCACGCGACCTCGCAGGCGCGGCACGAGGTGCACCGCTGCGCGACGAACGAAAGCTGCATCTTTTCTCCTCGCGCGAGCACGAGGGGGTCTTAGCGCGGTTTGCGGCGCAAGGACAAGCGGCGGGACTACGCGTCGAACGGCACGGTATACGCGCCGTCCTTCATGAGCGGCACGATCTTCCCGTCCGGCATCACGAGCCGGACCTCCGCGATCCGGATCCGCGGCTGCAGGCTCGGCGTGTACACCCGGTCGATGTGGACGACCCGCTCGGGGCTCTTGAAGCTGGCGGAGCCCACGCGTCCGCCGAAGTGATCGGAGCGGCCGAACGCGATGTGCAGCCCGAGCTTCTCGTCGAGCAGGATCTCCCCCATGGGCTCGATGCCGAAGTCGCCGAGCACGCCGAGACCCAGCTCGGCCAGGTTTCCGTAGGCCGGCTCGGTCGCGAGCTTCCCCGCCTCGCGCGTGGACGCGAGCCCGCTCGTGAGCACCTCCACGGCCATATTTTCGCGCACCTTGTACACCACGATCTCGGAGCCGAACTCGACCGGCAGCTCGCCCTCCGAGCGGGAGGGGTCGCCATCGATCTCGCCCTCGTAGGGCACGATGTAGGCCTCCCCGGAGGGCAGATTTCCCGCCGCGCCGGGCTCGGTGAAGACGCCGCTCGACTCGTGGGCCGAGCGGTGGCGCAGATCGAGCTCGAGCCGCATGGAGCGCCCGAGTGCCTCGAAACGCAAGCACGCGCGCTCGGCCGAATCGAGGAGCTTCTTGAGCGCGGCCACGCGGGATCCGATGACGCCGTAGTCGAGCCGCAGCGCCGGGATCATGGCCGCACAGAACCCGGGCATGGTCGCGGCGCGGAACCCGTGGACCCCGGCCGCCACCTTGAGCGGCGCCGTGGCCGAGAACTGCGTGGGCGCCAGGAAGATGCCGTGCGTCTCGAACACCGTGTCGAACGGCACCGCGCACGGCAGTGGCTCCTCGAACACGGCGGGCAGGGGCTGCGCGGGATCGTGGGCTCGGGCCGTGGGCGGCAGATCCGCGTTGTTGGTCCTCACGTTGCGGTACAGAAGGAGGCTCGCGCCCTTGAGCCCCAGCTCGCCGCAGCGGTCCGCCAGCAGCCGCGCCCATTCCCCGGCCATCTCGCGCCGCTCGGCCCACGCCGGGCTGTCCGGCGTCCGCTCGTCGGGCAGGTCGACGAGGATGGCCAGCCTGTGATCGTCGGGCCCCGGGTCGAAGACCCTTTTCACGAGTGCGACAAGCTCGTCCGCGCTCAAACGCTCGGTCATCGCTTCCTCCTCGGGAAAGCCTCGCGGGTTTGGCCGATTCTACCATCGGCCGGCCCGTGCTATGCTCGAAAAAGAGCGGGCGCGCCAAAGACGCCCGGACCCGTGAGGAGGCCGTTCGACATGCAGCACCCGATCGCGGAAGCGCTTCTTTCGCCCCAGGTCGCCAAGATCTGCGGGCCCGCTGCGCCGCATCAGATGAAGGCCATGGCCGCGGGCGGGCTCGTCCCGCTCGGGCCCCAGGATCTCGTCACCGTGCTCTACGCCCTCTCCTACGACAAGGACCCGTCGCTCTCGCGCAAGGCCGTTGAGACGCTCGGCAAGCTGCCTCCGAACCTCCTCCTCGGCGCGCTCGGGGGCGAGCTTCCGGCCGCGGTGCTCGACGGCCTGGCGACGCAGCTCCTGCGGCGGGCGGACGCCATCGAGGTCATCCTGCTCAACCGGACCGCCGACGACGGGACCTTCCTCGAGCTCGCGGAGAAGCTCTCGGACGATCGGCTCCTCGAGATCATCGCCGGCAACGAGCAGCGGCTCCTGCGCAGGCCCGAAATCATCGAGAAGCTCTACTGCAACAATCACACCCGCATGTCGACCGCGGACCGCGTCGTGGAGCTCGCCGTCCGGCACGGCATCGAGCTGACCGGGATCTCGGCGTTCGCCGAGGTCAAGGCGGCCCTCGAGGGCGAGCTCATCGCCGAGCCCACGGCCGAGCCCGCGCCCGACGATCTCGTCTTCCGGCAGAACATGATGCAGGAGGGCCTGGCCCTCGAAGGGATCGACCTGTCCGACGACTGGATGAACCTGCAGGACGACCTCGGCGACGGGGCGCAGGCGCCGCCTGATATCGATCCCGAGGTCGCGGCCAAGGCCAAGCGCCTGGCCAAGTCGCTGTCGAACCTGACCGTGTCCCAGAAGATCCGCCTGGCCACGCTCGGCAACTCGAGCCAGAGGGCCGTGATGCTGCGCGACAGCAACAAGCTGGTCATCATGGCCGTCGTCAAGTCGCCGGGCGTCACCGAGACCGAGGTGGTGCGCTTCGCCCAGGCGCGTTCCCTGCCGGACGAGGCCGTCCGCTACATCGCGCACAACAGGGAGTGGACCAAGAGCTATTCGGTCAAGCTCAGCCTGGTGCAGAACCCGCGCTGCCCGCTGTCCGATTCCCTGCGCTTTCTGCAGCACCTGCGGCCGAACGACGTGAGGCAGCTCGAGCACAACAAGAACGTGCCCCAATCCGTCGCCGCGGCGGCCCGCGCCCTGTCCGCAAAAAGGCACTGAGAAGTGCGGGCCTCCTTGCAGCTCCACGCCACGACCGCGCCCGGCCTCGAGCAGGTCCTGGCCCGCGAGCTCGCGTCCCTGGGCGCAAAGGACGTGGCGCCCGCGGTGCGCGGGGTCTCGTTCCGGGGCGACCTCGAGCTCGCCTACCGCGCGAACCTCTGGCTGCGGACCGCGTCGCGCGTGCTCCTCGCCCTGGGAGAGATCGGCGCGGGCTCGCGCGAGGAGCTCTACGCGGGCATCCGGGCCATGCCCTGGGAAGACCACATGTCGCTCGACAAGACGCTCGCGGTCGAGGCCACGAGCCACAAGTCCGAGCTCACGCACACCCAGTTCGCGGCGCGGGTGGTCAAGGACGCGGTGGTGGACCGCTTCCGCGATAGGACCGGGCGGCGGCCGGACGTGAATCCCAAGCGGCCCGATCTGCTCATCGCCGTGCGGCTCCTCGACAACCGCTGCTGGGTGAGCCTCGACCTGTCCGGGGAGCGGCTCCACCGGCGCGGCTACAGACCGCCGGGAGTGCCTGCTCCGCTGCAGGAGACCCTGGCCGCGGGCGTGCTCATGCTCTCGGGGTACGACGGCGCGGCGCCCATCGTGGATCCCATGTGCGGCTCGGGCACGCTTCTCGTGGAGGCGGCGCTCATGGCCATGAACATGGCGCCGGGCCTGCTCGGCCGCGACTTCGGGTTCATGCGGCTGCCGGGCTTCGACGAGAAGCTGTGGCGCGGGCTCAAGACCGAGGCGCGCGCGCTCGTCCGCGAGTCGCACGAGCCCTTCGTGGCCGGTTCGGACATCTCCGACGACGCCCTGCGCGCGACCCGCGCCTCGGCACGCACGGCCGGGGTCGACGGCGTCATACGGATCAGGAGGGCGGACGTGGCCGACCTCGCGCCGCGCACCGAGGGCATGCTGGTCACGAATCCTCCCTATGGCGAACGCCTCGGCGAACAGCGCGTTCTCGCGGAGCTCTACCGCGCGCTCGGCGACAACCTGAAGCACCGCTGCGTCGGCATGAACGCGCACGTGCTGACGGGCTCAAAATACCTGGCCGGCTGCATCGGGCTTCACCCCCACAAGCGCGACATCCTGTGGAACGGGCCCATCGAGTGCCGGCTCCTGCACTTCAGGATGTACTAGCGCGGGAGCGGCAACACGGGCCTGACCGGGGAGGATTGAGCCAGGGGGCTGGGGTGGCTGTGGAAGTCGCCTGCGTCCTTTTCTCGGGATCATCGTCTTCATCAGCAGGAGGCAACGAACATGAACGAACAGACGAAGGATGAGGCCCGCGCTGCCGTGCGCGAACAGTACGGGAACATCGCGAGATCGACGACGGGTGGAGGGTGTGGCACGGGCTGCTGCGGCGGCAGCGCAGACACGAGCTTGAAGTTCGGGTACTCACCCGGCGATCTCGCCGCGGTGCCCGAGGGCGCGAACATGGGTCTGGGCTGCGGCAATCCGCAGGGCATCGCCGCGCTCAAGGCGGGTGAGACAGTCCTCGACCTCGGAGCGGGAGGCGGCTTCGACTGCTTCCTCGCAGCGAAGCAGGTTGGCCCCACCGGCCGTGTCATCGGGGTGGACATGACACCCGACATGGTGTCGAAGGCGCGGTCGAACGCGCAGAAGGTCGGTGCAGAAAACGTCGAGTTTAGGCTGGGGGAGATCGAGCATCTGCCCGTCGCCGACAACACCGTCGACGTCATCCTGTCCAACTGCGTGATCAACCTGAGCCCCGACAAGGGAGCGGTCTTCCGGGACGCCTTCCGCGTACTGAAGCCCGGTGGTCGCCTTGCGATCTCGGACGTGGTAGCGACCGCGTTGATGCCCGAAGCGCTCGCCAACGACGTAGCGGCGATGACCGCGTGCATCTCAGGTGCGGCCGGCGTCGAGACGGTTCGGGCGCTTCTCGCCGCGGCCGGGTTCGAGAGCATCCGGGTCGGCGTGAAGGAAGAGAGCCGTGAGGTGATCGGAGCTTGCTGGAAGCCCGGTTCGGGGGTCGAGAACTACGTCGCATCGGCTACAATCGAGGCGGTGAAGCCGGGCGGAAAATCGTGCTGCGGACCGTCCTGCTGCACGCCGGGGACCTCGACATGATCAACCCTGCGGCGCGCGGTGCGTGGCGGGACTTGGAAGCCAAGCTGCGTCCCTTCATCGCGCGCCGCGTGCGCGCTGATGTCGACGTGGACGACGTCGTTCAGGACGTCTTCCTGCGGATGCAGCGGGGCCTCCCCGGGCTTCGCGACGAGGAGCGCTTCGGCCCATGGGTCTATCAGATCGCGCGGAGCGCCATCGTTGACCACCGGCGCGTCTCCGCGAAGCATCGTGTCACGGACGGCGATGTCGCGGAGGAAAAGGCACCCGAGGTTGACGAAGACGACCGCGCCGCCGAGCGCGAGCTTGCAAGCTGCATCGCCCCGTTCGTCACGATGCTTCCTTCGCCGTACCGCGAGGCGCTGACGCTCGCGGAGCTCGAAGGCCTCACGCAGAAACACGCGGCCGACATGCTCGGCATCTCCCTGTCCGGTATGAAGTCCCGCGTCCAGCGAGGCCGGCAACACCTCCGCAAGGCACTCGAGGACTGCTGCCACATCGCGCTCGACGCCCGTGGGCGCGTCGTGTCCTGCGAGCCGCGCACGGACCGCAAGCCGGACGGATGCTGCACATGACCGATTGACCGATTGGGACCGATCGGGGTCGCGACCCGCCACTTGGTTGTCCCTTCCCTACTCGCCGCACAAGGGAGGCCGGGGGCCCGCGTAGTAATCGGCCGCGCGGGTGAGGAAGTGGCCGTCGTCGGTCTCGGCCGTGGTCATGCAGTCCATGCCCGCCCCGAAGGCCACGCCGAGCGCGCCCCCCGCGGCGAACGCGTCCGCGTGGTCGAAGACGTAGTCGACCCGGTTGTCCTCGTACTGGTCGCACGCGTTGGGCAGGCCCATGTGCCCGTATGGCACCTGCCACCACAGGGGCGCGAGGTCGAGCGCCTCGCCGAGGGCCTTCCCCCAGGCGATGGCCTGCGCGAAGTCGGGCAGGGTCGCGTCGGAAGCGTCCCACCAGCGGCCGTTGTACGCGGCGTCCCTGTCGCTCATCTCGAGCACGACGAGGTCCGCGTCCGCCGCCCCGAGCGCCTGCATGTACGCAGCGGTGGAAGCCGCGTGCCCCTGAAGATCGAAGCCCGGATCCGAGTTGACGAGCGCATCGGCTCCCGCGCCCCACGCCGAGGCGTGGAAGGCCACGAGCGCGTTCGGGGCCTCGGCCGCGGCGATGGCGCGCAGGCACGAGGCGAGGCCGGCGAGCGTGGAGGCCATGCCGGAGCACTCGGGCTCGTTCGCGTCCGCGAGCGCGGTCGGGATCGACGAGGGATCCGCGTCGACCTGCTGGCCGTAGCCCCACAGGTCGGGCTCCAGGTGCAGGATGACCTCGATGTCCGGCGACTTCGCCACGACCTCGCACATGAAGCGGAAGTCGGCCAGGTAGGCCCCGAGACGCGCGCCGTCCGCGAGCGCCGCGATCTCCGGCGCGCCCTCCACGTTCCCGGCCACGGAGAACCAGATGTAGTACGTGAGCATGGGCACCGCGCCGGCCGCGTGCGTGCTCTCCATGAAGTCGATCACGAATTGGCCCGGCGGCACCTGATCGTACTGCCAGCATCCCCACCACGCGCAGCCGGCCGTGTTGGCGCACGACTGGCCGTCCACGACGCAGCCCGAGGCGCACGAGTCGCACGGCCCGGGCGTGGGCACGTTGCCGGCCAGGTACTGGTAGCGCACGTCGAACGGCGCGGCCGAGAGCGAGGCGTCGGTCATGGCGCCGCCGATCATGAACCGGTCGCGACCCAGGACCTTCCCGACCTCGGCCGCCGGGCACGAGGCCTGCGTGTCCGTGTCTCCGTCCGTGTCCGTGTCGCCGTCCGTGTCGGTGTCGGCGTCGCCGCCCGATTCGCTGCCCGTGTCGCTGTCTTCCGGCGTTCCCCCGTCTGCCCCGCCCGAGGATCCGGCGCAGCCCGCGAGCGCGGCGAACAACAGCACTTGGATTCGGCTCATGATCGTCCCTCATCCCTTTCGGTCATGCCAGCTTCCTTTCGACCGCCCGCGCCACCTCTTCCACCGTGAGCAGCACCGAAGCTGCAGTCTACCGTCCCGTCCTCGTTCTCCTCGCATGTGTCCCCATCTTCGCAAACCTCTGCCGCCCACACGCCGTCGACGCACTCGAGGAGCACGTCCGACGAATCCGGGGCGCACACCCGCTCGCCGGGAACCTCGCACGGCTCGTCGTTGTAGGCGCACACGGTTCCGTACTCCCAATCGACCTCCCGGCACTCGAAGCCGTTGTCGGTGCACATCCGGGAGTAGGGCCAATAGTCGCCCTGCATGTACTCCGGATGCTCCTGGTCCAGGCGGCACTCGCCGACGAGGTTTCCCACGCACACGTCCCTATTCTCGCCCCCGGGACACTTCGCGTCCGGGAACCCGCAGTACGCGCCTTCCGAGTATTCGAAACACGCCATGCCCAGGTCCTCGCACGAGCCCCCGGTCTGGACCACGTTCTTCCCGCTCCCGAAGCCGTCTTCGTCTTCGTTCACGCACCTCATGGTCGTGTTGCCGTCGCACCACGACCAGCCATCCGGATTGCACTCGTCGTAGACGCAGGCTTGGGACAGGGCCAGACCCAGGCCCGCGGACACGGCGATCATCGCGATTCCCGCTCTCAACACGGAGGTGCGCTCATGTTGCCGGCGTTTCATGGGACATCCTCTACGCTCGATGCCCGCCGCGGCGCGGTCCAGGGCTCCTCGAACACCCACCCGAGCAGCATCTCACCGACCAGCGGGAAGATCACCAGGCTGGCGACCGAGACGCCGATCGTCGCCTCCGGAGAGTCGGCCATGCCGGTCAGGAACGTCGCGCCGGTGGCGAGGGCAGCGCCGATCATCCCGCCCAGAAAGACCCCGAAGCCCGAGGTCCGGCACCAGGGGGCCTTGTTGAACAGGATCGTGTAGGCCACGGTGCCCACGACAGCGGAGATGGCCCCTACGACAGGTGTCCCGTAGGGCCAGATGACCTGGAAGTTCGCCATCAGATCCTCGTGCGCGGAGTGGGTGACGCGATCGTGATAGGTTCCCATTCCCGCCACCGCGTAGAAGGACAGGGCGGCCCAGGCCGTGACACCCACGTGCGTGACCAGGGCGATGCCTCCGGCGAGGAGCCGCGCGCTCTTGACCTCGGGCCAGTCGGTGTACAGGGCTGGCATGGCCGGCGGCGGCGGCGCGACGAACGACGGCGAGGCCACGAACAGAGGTCGAGCAAGGGGCCCCTCAGGCATGGGCCCGGCGAGGATCCGGCGCGCCAGCTCGCGCGCCTCGGCGTCGGCGTCCTTCCTCGTGGTCTCGGTCTCCCGCCTCGCCACTTCTCGGTTCTTCGCATCGACCAGCGCGACCGCGAGCGCGAGCGTGCCGTTCCTGTTGCGCACGTCGACGGTCAGCGTGAACGCGGCGGCCTCGCCGGGCGGCGCGGCGCGTCCCGAGTCCGCAAGGGCCAAGGAGACCGACTCCATGAGCGCGGTCGCGAGGTCGAACGACACGTCTCCGGACACCGATCCCACGGCCACGTTGCGCAGGGGTGGAGCGGGAGGCCCCTGGTCGTCGGTCGCGACGGTCGACGGCGGCGTCTCGGGCTCTTGTGGCGGTGCGGGCGGCGCCGGGGTTGCGGACGGCTCTGGTGTTGCAGGCGGCGCCGGTGGAACAGGTTGTTCCAGGAGCTGGCGCGCCAGCTCCCGCGCCTCGGCATCGGCGCTCGCACGCGTGGCCTGGGTCTCGCGCCTCCCGTGCTCGCGACCGTTCGCATCGATGAGGACGAGCACGAGCGCCACGCCGTCGTCCGTTGCACGGGCATCGAGGACCAGAGCGAGCGTCGCGGTCTGCCCGGGCGCAACCGTACGTCCCTTCTCGGCCACGACCGTGGCCAGGGACGCCGAGAGCAGGGCCTCGAGCTCGGGAGACACGTCGCCCAGGACCGGACCGACGGCCACTCCCGCGGCCTGCGCTTCGGGCTGCGCCGCCGCGGACGCCGCGACGAGCAGGCAGAGGCATGCGATCGCGCCGGCGACGAGACCCGGGCAACGCGGCGGGAAGACCGCCCCTCCGCTCGTTCCCGGGTTGGCCCCCTGCCCCGTCACCCCAGCTTCCTCTCCACCGCCCGCGCCACCTCTTCCACCGTGAGCAGCGCGGCCAGATGCTTGAGCGTGACGCCGTCGACGAGCAGGGACCTCGAGCCCGGGAAGCGCGTCCGCAGGAGCCCAAGCGCCCTGGGCGTGAGCACCTCGTTCCGATGGATCTCGTCCTCGGGCAGGCCGAGCTGCGCGGACAGGCTCATGTCCTTCTTCGCGAGCGTGATGCCGAACTCCTGCTCGAGCAGGAACATCAGCTCCACGAGATCGAGCGACTCGGCCCCGAGATCGTCGATCAACCGGTGCTCGGCCTTGATGGTCGACGGTTCCATGGCGAGCACCTCGCCAAGGCACTTCGCCACGCGGCCCAGCGTGTCTGCGTTCATGCGAATCCTCCATCCGCCGCGATCACGGCGCCGTTGACGTAAGAGGCCTCGTCGGAGACCAGGAATGCGACGACCGCGGCGACCTCGTCCGGCTGCCCGAACCTGCGCGCCGCGATGCGGCCCTTGAGCTCCTCGCCGGCCAGCGACCTGACCGCGCGCGACATGTCGGTCTCGATGACCCCGGGCGCCACGGCGTTGACCCGGATGCCCTTGCGCCCGACCTCCACGGCCAGGGCGCGCGTGAACGACTCTACGAACCCCTTGGTGCCGGCGTACACGGCGTTCCCGCGACCGGGCTTCTGCGCCAGCATCGACGACAGGTTGACGATCGTGCCCCCGCGCTGGCCGAGCATGGGGCGGATCACGGCGCGGCTGGTGTGGACGATGCCGAGCACGTTGGTCGAGATCATCCGCGTGAGCTCCTCGTCCGCAAGCACCGCGAGCAGCTCGTCGCACACGGCGCCGGCGTTGTTCACGAGCGCGTCGACGCGGCCGAACCTCTCGAGCGCGGCGGCCACGAGCGCGGGCGCGAACGCCGGGTCCCCCACGTCGCCGCGGGCCGTGACCACCTCGGTCCCGGCGCGCCTGCAATCCTCGGCGGTCTCATCCGCTGCGCGGTCGTCCGCGTGGTAGGCGAGCACGAGCTTCGCGCCTTCCCCGGCGAGCCGCGTCGCGACGGCGCGGCCGATGCCCCGCGAGGCTCCCGTGACGATGGCCGTCTTCCCTTCGAGGCGGCTCATTGCGGCACCTCCTCTCCTTCGTCCCTGGGCCTGCCGGCCACGATCACGGCGTTCTGCCCTCCGAAGCCGAACGAGTTGGACATGAACGCGCGCACCTTCGCGGGCCGGGGCGTACGCGCCACGTGGACGAGGTCGCACTCCGGATCGGGCTCTTCAAGGTTGATCGTGGCGGGCAGCAGATCGCGCTCGAGCGCGAACAGCCCGGCCAGAAATTCCACGGCCCCGGCCGCGCCGATGAGGTGCCCGATCTGGCTCTTGGTCGAGCTGACCGGCACGCGATCCGCCTCGGCGCCGAACACGCAACGGATGGCCGCGACCTCGGCCGGATCGTTCTTGCGCGTGCCCGTGCCGTGGGCGTTCACGTAGTCGATGTCCCTCGCCTCGAGCCCCGCGACCTCGAGCGCGCCGCGCATGGCCGCCATGGCTCCCTCGTGGCTCTCGGCCGGGTCCGTGACGCGGAAGGCGTCGAGGGTGGAGCCGTAGCCCAGGATCTCGGCCCGGATCGACGCGCCGCGGGCCCGCGCCATGTCGAGATTCTCGAGCACGCAGAACGCGGCGCCCTCGCCCAGCACGAAGCCGTCGCGCCTGCGGTCGAACGGCCGCGAGGCCGCGCCGCGAAGCTCGTTGGCCGTGGACAGGGCTTCCAGCATGCAGAAGCCACCCACCCCGAGCGGGTTCACCATCGAGTCGTACCCGCCGGCCACGGCGCAGTCGGCCGCGCCTTCCCGGATCGCGAGGAACGCCTCGCCCAGGGCCTGCGTCCCGGCGGCACACGCCGACACGTTCACCGCGTAGAGCCCGGCCGCCCCCCCCTCCCGGGCGATGCAGCGCGCGCCCAGATCGGACGGGATCTGGCACCTGGCGAGCGCCGGCCCGGAGAACAGCGACTCGAGGAGCGAGGCGCCGTTCACCACGCCCTGGCTCAGGTGCGGCACGAGATCCGCGAGGTCGAACACCTCCAGGCCCGCGGCCGCGATCACCGCTACCCGGTGCGGCCCGTACCAGCCGGTCGGGCCTCTCGAACCGAACGCGGTCCTCACGGCCTCGCGCGCGGCCACGACGCCGAACGCGGACTTGCGGTCCCGGCGTACGGCCTCGGCCTCGGGCCATGGGAGCTCCACGGACGCGAGATCGACGTCGCGCACCTCGCCCGCGATGCGCGTGGGAAAGGAGCTCGCGTCGAACGACCCGATGACGTCGATGCCCGAGGCTCCCCGCGTCAGCCCGTCGAAGAATGCCTCGACGCCGCTGCCGATGGGCGACACGACCCCGATGCCGGTGACGGCCACGCGGTTCACGGCGCGCCTCCGGGGGAGAAGAGCGTGAGGGAGCCGTGACCGCCGTCGGGCTCGCCCGCGCGGACCAGCACGGACGACGGGAAACCGTCGCTCCATCCCGGAAGCCGCGCCGCGTTCCTGTCGAAGAGCTTGGATACGCAAGCCGCGGCCGTGAACAGGGCGGCAGCGCCGTGGTGGCCGAGCCGCCCGTCCAGGGATGCGACCGTCGGCACAGGCTCGCCCCATGAGGTTCTCGCCGCCTCGAGCTCGGCCCGGTCCGCGGCCTCGTCCACGGTCCCCACCGAGAGCAGCAGGTCCGGAGCCCTTTCGAGGGCGCCCGTGTCACCGAGACACGCGAGGATGCGGGCCTCGCGCCGCTCCGCGTGCTCCCGCGCCTCGATCACCAGGAAGCACGCCGCGTCGGCCGGAGCGATGCCCCGGTGCCCGGCCCGGTAAGGCACGGCCTCTTCCACGCTGCGCGCGAGGCGCCCCAGGCGCAGCAGCATGGAGATCGGCAGCAGGCTGAACCCGTTGGACGAACCGCCCACCAACGCGCCGTCGCACCGTCCGTGGCGCACGGCGCGCACCGCGGCTTCCAGGCACGACGCGCCCTCGCGCGCTCCGGGATAGAGCACGAAGTTGGGTCCGCGGATGCCGTACGCGATGGAGATGATGCCCAGCGGCATGTTGAGCAGCGACTTGAACGGCATGAGCGGGTGGCAGGCGCGCAGCCCTTCGCGCCCCATGCGCTCGAGGTCGAGTCCGCCGTCCGCGCCGCGTGCGGTCTCGATGGCCCCGCGCACGTCCGCGAGATCGAACGCCGCGTAGCCCACGGCCACGAACAGCCCGAGCCCGGAACGGCGCTCATCCGCGACAAGGCCCGCGTGAGCCAGGGCCCGGCCCGCGGCCACCGTGGCCATGGCGGTCGTGGGGCTCATGTACTTGACGAGCTTGCGGTTCTCGATGAGCTGCGCGGGCGAGGCGTTGGCCGCGGGAGCGCCCGGCACCTCGGGAAAGTCGCGCACGCCGGACGGCACGGTCATGGCGAGCGCGCTCCTGCCGGCCGCGAGGGCTTCCCACGCGTCGTCCACATCGCCCAGGGTCGAGTGCAGCCCCACGCCGGTGAGGACCACCTCGCGAACAGCCCGGCTCATTCCACGATCCTCGTGTCCCGCGTGAGCACCGCGAGGTACTGCTCGATGGATTTCTCGAGCACCGGGTCGTCGACCTCAACCATGACGTAGATGATCTCGGCGTCGCACATGCGGTTGTCGTCGCTCGTCACGGCCACGGACACGAGCGCGGAGTCCTCGTGCAGGGAGCGGATCTCGGCGCGCATGGAGAGCCGGTCGCCCGGCCGCGCGAACCTGCGGAACTTGGCCTTGACCGAGCTCATCACGCAGCGCGGGCAACGATCGAGCGTGTCGCGCAGGGTGAGCTCGAGCAGGGCGCCGCCGAGCTGGGCCATGGACTCGATGATCATGGAGCCCGGGTACACGGGCTGGGTGGGGTAATGGTGCTCGAAACAATCGTCCGACAGGGACACGCACTTTGTCCCGATGGCGTACCCGCCCTTCCTGAGCTCCTCGATGCGGTCGACGAAGAAGTATCTCATGCTCGTACCCTCGGACCCGCGCGCGAGGCGCCGGGCCTCACGTGATCCGGCGAACCAGCCGGCTCAAGGGACGCCGCAACGGAGCGTCCGGGGTCTCGGCCGGATGGCCGACCGGGATGACCGCCGCGATCTCCCACCCATCCGGGACCTGTGCCGCCTCGCGCAATGCGTCGTTTGCAACAAGCGGGCCGGTCATCCAGCACGCGCCCAGCCCTGCCGCATCGGCCGCCAGCAGCAGGCACATGATCGCGGCGCATACGGACGACAGGGCGTCCACGTCCGAAGGGCGCTTCGCCCGCGCCCTGCCCTCACCTTCCGCGGCCGCTTCCAGGAGGTCCACTCCGGGCCTGTAGATCGGGACCACGACCACCGGCGCCAGGGAGAAGTGAGTGAAGTTGCCCATGTACGCGGAGATCTCGCCGGACAAATCCTCACGCAGCCCCTCGGAGATGCGCGCCCGCGCGTGCTCCACGGCCTCGCCCATGGCCGAGATCGCCCCGGCCGAGGTCACGACGATGAAGCGGTACGCCTGCCGGTTGCCCGCGCTCGGCGCCCATTGCGCGGCGTCGAGCACGCGATCGAGAAGAGCCGGATCCACGGGTCTCGCGTCGAACCTGCGGATGCTGCGGCGTCCCCGGAGGATGCCGAACAGGGTATCGAGGGTGTCCGTCACGGTGTCAGGATGGCACAGTGTGCCATGGGCGCACAGCGATTTTGCACCGGTCGATGGACGGTATCCGCTCCGCGCAGGGACAGCTCATTGGAACGGCATTTGCTGTATAGTGGCCCGAAAGAAGGAGGGTCCTCTTGGGGTCGCTCATCTACCTGGCGTTCCGGATCCTGTTCCGCCACCGCATGTCCATGGTCATGCTGTCCGCGGCCGTGACCTGCGGCGTGGCGTTCCAGATCCCGAACATGGCCAACCTGGCCGGCTACTCCCGCGAGCTCTTCACGCACGGCGTGCTGCGCACCATGGGGCACGTCATCGTCTCGTCCGGCGGGACCGACCCCCTGCCGCGCGCCGACGCCACGCTCGCCAGGCTGCGCGCCCTGCCCTTCGTGACCGGCGCCGCGCCCCGGCTCATCCACGGCGGGGTCGTGCTCAGCAACGAGCGCTACCAGCCCGTGCGCGTGGTGGGCATCGATCCCGAAGCCGAGCAGATCGCGACCGGGTTCTGCGACCGGGTCGCCTCGGGCGCGTGCCTGCCCGCGCGGCCCGCGACCGATCAGGCGGTCGTGGGCTCGGGGCTCGCGCAGCAGCTCGGGCTCCGCGTCGGGAGCAGGATCAGGCTGTTCATGCCGTACCAGGATCTCGGAGAGGTGCGGTACGGCAAGCAGGTGCTGGCCGTGACCGGCGTGCTGCGCGCGGCGGGCGGGTTCTCGGCCGTGGACAACGCCGTGTTCCTCGACCGCGGCTGGCTGGGGCAATTCCTCGACGCGAACAACTCTGCCACCTCCATCCATGTGTACGTGGACGATCCGGACCGCATCGCGTCGTACCGCGGCGCGTTGCAGCAGGCCGCGAGCGCGGCCAAGGTGCAGCCCTGGTGGGAGGCGAGCGACTTCGTGTCCCACGCCATCGAGGCCAACCGCGCCATCAGCGCAATCTCGACCCTCATGGTCCTCTTGGCGGTCTCGATCCCGGTGCTGGCCGTGTTCACGGTGAACGTGCTGCACGAGCGGCGCCAGATCGCCACGCTGGCCGCCATCGGCTGGAGCCGCCAGGCGCTCTTCGGACTGTACGTAGTCAAGACCGCAATCATCGCGGTCATCGGCACGATCCTGGGCGTGGCCATCGGGCTCCTGTTCTGCCTCATCTACACGCGCTACCCGCTGTTCTCCCACGCCGGGTTCGTGGTCCGGCCCGCGCTCGGGATCGAGAGCGTGGTCATCCCCGTGGTGTCGGTGTTCACGGCGGCCATGGGAGCGGGCTTGTGGCCGGCGGTACGAGCGTCGAGGGCCAACCCCGCGCTCGAGCTGCGCGAGGACTGAAGATGCTGTACGACGCACACGAGCTCGGACGGACGTTCCTGCGCGGACAGGTCCCGGTGCGCGCGCTCGATCGCGTGTCGCTGCGCATCGACGAGGGCGAGTTCGTTGCGGTCACCGGACCGAGCGGGTGCGGCAAGACGACCTTGCTCAACATCCTGGGGCTGCTCGATCCGGATCACGAGGGGCGCCTCGAGATGCGCGGTCGCAGCGTGTCGGGCCTCGCCCCGCGAGAGACGGCGCGCCTGCGGCTGGCCGCAATCGGCCTCGTGTTCCAGGACTTCCACCTGGTGCCCGCCCTCGACGCCCTCGACAACGTGGCCATGCCCCACTGGCGCCTGCACGGGAGCCGCGCCCGGGCCCGCAAGAGAGCGGCCGAGCTCCTGGGCTCCCTGGGGCTCGGCGACAGGCTGCGCGCGGACACCCAGCGGCTGTCCGGGGGCGAGATGCAGCGCGTGGCCGTCGCGCGATCTCTCGTGAACGACCCGGCGGTTGTCCTGGCGGACGAGCCCACGGCCAACCTGGACGCCGAGGCCACGTCCCGGCTCCTCGACCTGCTCGACGGCGTGCACCGCGACGGGCGCGCCGTGGTGATCGTGAGCCACAATCCGACCGTCGTGGCCAGGGCCGGCCGCGCGATCCGCCTGGAATACGGCCGGATGGCGGCCGAAGGCTGAAAGGAGCAGGCTCGTGCCAGCACAGATCGCGGCAGCAGTCCCGGCCTTGCCGGCGCTCGACATCGGCTTCCCGGAGCAGGTCCTGATCGTGACGAGCGCCTTCTGTTTCAAGCCGATTCAGATGGCGCTCTCGTTCCTTCTCGTCATCGCGCTGCGGCGGCAGCGCGCCAGGGATCTCTCGCTCATCAGGAACGGGCTCCTCTTCCTGTTCCTCGGCGAGGCCTTCTGCGCGATCGACTACTACACGGCCTCGTGGCTCAGCGAGCCCCTCGACTTCCTGCACGGGGCGGGCATGGTGGCCATGAGCGCGCTCCTGCCCTTCGGCCTGTTCACGCTTCTCGACGATCGGGTGCTGCACTTCAGCGACGAGGACGCCGCCTGCGCGGTGAACCGACTGTGCAAACGCTGCTGGAAGCGCGAGGACGTCACCTGCGCCCCGCACCGGCTGTTCTTCTTCGTGGGCCCTGCCCTGGCCGTCCTGGGGCTCATCCCGCTGACGCTGCCCTTCGATCAGTCGAGCCTCGTTTACTGCGTCTATGGCACCCGGCTCAGCCACCACGGGAACGCGTGGCGCCAGCTCCTCGAGTTCCGCATCTATCCGCTCGTCGGCGCGGCGGCGCTCCTCGCCACGTGGATCTTCCTCTTGCAGGGCAGGCGCGGGCTCGCGTGGGCCAAGCGTCTGTTCTTCGCCGGGTTCGGCTTCGTGACCTACTCCCTGTTCCGGTTCTTCCTCTACCGCACCTTCCTGCCCAACCCGGGCTGGTCCGGCGTGTGGGAGGAGACCACGGAGCTTCTGGCCGTGGCCGGCGTGGGAGCGCTCCTGTGGGTCTTCCGCCGGCCGCTCGGGCTCATCCGGCCGAAACCCGCGGAAGGCTGACCGGCATGGGCGTCCTCGACATCGCGCGCCTCGCGTCCCTGCTCGTGCGCGCCTCCCGATACCCGGCCCCGGCGCCGATCGCAATCGAGAGCCCGGACCGAAAAACGGGCGCCGGCGCGGTCTACGATCTGTACGAGCCGCACGGGCAGCCGCTGGCCGCGGTCATCGCGGTGCACGGAGCCGTCATGACCGGGCGGAAGGACACGAGGCTCGCGCACCTCGCGCGGTGCCTGGCGGGCTCGGGCATGATCTGCGCGGCTCCCACGCTCCCGGGGCTCGCGCGGTTCGATTTCGACGAGGGTGACGTCACGACCCTGGAGTCGGTCATCGAGGAGCTCCACGCGCGGTTCGGACAGGTGGGCATCGCCGCGTTCAGCTGGGGCGGAAGCTACTCCCTCGTGGCCGCGTCCCGCCCCGCGACCGCGCCGCGCGTGCGCTTCGTGCTGGCCATCGGCGCGGCATGGTCGTTTCCGGACCTGTGCGACTCGCGCTACGAGAAGAGAACCCGGCCGCTCGGAGACGGCCGCGACCTCGACGACGCAATCTACGTCAGGATGGCCATGGCGTACCGCCGCAGGGAACGCCTCGGCCTCGATCCCGAGGCGTGCTCGTCGCTCGAGGACATCCTGCGCAGATACTGCTGCGAGGCGTCCCTCGAGGAGAAGAGGGCGTTCCACGATCGCTTTCTGCGCGACCTCGACGTGGACGAGGTCGACCGCCGGTTCCTCAACCGTCGCACCCTCGAGGCGATCTCTCCGGCCGGCAAGCTCGGCGGGCTCCGGTGCCGGGTCGGGCTCGTGCACGATCGCGGCGACAACCTCGTGCCGGTGTCTCACTCGGAGCGCATCCACGCCGAGCTCCTGTCGCTCCCGAACGCGCGAGACCACCGCCTGCACGTCACCTCGCTCCTGTCCCACGTCTCGCCGTCCAGGCTGCCGTCCCTGGGCGATGCGCTCGGTGTCGCAAGGGCCATCTATCCTCTCGTGACCGGGGACTAGATCCTGGGCTGGAGGTTGTTGCGCACGCACGCCGGCACGAGGCGGCCGCCGACCTGCGGGTAGTGGTTGCAGCACTTGGCCGCCCGGGACAGGTCGAAGGTGTAGCGATCCATGAAGTGGTGGATGAACACCGACTTGACGTGAGCCGCGCCCACGCCGAGCACCTCGCGATGGTTGCCCGCGCGGGACGCGCGATCCACGTCGAGGAGCAATTGCCGGATGACCTTGAGCACCGCGTCGCGCTCCGGGATCGCGCCGCTCGAAGTCCACAGGGCGTACAGGCCGTCGCGGATGCGCATGAGCGAGTCCGGATCCGTGCCCACGAGCGCCTGGTTCTTGATGACGTCGAGGTAGGTCTCGGGATCCACGAGCGCGGGCACCGGGATCATACGGCCGCCCTCGAGCCGCAGCAGGTACGTGAGGGCGAAGCACGTGGGGTGCGAGCACGGCAGCGGGCAGAAGTGCTTCTCCTCGATCACGCCGCCCGAAGCCGCGGCCAGGAGCCGCACCGCGTCCGGGACCGTGACGACGTCGAGCGGATCGTGGCGGATGCCGGCCATGGCCCGGCCCGCGTGGCTCAAGGGCTGCACCATGACGCTCACGACCCCGTCGTTCCCGAGGAGCAGGCGCATGACGCCGCCCACCTCGTCCTCGTTCACGCCCCGGGCCAGGGTCATGGTCAACGACAACCGCCCGCCCAGGGCGAGGACTCGCTCCACGAGCCTCGCCTTGATCTCCGCGAGCTCCGGCCTGCCGCGCAGCGCGGCGTACGTCCCGGGTTTCTCGCCGTCGTACTGCAGCGAGATCACCACCCCCCGATCGCGCAGCGCCTTGATGAGATCGTCGTCGGCCGCGAGGGCGAGACCGTTGGTCGAGACCGACACCACGCCGATCTCGGGGCGCAGCGCGGCGTCCACGATGGAGAGGAGCTCCGGATGCGACGTGGGCTCGCCGCCGCTCAGGGTGAGCATGTTGATGCGGCCCTCGCACGCCACGAGCCGGTCCAGGATCGACCGGACCTGATCGAGTGACACGTCGCCCTGCACGCGCCCGTGCACGAGGCACGCCGGGCAGCCCATGTCGCAACGATCAGTAATCTCCAGGATCGGCACGCACGTGTGCTGCTCGTGGCGCGGGCACAGCCCGCAGGAGTCCGGACAGCCGCGGTGCTCGGCAACCGACCGGCGCAGGGGCTCGGTGCCGGGCTTCACGTACCCGAGCGAGCGCAGGTACCAGCCCTCGTCGGAGGAGACGAGCGCCTCGGTGAGGCCGTGCTCGGCGCACCACTTGGCCAGGTAGACCTTGCCGCCCCGCAGCACGATCTTGGCCGCGGTGAGCCTGCCGCACGTGTTGCACAAGGCCTTCGTGGCCTGGATGCAGGCCTCGGGCTCGCGGTGAGCCGCGCGCATCACGACGCCCCCCAGAAGCGCGAGTCACCCTTGCGGTGGAACAGGTTGTAGTTGCACGCGCAGACCAGCCGCTCGGCGTTCACCGGCACGTTGTCCGGGCAGCGCATGGCACGGCCGACCTCCCAGGTATCCTCGTCCATGTGCGCGTGGACGTAGATGGTCTTCACCGCCTGCTCGCCGCGACGCTGGCGCTCGTAGACGCTGAGGTTCCGACCCGAAGGGAAGATCCGCCCGATGACGTCCCGGGCCGTGCGCAGGGCCACGGGATCCTCGCCCTCGGCCCACAGGCGGTCGATGGCGCGCAGCAGGTCGGCCTCCAGCGCCTGCGTGGGGTGGAGCAGGTAGCCGTCCGCCAGGTGCCGCGCCAGGGTCTCGCGCCCGAGGATCCGGGAGAAGGACCGGACGCGGCCCTCGGCCCCGACCATCAGGTACACGACCCCGTAGCACAGCGGGTGCGCGGTGGGCAGGGGCACGAAGTCGGACCGCAGGATCCGGCCGCGGCTCGCCTCCTCGATCAACCGCTCGACGGAGTCGACGGGGAGAGGCTCGCGCGGAGAAAACGAGCTTCCGCGCTGCCCCGTGTAGGTCATGTTCTGGATCGTGAGGCTGCGCACGTTGGGCGTCTCGATCGTGAGGTCGAGCAGGGGCCCGACGTCCTGCTCGTTCACCTTGCCCGCGAGCACCATGAGCAGCGTGGTCTGCACGTCGAACCGCGCCAGGTTCTCGAGGGCCCGCCGTTTCTCCGCGGTGATGTCGCGACCGCGGATCCTGATGCTCGCCTCCGGCCGCACCGTGTCGTAGGAGAGGATCACGTACACGCCGAGATCGGCCAGGCGCCGGACCATGTCCTCGTCCCGGGCCAGGGTCAGCCCGTTGGTGTTCACGGTGATGCGCCCGATTTCGGGCCGTTTCGCCAGGACCAGGAGATCCGTGAGCCGCGGGTGCAAGGTCGGCTCGCCGCCCGTGACGTTGATGAGGTCCACCCCGCCCGTCGCCCCGACGAGGAAGTCGAGCTGCCGACCGAATTCCTCGGGGGACATGTGGAAGTTGTCATCGGGACGCGTGTACCCGAAGCAGATGGGGCAGGCGAGGTCGCAGGCGTTGGTGATCGGGATGACCGGCAGGCAACAGTGCTGCGCGTGGAACTCGCAGGGCCCGCAGGAGGAAGGACACTCGCCCGTGCGCTCCACGACCTGTCGCGGCGGCCGGGCGGCCACGGGCGACTTCAGTGCGTCGAGGTACCAGGGCAGGCTCTCGGCCACCAGGGTCGCGAAGACGCCGTGCTCGGGGCAGCTGTGCTCCAGGTAGACCCGGCCCCGCTCGGACACGTAGCGCGCATCGACCACCGCGCCGCACGCCCGGCACATGCCGGTGGTGGAGGAGAGGAAGATGCGATCCCGGCCGCCTCGCCCGCCATCCATCAGAGCCCCCCGTCGATGACCACGCTCTGCCCGTTGATGTAGGACGCGCGGTCCGAGGCCAGAAAGAGCACGAGCTCGGCCACCTCCTCGGGACGACCCGGGCGCCCGGCCGCGCAGTAGCGGTTGTACTCGGTGAGGAAGCGCTCGGGAACGTTGGCGCCCACGCCGCCCTCGATCAGGCCCGGCACCACGGAGTTCACGCGGATGCCGTAGCGGCACAGCTCGCGGGCGAGCGACACCGTGAAGCCCGTGACGCCCGCCTTGGCGGTCGCGTAGTGCACCGGCACCTCGAGCATGCGCTGCCCGGCGAGCGAGCCCATGTTGATCACGACCCCGCTCTTGCGCCGGATCATGCCGCGCACCACGGCCTTGGTGAACAGGAACATGCTCTTCAGGTTGACCTCCACCATCTCATCCCAGTCGCCCTCCTCGATGAGCGCGAAGGGCATGACCTGCGTGGCGCCGAGGTTGTTCACGAGCACGTCGACCCGACCCAGCTCCTTCTCGACGCCCTGGCAGAACGACTCGACGGCCGCGGCATCGCACGCCTCCACGCGTCCCATCGTGCAGCGTCGGCCGAGGCCCTGCACCTCGCGGACCAGCTCCCGCGCCTCAGCCTCGCGGTGTGCGAACGTGAAGGCCACGTCGGCCCCGTGGACCGCGGCCGCCCGGCAGATCGCCTGGCCGATGGCGCCGGTGCCGCCCGTGAGAAGCACGACCTTGCCGGTGAGCATGAGTCCCTCCTCCCGCGTCCCCCGACCCTTTATCCCATGGCCCGACGCCTCGGCACAATGTACTGTTTGCCTTGGAAACCATGCGCATCGCCTGTGTCCTCGACCTGCCACTGCCCTCGCGGGAGATGACCGCCGTGCAGGTGTTGCAGACCCTCGCCGCCCTTTCCCGGCTCGGCGCGGACGTGTCGCTGTTCGTGCCGGTCGGGCCCCGCTGGTCGGCGCGGCACGAGCCGCCCACACCGGAGACGCTGCGCGCGGCCTACGGCATCGGATGCGACTTCGCGCTCCACACGTGCGCGTCGCTGTGGCCGGGAGGGCGCAAGCTCGAGAAGCTCCTTCACGCGATCCTGGCGACGTCCCGCGTCGGCCGGCGCCGCTACGACGTGCTCTACACCCGCAACGTCCTGCCGGCGCTCGGGGGAATCCTGCTCGGCCAGCCGACCGTGTTCGAGACCTATAGGCCGCTGCCCTGGCAGTTCCCCTCCTCCCGGCGGCTGCTGAAGCGGGCTGCGGCTCGACGTGCCTGCCTCGGCATCGTCACCCACTCGGAGCTCGCCCGGAGCGCCTTCGTCGAGGCCGGGTTGCCGCCCCGGAAGGTGAAGACCGTCCACAACGGCTTCGACGCCGCGGCGTTCTCGCGTGCGGTCACCGCGTTCGAGGCCAGAAAAGCGCTCGGCCTGCCGGAGCGGCCCACGGTCTGCTACGCGGGACGGATCGCACCTCTCAAGCGGGTCGATCTCGTGCTCGCCGCCGCGGCGCGGATGTCCGAGGCGCAGTTCGTGATGGCCGGAGCGCTCGATGCGGCGGAAGCGGAGCCGTTGGCGCGGGAGGCGAGGCGCCTGGGCGTGATCCTGCCGGGGTTCGTGACCGGAGAACGGCTGGCGCTCGTGTTGCAGGCCGCGGACGTCCTCATCATCCCTCCCAGCCGCGAGCCGCTCGAGCGCCACGGCAACACGGTGCTGCCCCTCAAGGCCTTCGAGTACCTCGCGGCGGGACGACCGATCGTGACCGGCGAGGTGGAGGACACGGCGGAGCTGCTGCGACACGGGGAAACGGCGCTGCGTGTGCCTCCGGACGACGTCGCGGCCCTGACCGCGGCCCTGCGCGGGCTGCTCGCCGATCCGGCGCGACGTGACGCCATGGGACGCGCGGCCCGGCAGCGGGCGCAAGGGCTCGACTGGACGGCGCGCGGAGAACGGTTGCTCGCGTTCATGCGGGAACGCCTCGATGCTCCGCACGGGAGCGCGGTTTCATGACCGGGAGATACATCGGCATCGACGTGGGCGCCGAGACCGTGAAGTTCGTCGAGGCGATCGGCGCGGGCGCCCGTCTCGAGGCTGGACGGCACGGAATCGTCGACCATCGCAAGGACCCCGCCGGGGCGGTCGCGGGGCTCCTCACCGACCTCGACTGGCCCGGGGTCGCGGGGGCCGCGGTCACGGGACGCCTGGGTCGCCTGCTGCGTCTGCCCGCCGTGCCGGTCAGGCAGGCCCAGATCCTCGGCCTCGCGCACCTGATCCCGGACGAGGATCCGCTCACCCTGGTCACGATCTCGAGCCGGGGCGCCACGGTCCTCGAGCGACGGGTTGGCGGACGAACCGTGTGGCGGGAGAATGGCCAGTGCGGCCAGGGCACCGGTCGTTTCCTCAGCCAGATGGCCGGTCGCTTCGGGCTCACTGTGGCCGACGCCGACGCCCTGTGCGCGGGCGTTTCCGATCCCGTTTCGCTGAGCGGTCGTTGCCCGGTGATCCTGAAGACGGACCTCGCGCACATGGCGAACGCCGGCGCGACCCGCGATCGGCTCCTGGCCGGCCTGTTCGACGCGGTCTGCCGCCAGGTGCAGCCCCTCGTCAAGTCGCACGGCGCCCCCGGACGCCTCGTTCTCGGGGGCGGAGTGAGCCGGTCGGCCCGTGTCCGGGGCTGGTTCGCGCGTTTCGCAGCCGAGCGCGGCATGGGCCTCGTGGAGCTCGGGGGCGACGAGGTCATGCTCAACGAGGCCTGGGGCGCGGTCCTGGCCGCCGCGCGGGCTCCGATCTCCCCTCCCCCGCTCGCGTCGCTCGCGGCCCGCAACCGAAGCACGGCCCTGGAATCCTTCGCTCCGCTCTCGCAGGCCCTCGCGGGCGTCACGCGCCTCGAGCGCACGCCCGTTCCCGTCGACGACCGCCCGCGCCGGCTGGTGCTGGGCGTCGACGTCGGCTCGACGGGCGCGAAGCTCGCGGCCGTGGACACGGATGCGCTCGAGCCGGTCTTCGAGACCTACGTGGAAACGCGAGGCGACCCCGTGGGCGCCGCACACGCGTTGCTCGAGCGCTTCGCGGCCGACGCCCGGGGCGGCCATCCGGTCGTGGGCTTCGCGGTCACGGGCTCGGGTCGCGAGGTGGTGGCCGCGCTGCTCTCCGGCTGCTTCGGGCGAGATCACGTCCTCGTGCGCAACGAGATCGCGGCCCACGCCGAGGGCGCGCGACACTACGATGCCGAGGTGGACACCGTCTTCGAAATCGGCGGGCAGGACGCCAAGTACATCCGCATCGAGGACGGACGGGTGGTGGACGCGGCGCTCAACGAGGCGTGCAGCGCCGGCACCGGCTCGTTCCTCGAGGAGCAGGGCCGGCTCTTCGCGGGGGTGGAGGACGTGCGACGCATGGGCAGCCTGGCCCTCGACGCCGAAAGCGGGATCTTCCTGGGACAGCACTGTTCCGTGTTCATGGCCGAGGTCGTGGACGAAGCGGTGGCCGCGGGAGTCGATCAGGACGCGATCCTGGCGGGTCTCTTCGATTCCGTGGTCCGCAACTACCTGGTGCGCGTCAAGGGAGAGCGGCCATCCGGCCGTCGGGTGCTGTGCCAGGGCATGCCGTTCTCCTCCGACGCCCTGGCCGCGGCCATGGCCCGCCGAAACGGCGGCTCCATCGTCGTCCCACCCAGCCCGGGAACCGTGGGCGCCCTGGGCGCCGCCCTGCTGGCCATCCGCTCCCTGCGCCTCGACCGCACGCCCGAGGGTCTTCCCGTGCAACGCTTTGTGCACGCGCATCTCGAGTCGAAGGACGCGTTCCGGTGCACGTCGAGCCGTGGCTGCGGGGCGCCGGGCCGCGAGTGCCGCATCGAGCGCCTCACCATGAACGTGGACGGCGAGGCGCGCACCGCCTTGTGGGGCGGGGCCTGCAGCCTGCACCACCCCGGCGACGGCGCGAGGAAGCTGCCCGATCTCGCACCGGACCCTTGCCGGGAGCGCCGGCGGCTCGTCCACGACCTCGTCTCGAGGCTCGGTCCGCCGCGCGGCCGGCCGACCGTCGCGATGACCGACGAGCTCCTGCTCAAGGATCTGTTCCCGTACTTCGCGACCCTCGTTCACGGCCTGGGGTTCGATCTCCTGACGCTCCCGGACTGCGGCCGCGCCGCGCTCGAGCGCGGCGTCGAGGACCTGCCCTCTCCCGTGTGCGCGCCGCTCCAGCTTTACGCCGGCGCAATCGCGGAGCTTCTCGACCGGCGACCCGACCACCTGCTCCTGCCCTTGCTCCGCGACCTGCCCCGGGCCGCCGACGAGCCGTTCTCGACGACCTGCCTCCTCGCCCAGAGCAGCGGCGAGATCCTGCGCTTCCACCCGTTCGCGGGCCGCACGCACCTCCTCGAGCCGGTCATCGACATGGGTGTGGGCGACCTGGAATCCCGCATCTTCGCCGCGTCCTCGCTCCGCCTCGCGCGCGAGCTCGGGATCGGGGGTCGCCGCTGGCGCGCCGCGCACGAGGAGGCCTGCGCGGCCCAGCGCGAGTTCGACTCGGGCCGTCTCGCGATCGGGGCGCGCGCTCTCGAGTTCGCCGACAGGCAAGGCGCCGGCGCCGTGGTCGTGCTCGGCCGCAGCTACAACATCTACAGCCCGGTCCTCAACTCGAACGTCTTCGAGCTCCTGCGCGAGCTCGGAACGGTCGCCGTCGGCGTCGACTGCCTGCCCGTGCCGGACGACGTTCCGCCCCATCCGGGCGTGTACTGGGCCTCGTGCCAGCGCAACCTGCGCGCGATCGAGCACGTGCGCCGCACGCCGGGGCTGCACGCCGTCTACTGCTCGAACTACTCGTGCGGGCCCGACTCCTTCATCCAGCACCTCTACGCGCGGGCCATGGAGGGGCGCCCCGCGGTCGTCCTGGAGTCCGACGGCCATTCGGGCGACGCGGGCGCGAAGACGCGCCTCGCCGTGTTCCTCGACTGCGTGGCCGCGGATCGCTCCTTGGGCCGGCAACCCGCTCCCGTGCCCGATCTGCGAAGCGTCATGGGGCGCGTGTCCCACGCGACGCACGCCCGCGAGCGAGGCGAGCTGCTCCTCGTGCCGCGCATGGGCCCGGCCACCGAGATCGTGGTCGCGGCCTTTCGCGGCGCGGGGCTCGAGGCCGAGTGCCTCGGAATTCCGGACGGCGAGGCGCTGGCCACGGGCCGCGAGCACTCCACGGGCAAGGAGTGCCTGCCCTTCTCCGTCACGCTGGGCTCCGCGCTCGAGCGCATCCGGCGCGGCGAGCCGGGGCGCAGGTACGCGCTCTTCATGCCCGCCTCGAGCGGTCCGTGCCGCTTCGGCATGTACAGCCTGCTCGACAAGGTGGTCCTCGACCGCCTCGGGCTCTCGGACCGCGTGAGCGTCGTCTCGCAGCCGCTGCACGACTTCTACAAGGGCCTCGAGCCGGAGCGCAGGATGCGCGCCTGGGCCGGGATGGTGGCCTGCGAGCTGCTCACGGCCATGCTCCACCACACGCGCCCGGTGGAGCGACGCGCCGGAGAGGCGGCCGCGTTGTGGAGGCGTTCCGTCGACACGCTGGCCGAGCAGGTGGGGCGCAGGGACGTGCCCGGGCTGGCCGCGAGCCTGGCCACCGTGAACGGCGACGTCTTCGGCTTCCGCTCCCTGCTCGCAAAGGCCGCCGCGGGCTTCGCGGGCATGATCGATGGGAATCGCGACCCGCCCACCGTGTTGCTGACCGGGGAGATCTTCGTCCGCATGGACGCCTTCTCCAACGACAACCTGGTCGCGCGCCTCGAAGCGCGAGGGCTCAGGGTCTCGCTCGCGCCCGTGTACGAGTTCACGGAGTACATGGACTGGCAGACGATGACGAAGATCCGGGAGGGGCGGCAACCACGCGCCGTGAGCCCCCTGTCGTCCCGCATCAACGCGGCGGTCACGAGCAAGGTCGTGGACCGGCTGCACGAAGCCGTCCGCGGGCCGCTCGGATGGGAGCGCCGTCCGCGTACGAAGGACCTGCTCGCGTGGGCCGGGCCGTACCTGAGACGGCAGGTCGCCACCGAGGCGGTCCTGTCGCTGGGCGCGATCGTCCATGGCAAGGAGCAAGGACGCATCGCCGGGGCGGTCGTCGTCGGGCCCCTGGAGTGCATGGCCGCGCGCGTCGCCGAGACGCAGCTCTCCCGGATCGCGGAGCGGCTCGCCATGCCGTCGCTCAGCCTCGTCTACAACGGGGATCCCCTGGATCCGGAGCAGCTCGACAACTTCGCCTGGGAGATCCTCGGATCGCGGACCTGAGGCCGCACGAGGCCGGTCAGTCGAGCGCGCTCCGGCTGAGGGGCGCGCCGAGCCTGTAGACGCCGTAACCCAGGTTGAGCAGCCCGCTGCCGAAGATGAACCAGACCACGAGCGGCGCGGCGTCGCACAATCCGGCGACGAGGATCAGCGGGACCACGACGTCGTGGCGCATCCAGACGCCGTTGAAACGCACGACCGTACGCACCCATCTCGCGTGCAGCGCCCGAAGCCCGCGCCCCTCGGGCAGCGGCCCGCGCTCCTGGAGCCTTGCGGTGGCGATCAGGATGTCGCCGCGCCCGATGGCCCTGAGCTCCCCGAACAGGAGCCCCACGAAGCCGGACCAGGCGGCCAGCCCCACGAAGCCCGCGAGCGCCGTCACGTGGGCGCCGTCCTGGTGCACGGTCACGCACAGGGTGCCGGCAAAGGCGAGCAGGACGAGCACGTCGCCCCCCGTGTCGAGCAGCTCCCCCAGGCGGCTGCTTCGCCACGTGAGCCGGGCGAGCTCCCCGTCGATCCCGTCGAGGATCTCCTGCACGACGAGGATCGATGCGCCGAGCGCCAGACCGGCGGTGCCCTTCAAGGCCAGGACCCAGGACGCCGCAAAGCCCACGAGCACGGAGAACGCGGTGACATGGTTGGGAGCGATGCGAGGAAGGATCGCGGCGATCCGGCCGGTGATGAACAGGCTCACGTATCGATTGAAATGCCTCGCCACCAGGCCGTCCCCCGGCTTGCGACATCCCCTGAGCAGCGCCCGCATCGCACGCCCTGCGGTTGTCGAATCGTGAACGTCGATCGCGTGCCCCGCGGTCGCAGCGTGACGAATGATATCGAGGGCGATGCCGGATGCGAGCGGTTCCGGGGACGCCGCTGCCAGGGCCGCCGCGAGCGCCCCGTCGTCCATCCGACCTGCGAGATCGCAGCGGCTCAGCCAGAGCCCCGGCTCCGCAACCGGGCCGCCGAACATCGCGACGTGCATCTCACCGCCCTCAGGCACGCCCTTGGACCACTCGGGAAACGCCGCGAGTCCGACGTCGTAGACCCGCGTCGCGCTCAACCACAGGAGCGGCGCGTCGCGGCAGGTTCCGAGCGCGCCTCGCAGGACCCCGAGGTCGTTCATCGGCACGACGACGGCAGAGGCGGCCTTGTCCCGCAACCTGGCCGCGCAATCCTCGTCCGCGGCGAGGACGAACACCTCGCGCGCCCCGCTGTCCCTGGCGGTGAGCACCGCGCGCTCGATCAGCGTACGCCCCGCGAGCGAACGAAGCGCGGCGGTTGCATCCGCGGCGAGCACCAGCGCCACACCCATTTCCAACTCCTCCTCGAGGGTCTTGCCCACGCCGAGCATAGCACGCGTCCACGCCGCCCGGCGCGTCCGCGACGGCGTCAAAAGCTGTGGCGAAAGTCGCCCGGGAATGGGAATATCCGGTCATGGAACACAATACGGGTGGCGGGTCGCGCGCCTACGGGCAGACGGGCAAGAAGCTGCGCTTCGCGGCGTCGTTCCTCAGACGGCGCATGGTGCACACCAACCTCCAGTTGCTGTTCGACTGCAACATGCGCTGCGAGATCTGCGACTTCTGGGGCGAGAGCCACAGGACGAAGCCGAGCCTGAGCCTGGCCCAGATCGACGTCATCTCCGAGAAGCTGGCGCTCGTCGGGCCGCAGATCGTCTCGGTGGGCGGGGGCGAGCCGCTGCTCCATCCGGACATCGTGCCGATCGTGAGGAGCCTGAACCGGTTCCACTTCCCGGTGATGATCTGCAACGGGTTCTTCGTGACCCCTAAGAACGCGCGCGCCCTGTTCGAGGCCGGGATGTACGAGATCAGCGTCTCGGTCGACTACGCCGACCCCGACCGCCACGACAAGCAGCGCGGCTTGACCGGAGCCCACGAGCGGGCCATGGCGGCGCTCCTGACGCTGCAGCGCAGCAGGGTCGCGCCATACCAGCGCGTGCACATGATCTCGGTGGTCATGGACGACAACCTCGACGAGATGGAGCCGCTCATCCGGCTGTGCCGCGACATCGGCATCACCTACGTCGTGACGCTGTACTCCGACGCCCGCGGCACCAAGGCCACCCGCAGCATCTCCCCCGCGGTCAGCGAGCGCCTGATCGACCTCAAGCGCCGCTACCCGGAGTTCGTGTCCCTGCGCAGCTACATCGGCCGCTTCTCGAGCGCCGTGGCCGAGGGCGGCGTGGGTCCCTGCCACGCGGGGAAGAACATGTGCAACATCGACAGCGCCGGCGACGTCTCGCTGTGCATCGATCGCATGGACGATCCGATCGGGAACATCCTGACCGGCGACGTCTTCGAGCTGATGGCCGCGCTGCGCGCCAAGTACGACGCCAACACCTGCCGGGGCTGCTGGACGAGCTGTCGCGGCTGCCTCGAGTCGCTGATGTACGGCGGACGACCCCTTGCGAACATGAGCGACTACAAGGGCATGACCCGGGACGTGCCGCTCGTGGCCAGGGCGTCCTGACCGGCGCTCGCGTCGGGTTCAGCGCCCGGGCGCAAGGCCGCACATGGCCTCGCTCGCGGCCCATGCGCGGGCTGCGAGATCCGGATCCCGCGCGGCCGGCGACGGCTCCTCGATCCCTTTCCTCGTGACGTACGCCCCTGTGACTTCGGCAAAGGCCGGATCCGCGGCGACGCTCAGCACCGGCATCGCGCCCATGGCCGGGCTCGCCATGAACAGCCTCGCAAAAGGTCGTTGCCACGCCGGCCAGATGTTCGTCGCCGCGCCACCGGGGTGCACGCAGTTCACGGCGACGCCTGTTCCGCCAAGACGTCGGGCGCGCTCACGCGTCGCGAGGATCGCGAGGAGCTTCGTCACGGCGTACTGCCCGAGGCCGAAGTGGCGATAGGAGCGCCAAGCCTGCAGGTCGTCCATGTCGAGGCGCGCCATGCGGTGCAGGGAGGAGACCACGTTCACGATCCGGGACGGCGCGGATGCCGCGAGACGATCCTCGAGCAGGCGCGTGAGCAGGAACGGGGCCAGGTGGTTCACGGCGAGTTGCAGCTCGATGACCTCCGCGGTCTCGCGACGGCGCGCGGAGTAGACGCCCGCGTTGTTGACGAGCACGTGCAGCCGCGGGCAACGATCGAGGATGGCCGCCGCGGCCGAGCGCACCTCGGATTGCAGGGACAGGTCCGCGAGCACCACCTCGAGCGCGGCGCCCGGGACGTCTTCTCGGATGGACGCCACGGCCGCCTCGGCCCGGCCCGCGTCGCGGCACAGGAGCACGACGCGATCGCCATGTCGGGCAAGCCCGCGCGCGATCTCCAGCCCGATGCCCGAGCTCGCGCCGGTCACGACGCATGTTCTCCCGGGTTCCACCGCTACTCGCGCCTGGCGACCACGGTGATGTGGCCGTCGCGGTCTGCAAGAGGCATTGGCATGCACATCCGGCACCTCCACATCCGACGATGAAGACATTTCAAGCCGAGGCACACCCAATTCCCACCCAGCAATCGCTGCCATAATTGTCAATTGGGCAGCTTTGACCCTGTTCCCCCGAGACCCACGCGCACCTCAGTCCTGACGACGTTTCCCCGCCTTGCCTCCCGCAAGATCCGCGAGCTTCGCCGCCTGTTCGCGGGCGAACTCCGAGGTCTTCATCTCCATCAACCGGTCGAAGGCTTCCCGCTCCCCGCTCGCGTGCTGCTGGATGCGGCGACGCCCGACGTCGACCACCTCGTCGAGCAGGACGGTGACGCGGGGGTCGCGAAGAATGCGCCTGAAGAAACGCTTCGACTCGGGGGACTGCTGCATCCGGTACTTGGAGATGGACCGCTGGAGGTTGACCCCGATGTTGTGGTCGCTGACCTCCTCGTTATTCCGAGGAGGATCGCGACGCTGGCTGTACAGCATCCGCACGGCTCTCGGATGGGCGAGCGCCCCGTGGAGGAACGCCGCCAGGGCCTCTCGCCTGTCCCCTGTCTCGTACAGCGCGAGCGCCACGACGATGCTCGCGTGGGAGACCCCGACGGCGGATCTCGCCGCCTGGGCCGCTGGGACCCACTTCCCCGCGTTCAGGTACGCCACGGCACGGTGCCAAGCCGTTCCATCTCGGGCGCCGCACTCCTTTTCCAATCGCTCGCAGACCGCCAGTGCATCGTCGGACCGACCGGCGTCGTTCAGCGCGTGGACAAGATTGATGAGGCCCCTTATGTAGGGCCTCGTCGACGGGTTGGCCCCATACCTGCTCTTGGCGATGCGCTTCGGAAACAGACGACGGCCGACCTCCACGGTCTTCTCGAAGCAGGCGATGGCCTCGTCCAGCTTCCCCCGGTCCAGCGCCACGAGCCCGAGGTAGTTGTGGCCCTCGGCGTAGTCCTCGAAGCACCCGGTCAGGAGCTTGAAGGCGGCCTCGGCCCGGTCGAGCTCTCGGCGCACGAAGTACCCGGCCGCGACCTCCTCCACGTAGCTCGGGACCTCCTTGCCCCCCAGGGCCGTGCGCCAGAAGAACGGGTCGTCGGTCTTCCGCCCGGCCTCGCGGGCGTCGTCGCGCTTGAGGCGGTCCTGGAGGAGTTCGATGAGGAACCGGATCTCGTCCGCGCGGTCGAGGAAGAGTTGCGCGGCCGGGCGCGACACCTCCGGGTCGGCCATGACGACCGTCCGGGCAAAGGCGTACAGGTCGCCGTGGAACCGCGAGAGCAGCCGCTCGTCGCGGTAGCGGTGGATCTCCGGCAGCACGTCCATGTTGCTCGCGATGGCGCGGCGGATCTTCGGCCAGTCGAACCGCACGTCCGGGTACTGGTCCTCCAGCAGGCTGCGGAGAAGCTCGGCACCGTGGGGGCTCCCCTTGCCGATGGCCTCCTTGGCCTCGGCCTTGGTGAAGATCGTGAAGAGGATGTCCTGGCGCACGTTGCCCGTGCCCGGCTCCCGCTCCCCCCGAACGATGACGACCTGATTTCCTCTCTTGCGCACGTAGGCCACGTCCCACCTCCGTTGTGTAGGGTCATGCCTGTCACCCCGAGGGGGGTTGTGCAATGATTATCTTATCGGACACAACTTCTGCCACAATTTGTGGCAAAGAATCATCGGGTCAACTCAAGTGTGCGGAATCGTTGTGGAGCTAAGGGGGATCGAACCCCTGACCTCATGACTGCCAGTCATGCGCTCTCCCAGCTGAGCTATAGCCCCAAAGATCAGGCGCCAAGGGCGCACAAGCGGTGGATTTTGTACCAGCGCCCCCCGGGGGTGTCAAACCAAAAGGCTCTCTTGCGAGCGTGCAACGCAATGCGCGGCGCCGTGGCGGATGCGCGCCTCGACCCGCGCGCCCGGCGCGAGCCCGAAAAGGGCCTGTTCTGCGCGCGTGACGCGACTTCTCAGCGGGACACCGGCGTCGATCTCCACTACGAATCCATCCCCGCTCGGCGAGACGCCCGTCACGGTCCCC
>JAQTNF010000034.1:0-8649 GCA_028713995.1 Deltaproteobacteria bacterium | reverse complement strand
GGCGGACCCCGCGGCCGCGAGCCGCACCTCCTCGGCTCGAAGACAAACGCTCACCCTCCCCTCGGCCCCTTCCCCACCGCGCAGCACGAGGCCGTCCGTGAGCCGGATCATCGAGCCGCTCACCTCGCCCGGCAAAATGTTCTCCACGCCCAGGAATCGCGCCACCTGCTCGTCCCGCGGCCGCGAAAAGATCTCCGCCGGAGATCCCACCTGCCGCACGCTCCCGTCGAGCATGACCGCGATCCGATCGCCGAGGGCCAACGCCTCCCCGCGATCGTGCGTCACGAGCAGCGCCGCGCCCGGGCCACGGCGCACGAGCGGACCGAGCTCCTCCATGAGCGCCGCCCGGCTCGGCGCGTCGAGCCCCGAGAGCGGCTCGTCGAGCAGGAGCGCTTCGGGCGCGAGCGCAAGCGCCCGGGCCAGGTTCACGCGCTGTGCCTCTCCGCCGCTCAAGGTGCGCGCCCGACGCGTCTTAAGCCCGGCAAGGCCGAGGGTCGAAAGCCACAGGTCGGTGCGGCTCCTCCTCTCCTTGCTCCCAAAGCCCCTGAGCCGGAGGCCCAGCTCCACGTTGGCGCGCACCGAGGCGTCGAGCAGGAGCGGCGACTGGAACACGTACGCGAGCCTCCTGCGAAGCGCATGGGTGTTATGCCGATGCGCCGCCTCTCCGCCCACGCGCACCTCCCCCGCGTCGGGCGAAAGGAGCAGGCCGAGCGCAAGGAGCAGCGTGGATTTGCCCGCGCCGTTGGGTCCCACGAGCGCCAGGATCTCGCCCGACTCGAGAGCAAGCCGCTCCACGTCCACGAGGACGCGTCCCCCCCGCGTCACGCGCACGCCCGAGGCCTCCAGGCGCGCCGCGCTCATCGCCCCTGCCCTTTTTGCTGCAACCGGGTCAGCCCGAGGTTGACGGCGAACGCGATCGCCAGCAGCACGAGGCCCAGGATCACCGCGGCCTCGAACTCGCCCATGCGCGTGTGCTGCACGATGGCCGTGGTCAGCACCTGGGTCTGCCCGCGGATGTTGCCGCCCACCATCATGACCGCCCCCACCTCGGAGATCGCGCCGCCGAAGCCGGCCATGATCGCGGCCAGCACGGACAGGCGCGCCTCCTTGAGGAGGATCGACACGAGCTGCGTGCGGGACGCGCCCAGCGAGCGCAGCTGCAAGGAGAGCTGCGGATCGAGCTGCTGCACGCCGGCCGCGGTGAGCCCGACCACGAGCGGTAGGGCGATGACGGCCTGGCTCGCGACCATGGCCTGCACCGTGTAGATCCACGACAGGAACCCGAGCGGGCCGCTGCGGAACAGGGCGAGGGCCACCGCGAGCCCCACCAGCACCGGCGGCAGCCCCATGCCCGTGTTGACGATCGCCAGCACGAGCCCTCTGCCGCGAAAGCGCGACGTGGCGATGAGCGCGCCGAGCGGGATGCCGAGCAATACGGCCACGAGCACGGCCGCGCCGGACACGAGCAGCGTGCGGCCCGTGATCTCGACCCATTCCCCGCTTCCGAGCACGCTTTCCACGGGCTACGGCGTCGCGTCCGGGACGAAGAGCTTCTGCCCGGCGCGCGCGAACCCGCCGATGGCGCGCTGGGTCGCGGGAGACACGAAGAAGTCGGCGAGCACCCTGCCGCCCGCCGCATTCGCCTTGGGGCCCACCACGTCGATGACGTGGTAGGGATTCAGGAGTGCCGGGTCGCCCTCGACCAGGACCTTGAGATTCAGGTTCCGAGTGGCCGCGAACGTGCCGCGATCCGCGAGCGTGTAGGCCTGTTTCTCGCTCGCGATGCGCAAGGTGGCGCCCATGCCCTGGCCGGCCTCCACGTACCACTCGCCAGCCGGCCGGACTCCGGCCGCATCCCACAGGGCCTTCTCTTTCTTGTGCGTGCCGGACGCGTCGCCCCGGGAGACGAACGCGGCCTTGGCCTTCGCGATCGCGACGAGCCCATCGACCGCCTTCATCGTGCCGGCGACGCGCGCCGGATCGGACGGCGGCCCGGCGATCACGAAGTCGTTGTGCATGACCGCACGGCGCCGCGCCCCTTTCCCCTCGGCCACGAGCTTCTCCTCGGCCTGCGGGGAGTGCACGAGCAGCACGTCGGCCTCGCCGCGCCGCGCCATCTCGATGGCCTCGCCCGAGCCCACGGCCACGGTCTTGACCTTGATGCCGGTCTGCTTCTCGAACAAGGGCAGGAGGGCGTCGAGGAGCCCGGTATCCTCGGTGCTGGTGGTCGTGGCGAGGATGACCGGCGCCGGCTTCGCGACCGGTCGGCAGGACAGTGCCCCGGCAACGAGGAGCCCCACCGAAATTCGAATGAAAGACTTCGGCTTCATGGCCGTCTTGACTAGCACGCGCCCGACGGGCCCGCAATGTTCCGAATTGCACAGCGGAGGGCTCAGCGGCCCTTCCACCTGCGCCTTGGCCCCACGTCGATGTGGACGAAATCGTCCCGCACGTAGACGCCCACACCGCCCTCGAAGTGATCCCAGAGCCACGCTCCGAGCCGCGCCGCCGGCACGTCCGGCAGGTTGAAGTCGATGGCCTCGCCCTGCGTGTGCCGGCTCTCGGCGGCCACGCGGCGGCCCTTCTTGGCGAGCGCGTCGTTGAGCTTGGGTGAGCGGTAGGCCGACACGACGTTCACGCGCCGCGCCTTGAACTCGGCCGCGGCCGCGAGCACGGTCTCCACGAGGCGAGCATCGATCGTGTGCCGTTCCCCGAAGCCGCGGCATCGAAACAGGCTCTCGAGGGCCGCGATCGGGAGCGTCCCCTTCTCGAAGATCGGGACTCCCTCGCGCTCGTGTACGCTGAAGATCGTCGTCGCGATGTTCTCGTAGCCGCGCCGCGCGTCCGGCGAGCCCGGGTAGACCTTGTCGCGCTTGGGCGGCCGGACGGCCGGGCGGGTGACCTCCTCCTCGTCCGACAGCCCGGCCATGGGATCGGCCGCGCTGTCGCAGACCTCGTCGTCGCCCGCGCGCGCGAGGCCGGGAAAGGCCGCTGCCGCGAGGAGCAGCGCCCCGAGGATCCGGCCTGTGATCTCGCCCTCCATGACCCAAGGATCGGCATAGTCCGGCCGCCTCTCACTGTCCAGGAACCAGCGTGTTGCGCGAAATGGGCGACGACCGTATGATCGGAACATGACACACACGACTCGAATCGCAATCCTTGTCGGGCTGTCGCTCGCCTGCCTCGCGGGCTGCGGCGGACGCCGTCCCGCGGGCAACACCATCACGCCGATCCGCCTCACGGGATGTCCGGCCGCGCAGGACGCGCCGGCCGACCAGCGCAGTCTCGCGGCCATGATCGCGGCCATGCAGGCATCGAGGTATGCCGTCTACAAGGTGAGCCCGGCGGAGTTCAAGGTCTTCACGGACTACACGACCGTGCGCGGCATGCAGGTGGCGTTCGAGGCGCAGATCTACAGCGACGGCTCGGCCTCCTTGTACCTGCCCTCCACCATGCCCATGCAGTCCGGCGACGCCCTCGCCAAGATCCAGAAGTACGCGGACAAGCTGGCACGCACCTTTGACAGGCTGAAGTGCATGCCGACGGCGTGGCTTCGCCTCGAGGCCGCCAGGGCCGGGTACGTATTTTGAGGCTCGTCGTCCTCGCGTCGATCCTCCTCTCCTTGTCGTGCACGAAAGGCGCGCCATCCGGCGATCCGGCCGCGGCGAAGAAGGCCGCCGCGCTCACCGAGCAGGCCTACGCCTTCAAGCGCGACGGACAGAACGGGAAGGCTCTCGCGGTTCTCGAGCAGGCCGCGGCGCTGCTCGAGCCGGGCGGCCGCGACTTCGCCTCCAACCTGGATGACCGGGCCACCCTCGAGCTGCGCCTTGGGCGCTCCTACGAGGCGAAACGCCTCTACGACCGCTCCCTCGCCATCCTGCGCACGCCTGGCTCGGTCGCCGGCGACCTTGCGAGCGGCGTGGCCTTCAGACGTCGCATCGCGGACGCGCTCGCGGACGCGGGTGTGAGGTGCTCCGAGCCTCCGGAGCCACGCGCGGACGCGACCCTGCCCTACTTTCCGGCCATCGACGCGGTGCAACGCGGGCTCGGCAAGCTCGGCCCGTCCATCGCCCATTGCCTCGCCACGCCCGCAAAGCCCGTGACCGTGACCTTGGTCGTGACCGGCGACGGGCGCATCGTGCTCATCGAGACCCCGGGCCAGCTCGCGGGCACGCCGGCCGAGGCTTGCATCCGCGAGGGTGCGGCCAAGGCCGCGACCGTTCTCGCGCTCCCTGCTTTCGGCGCGTGCTTTCGGCCCTTCAACGTCCCGTTCCGGATCGGCAAGGAGAGCTGACGAAGGGCGCCTCTACCGCTCGCGGATCACTCCGTAGTCCTCGAAGATGGCGCGCGTCACCTCGTCCACGGGAAGCACGCGGCGTTCCTTGTCGATGCAGCAGTGGATCGTGTAGCCGTGGACCAGGATGCGGCCGAGCTGATCGTTGCGCACCACGTACTCGTAGCTGAACTTGACCGGCGCGAGGGAGCGCGGCCGGGCGTAGACCGACAGGAGGTCGTCGTAGTCCGCGTGGGACTCGAACTGCATGCGCAGGTCCACGATGGGGTGGAACAGGCCGAGCGCCTCCACCTCCTTGTAGCTGCGTCCCGTGGCGCGCACGAACCCGGCGCGGCCGATCTCGAAGTACTTGAGGTAGTTGGCGTGGTACACGACGCCGGCCTTGTCCGTGTCGGCGTAGAGCACACGGAAGCCCTCGCGGTGCCACCTGTGACCCGTTCCGGCCTCGATGACGAAATCGTCCGGGAGCTCCTGCTTGACCTCGAACTTGCGGCGCATGGCCCTGGCTTTGTATGTGGGCAGGGTCGCAGAGTCAACCCCGCCATCTCCCCGTCATCTCCCCGACGCGGGGAACGGGCTCTCGATGCGTACGCCGTGGACGACCTGGCCATGGTTGAGATCCTCGGTGACGAGCGCCTCGCAGCGCGCGACGCTCGCGGACGCGACGATCAGGGCGTCCCAGAACGACAGGCGGTTCAAGATGCTCAGGTCCACGGCCTCGCCGATCATCTCGGGCGTCACGGTGACAAGCTCCAGGTTCGAGAGGGACGCGAGCATGCTCTTCACGAGCACCGGATCCGCGCCGAGCTTGCGGGTCGCGACCACGTAGAACTCCTGCATCACCTGGGTCGAGATGACAGCGGTTCGACTGGCGGCCAGGGCGCGGATGATCTCACGACAGCGCGCCCGCTTCGACGGGGTCCTTCCGTCCAGGGCGTGGATGAAGACGTTTGTGTCGAGGAAGATCTTACCGCTCGTGGATCTCATCGCGAGTCCACCTCCTGCCGCCCCCGCGCACGGCCGCCTCGTCCATGAGTGAGAAGCACTCGTCCACCCAGTCCGACGACGCGCGGGTCACGGTCCGCTCGAGCATGCGCCTGATGAGCGCGTTCAAGGACGTCTTGTGCTCCTGCGCGTACCTGCGGCTCGCACGCAAGGTCTCCTCGTCGATCGAGATGGTGATGTTCGGCATGGCCTTCTCCCTCGTCGCTCGCCCACTTACACATATTATGTGTGCGCGCAATCAGTGTCAACGGCTTCGCCGTCCGGATCAACCCCGCCACTTGCCGAACACGATGCAGCAGTTCGGGCCGCCGAACCCGAAGGAGTTCGACATGGCGATGTCCACGTCGACACGCCGCGCCGCGTCCGGCACGAAGTCGAGGCCCTCGAACTCCGGGTCGATCTGGAGGTTGAGCGTGGGCAGGATGACGCCCTCGACGAGGCCCTGCACCGTGGCCGCGGCCTCGAGCGCCGCGGATGCGGCCAGCGAGTGGCCGAACTGGCTCTTGTTGGACGAGACGGGGATCTGCGGGAGCCGCTTGCCGAACACGTTGCGCAGGCACGCCACCTCGGTCTTGTCGCCGATGCGCGTGGACGTGCCGTGCCCGTTGACGTAGCCCACCTCGTCCACGGCGATGCCGGCGTCCTCGATGGCGCCGCGCACGCAGGCCGTGATGGTCTCCTCGCGCGGGTTTGTGTAGTGCCACGCGTCCGAGTTCATGGCCTGGCCCAGGATCTCGGCCTTGACGGGCAGTTCGTGCTCGAGCGCGTACTCGAGCGAGGCGAGCAGCAGGACGCCGGCCCCCTCGGCCAGCACGAAGCCCCGCCTGTCGCCGCTGTAAGGGCGGCTCGCGAGCGCCGGGTTCGTGGCCGAGCGGTCGCCCTCCGCGTCGCAGGCGAGCGCCCGCATGTTGCCGAACCCGTACAGGATGGCCGGCAAGAGCGGCAGCTCGGCCCCGCCCGCGAACATCACGTCCGCGTCGCCGCGCTGGATGATCTTGGCCGCCTCGGCGATGCAGTGGTTGGCCGTGGCGCAGGCCGTGGCCGGAGCCATGACGGGACCCGTGAATCCCAGAAGGATGGACGCCTTGCCCGCAGGCATGTTGGCGCAGATGTTGGGCAGGCAGAACGGCGACACCTTGAGCGGTCCGCCGTTGCGCAGGCCCTCGAGGTTCTGCTCGTAGGAGTCGGCGCCGTTGATGGCCGAGCCGATGAGCGCGCCCACGCGGTGGGCGTTCTTGCCGTCGATGACGAGCCCAACGCCCTTGGCCACGTCGTGGCACAGGGCCATGGTGAGCGGGATGAAGCGCGCGTTCCAGAAGTACACGTCGCGCTCGGTGAGGAAGTCGTACGCGAGCGGGTCGAAGTCCGGGATCTCGCCCACGGACTTGACCGGATAGGCCCCGGCGTCGAACCGCGTCAGCCAGCCGATGCCCGACTCGCCCGCCTTGGCGCGCGCCCAGGTCCTTGCGAACCCGTGACCGAGGGACGTGGAGACCTCGTACCCCACGACGACCACGCGGCGGTTTGCGGGTGCTTTCATGCCCGTCTTCGTAACGCAATTGGCGGCTGTTGCAAGGCCATTTCGCGGCCGGGCCGGCGCCTACAGTCTGCTCTCCAGCTCGTCGTGGAGCTCTGCGGGCGGCACGATACGGCCGTCCACCACGTAGGACGGGGTCTCGCGCACCTTGCGCGACATGGCTTCCTTGTAGATGAGCTGGGCGCGGTCCACCGTGCTCCGAGAAGCCAGGCAGGAGGAGAACGAGGCCCGATCGAACCCGAGCTTGACGGCCATATCGAGCGCGTACGTCTTGCGCGCCTCGCCCTTGAGCGGCCTCGGCACGGCCATGACCGCGTCGTTCCAGTCCCAGAAACGCCCCTTGTCCGCGGCACAGATGCCGCCGCGCACGAGCAGACACGATTCGCCGGGGGGCGTGTCCTGGCCGAGGGAGCATGTCATGCGCGCGAAATCGTGGCGGACGATGCGCAGCTCGTCGGGGTGTTCCGCGAGCATGCGGCGCAACTTGCGGTGCGCCACCCGGCAGTGCACGCACTCGTAATCTACGTACTCGTGCACCGTGACGCGCGGAGCGCGGGCGCCGAGCCACGGCAGTCCCTGCTCGTCGATCCCGTTGTCGAGCGGCGCGCCGCGCCGCCAGGACGCCAGCTCCCAGTAGCGCGGCATGCCCGAGGACACGGCCGCGGCCAGGAGCAGGCCCGCAACGCCCCACCCCACCGCGGCCCTCGGCCTCCTCGCGATCTCCTTCCACTCGGCACCGAGCCGCGCGCGCAGGCCGCCGCGGGCCCGGGCGTTGGCGAGCGCCACGGCCAACACCCCCAGGTTTACGGCGTACGTCGCGGCGCACACGAGGCACATGGCACGGATGGCGAGGAACGAGACCGCCGCCAGCGCCACGGACGCGGCGGCGAGCAGGATGCCGTAGAGCGCGAGGAGCCCGGCCGCGCCCGCCTTGTCGCCGCGGCCCGACTCGACCCGCAGGAGCGCGAGGAGCCCGAGGTAGCCGAGGATGCCCCAGACCGATATCGGCGCACCGAGCAGCGTTGAGTACTTCGAGGCGGCCACGGTCTCGCAGTTGAGCGCACCCCCCAACGCGCATGCGGAGACGTAGCCCGGGTCCGTGTGCAGCCTCACGTGCAGCCATGTGAGATAAATCGCGAGCGCAAGGCCCACGGCGCCGAGCGCGGCCAAGGGAACCGTCCATCTCCTCATCTCGTTCCTCCGGAACCCGGGCCGGCGAGACCGAGGATGGCCGCCTGCGCGTCGACAAGCGCATACAGGCCGCCTGTCCGGTCGGGCACGAGCGCGCCCGACGCACCTTCGACGGTGGGCAGGAACCCCTGCAACTCGGCGAGGGCCTCGGCCAGGGCCGGTTGCACGCACGGCAGCGAGCCGGCCGAGATCTTGAACTCTCCGCTCGTGGCCTGTTCCGCGAGGAGCCCGGCCCGCGCCTTCAGGTTCTCGAGCGGCAGGAAAAGCCGCGATTCCGCCACGCCCAGGCCCTTCAGGAATGCGGGATCCGCGAGCGGGCCGAGCTCGGCGGCCGGGATGTCCTCGTTGAGGTCGCCGGCCGTGATCCCGCCCGCGTCGTCAGCGCCGTCCACGAGCAGAGAAAGCGCCGCGTGGTAGCCCGCGGTGCGGACAAGAACACGCTCAAGGACCCTGGCGCGCTCGAGCCACATCGCCCGGTCCTCGCCCTGTGCCACGGTCAGCCCGACGCGCGCGGACGCCGGGACGCACTCCAGGTAAGCCCAGGCCAGGCCCTTGGCCATGTACTGACTATCGGCCACGCCCGCGCACCTGTCCGGCCGATCGCAGCCCGCGAGCTTGACGT
>JAQTNF010000033.1 GCA_028713995.1 Deltaproteobacteria bacterium | reverse complement strand
CACGGTAGTCGAGCCAGATCGCGATGTCACCGAATACGTCCGGGTAGGCCGCGATCCAGTTTCCACCTGCGATGTGCCGCGTGTCCCCCGTAGTGAGGTCGTGCAGGTACACGGACGAGTTGTCCCAGTTCGCGGGGGTGCCGCTTCCCATTCGCAGGTCCATGTAGACAATCCTGTTCTCGTGAATACGCGGGAAGATCTGGTACTCGTCGTCGTTGGTGATGGTGATGAACTTCCCGGTCTTGAAGTCGTAGCCGGTGATGTCGTCCGCGTGCGTGGGTCTGATATCGGTGAACACGAGCGTGTCCTTCCACAGGGAGTTGTAGAAACCATATGTTTCATCGATGATGGCTTGTCCCTGCGTTGGCCAGGGGGGTGTGTACACACACAGAGGCCACACTCCATTTACGATCTCGGTGCAGCCGGCCACGCTCACGACGCGATCCCCATACGCGTCGATATCCTCTGGAATGTAGATTTCCCCAGTCACGACCGGTCTGTCCTTGGAGAATACGACCTCCTGGGTTTTCGCGATTGCATCCGCCCGAATCAACTCTACTTTCATAGGAACGGAGGTAAAGACGGCTAGAGAGTAATAGATAATCCCGTTATAGATTGCTGGTCCTTTTATGGCGCTTGCCAACGAGCTCACCGGATATTCGGGATGCATGTCCGGGATCTTCATGAACTTATTATTCGCGACATCTATGACATAAAGATATTTGGAAATACCGTTATGCGCGTCTTTCACCGCCAACATTTTATCCCAAACATCCCAGGCTCTTTCTCTGACGCTTTCAACGAACGTAAGCTGCTTGCATCCTGTCCCGCAGCCCTCGCCGGGCGGGTTGTCAGTCCATACCCAGGGCTCCACATTGGTGATCGTGTCCGTGTCGCCATCCGAGTCCGAGTCACTGTCGGAATCGCTGTCATTGTCGGAATCAGAGTCTGAGTCGCCGTCCGAATCCGAATCATTGTCTGAGTCGGAATCGGAGTCCGCGTCAGAATCGTTATCAGAGTCCGCGTCGGAGTCGGTGCCGGCTTCACTCCCGGGGTTTCCGCTCGAGTTTTTTCCCGAACAACCAGAGCATCCGACAGCGAGCGCGAACAGTGTCCAAAGAGTCATAACAGTCAATCTATACTTCATCGTTCCCTCCACCTTGCACCCCCCAAAGGCTTGCGGCGAGCCTCCCCACAATACCACACCAAGCCGCGCTCCGGTTTTAGTTCTTTACGAGGTGGACGTTGTCCACGAACGGGCCGCGGAAACGGTTCTGGGCGTTGGAGTAGAAGATCCACCGCATCCTGAACTGATCGTTCAGGTACGCGGCCGGCAGGGTGTACGTGTGCTCCAGCCAGCCCGAATTCAGCAGGCACCAGTTGCCGAACGCGTCCGTGAACGGCACCGAGGTCGGCACCGCGGTCCAGGTGGGGGTCATAGGGTCAATACCCGCCAGATGACACTTAAAGACCGGGGTGTATGACATGGCGTCAGGCTCCCTCGAAGTCGATGCGTTGCTTCCTCAGCATGCGGATGCGATACCCGATCGATGTCCATGTGTCAAGTGGTGGGTATTGACCCCATCGCCCCCGCCCTTCCGGGTCTTGATCCGGTCGGCCGGAAACGGCTTCTCCAATAGCTCGCGGTTCATGTCGGTTTCTCCTTTCGCGGCGTACACGAATCCACCCGCGCTCCGCGCGCGGCACCCTGCTGGGCATTGTGGGGTGCGCCGTTACCTGTGGGACATGATGGCTACGGACCCGGGTTAGTCAACTCGTCGCGCAAGGCTATCGTGTTGTTTTTGCTCGTGTTTCCTTGATATCTGCACGCCGGAAGTCGGCTGGAACTTTCGCCCCACCGCATTCGAGTGAGCACGAGAACGAGGTGCTCACGAGTGAGCAGGGCGCCAGTCGAATTTCCAAGAATGTAACCAGCAGATATCGCAACGTATTTCTCTTAACTGGACACGCATGGTATTGACCCCATCGCCCCGTTCCATGTGTTGGGTTCAACCACTTATTTCGATTGGTCTTGGAGCGACCCGGCAACCCTCGCCCAGCAGACCGATGGGCTTGAAGGTCTCGCTGCTAAAAAGACGGATGGTACATCCTTCAGAGGAAACAGCTATGATTTTACCGTCGGGGGATAGGACAGCATCCAAGATCCCAACGGCTGGCGTTCCGTCTTCGGTTACCATTTTTTCTATCGTATCTTTTGGGACAACCCACTTTCCCTTGTCAATAAGTTTTGCGCTATCCATATCATATACCTCGAATTCATAAGACATATCTATTAGCGCATATTTTTGGTTTATATACTTATCCTCAGAAGTGATACCGGCCCTTCGCGTTATTTTATACAGTCTCCTCTTTTTCTCATCCATCATGATCTTTCCTGGATAGGTTTTAATGCGTGCCGTCACTTCTCCGGTTTCCACATTGAAAATGCCTAATATACCACTATCGCTTAATGCATATCCTCTCTTGCCGTCCGATTCAATAATGACTTGGCAAATCCCCTGTATGGTCGTGTCCCATTTGCTTTCGATCCTGATTCTTCGTATTTCCGTTTTGCTTTTTATATCGACGATATCCAGAAAATCATATCCAGAAAATATCAATTCGTCTTTTGTCGGAACTTCAGACATCAGGAATCCCCATTTATACAATTCAGATATTATTTTTTTTTCGTTTACATCCCATACATAAACTCCGGCAGCCAAATATTTTCCACCCATTAGATATACTATGCGATCCACCGTATTCCCATAAAGAACCCCAACATCTCTCAGCGTCTCATAATCAAACAACTTGAGTTCTCTACCTTTTAGGTATACGAGAGTCGTGCCAACTGGGCTTATCTCAAATTTTGAATATCTCCCAAACGGTCTAACCAGCACTTTCTCCGGCTGCATTGTTTTGATGTTCCATGAGATAATCTTGCCATCCATATCTCCTTGAGAAAACAGATATCTCCCATCATTGGTAAACCGAATGGCGCTTATATAAGTATTATGCTCTATCGTTTGATTTCGCAGCGATACAGCATGCGATTGATGGCCCGCTGAGCATCCCAACACACCAAACGCCTCGTAAGCGCCGATCAAAATCAACAGAAGAGACAATATCATCATTTTTGTCGTCATTGGTGTCCCAATCGCTACGGCCAGCCGGTCCAGCGCCTTTGGATAGATTTGTCACTCCAGACATTACCTTCCAAATTATGATACAAAACGCCATTGCTTCGATATGCCTGGACAGGAGAACTTGGTGTCGGGGCATTTTGGTTGAATGGCAACTCCAAACCATGCGGTGCTATATTGCTTGGATCGATGCCAAGCTCCTTGCACATCTGGTTTACTTGCATTTGCGCAATACCGGCTTGTCCCCCTCCTGGCAATGTCACTTTATCATAGTCAGTCAGCCCGAAACCGGCTTGAGTATGCTGGTATTCTGACGTGGTCATAGGGTCAATACCCGCCAGATGACACTTAAAGACCGGGGTGTATGACATGGCGTCAGGCTCCCTCGAAGTCGATGCGTTGCTTCCTCAGCATGCGGATGCGATACCCGATCGATGTCCATGTGTCAAGTGGTGGGTATTGACCCCATCGCCCCTCCACTTCCCGCCACTGCATCATAAGGTGGGTTTTTCCTGAATCGGTTTAGGAGGAGATCCACACCCCCTGCTATCGTTGGGTGCTGGTTTTCTTGGCATTGGTTCATAGGGAATTTTCTTATTTTCCTGTATCCCCGTTGGGGGTGTACCTCCAACCACACACCTGATTCCCGTGAAGTAATTCCCAGCAGGAGCTTGAGCCCATCTCCACCCAGGATACCTCGTATATCTGGGCAGCTCCGAGCTTCCTCCTTTAAAAGGATACAATGGATTATATTCCGAGTCGCTTTCATAATCATAGCATTCCCCGGTTCCGTATAAGTCGTTGCAGTCGTTTTTATTCGTCGTAAAAAACAGTTGGTATCGATGGTTACGACAGAACATCGCCGACCAGACCTCGTTTCTGTTCCATTCGCTCACATTATCGATCATGTCGTATAAAACCCCATCTTCGTGGTCGGTCTTCGCGATCTTCCCAATCTTACCTCTATAGCAGCGTTCTCTTTGGGTATCTCGCTCAGCGAAGGCATCTTCCTTGTTGCGCCCGCTGCAACGCGCCGCATACTCCCATTGTTCCTCTGTCGGCAGATCGCCCCCAAGCCATCGGCAGTATGCCCTGGCCATCTCCCAGCTAACGCAAACCATCGGACATCTTTCCGTGTCGGCTTCGCTCTCGAACGCATCCATCCCTCGTCCGGAAAGCACAGGCTCAGCACCAACGCGTTCCCACCTCGCGCAGCTTGCCACCGGAGGACACTTGCCGGCTTGCACACATTCGTCGTACTGCCTCACCGTCACCTCCTGTTTCCCGATGTAGTATTCGTCCACAGAGAGGCCGAACTCGCCCTTTCTGAGATCCCAATAACCAAGATAGAATGTTTCAAATATCCTCACCGCTGCATCGCTTTCACTATCCATGCATGCCATTCGTTCGATGCTGTCTTCCGACGTTTGATCGCATACCATTTCTTGCGACCGCTCTTTTATCGTGCATCTACCTTTTTCGATCCTTTGCAGTACGTAGCCATTTCTCACCAGGACGCCATTGCTGGTCACGCTCTTTCGCGTAGGCTCTTGGGGCGCTTCACTTCCCGCACTCTGGTCCTGTATCTCTTCTTTCGTGGGTGTCGGAACATGTTTTGGAAGCGACTCGCGCGTGCTGCCGCATGATGCGATCCAGAGTGTTACCAACAAGGAAATGAGCAGGTCTTTAAAATTCGCAGTCATCTGTTCATCCATGATGGCATAGGGTAGTGAGGCGACATCGGCTCAAAAGATCTGTAGTTGAAATACCCCGAGCTTGATACAGAGGGCGCAATGTTGGTGTCGATCCGCGGACCGATCGGCATAAAACTTCCAGCGTTTCTCCCTCCTGGGAAAAGGTAATATGTGTTCTGCGCATGCGTGTCCAGTTAAGAGAAATACGTTGCGATATCTGCTGGTTACATTCTTGGAAATTCCGCCGTCGTGGCCTCGCCTCTGTCCGTCCAGGGACCGCTTGCCGTTCTTGTCCCCGAGAGTCCGTGGCGTACGGCAGGCTTCGGCTTTCGTATCGGCGTGTCGCTTGGTCACCGGGAGTTGGTTTCCCCGCCGAGAAATGGCTGTAACTACTTGATATTATTGTTAACTGATCACGCATGGTGTTCTGCGAATCTACTACCAATTGAGGCTTGTTATATGTTGTGGCAGTTTTTGCGTCATCGATAGTCGGAATCGATATGGTTTTTTGCTCATTCCATGCCCGAAATCTCAATTCGGGGGAATATTGTTCCGGTTCGTGGATGTGGAAACCAAACACTGTTCCTTCCGGCGGGGGAAGGACGTCCATGGCTTGGTTGTTCAATGGATCGTTCTTATAAGGAGAAAAACGATAACCCCCGCTTGCCTTCACAATCCATCCTCCCTTTTCAACACCCTCCTGAACCGCTAAACGGGCTTGCTCAGCCATGATTTTCCGCACGGCGGGATCGGCCAATGCGCGCTGCACCTCCACTGGGGGTTTCCCTCCTTGGGCCTTGGGTGCAGGGCATTGGGGTCAATACCCGCCAGATGACACTTAAAGACCGGGGTGTATGACATGGCGTCAGGCTCCCTCGAAGTCGATGCGTTGCTTCCTCAGCATGCGGATGCGATACCCGATCGATGTCCATGTGTCATCAAGTGGCGGGTATTGACCCCATCGCCCCTCCATCATCAGATGATGACTTGAGTTCAATCACACATCTCATTCCAATGATTGGCGTTGGGAATGGCGGTCCCGCCCATCGCCATCCTGGATATCTAGCATATCCAGGCAATTCCGAACTCCCACCCCGAAATAGATTGTCCGGAACATGTTCATCGGCTTCTTGGCATATTCCAGGCAAGTAATATTTAACCTTCTGTTCCGGACATTCTTCTGGATATTTCTTCAGGCATTCCTCTCTGTTGGTCGTAAAGTATTGTATTTTTGTCGGGTTATCACTCCATCTCATCCACACTTGTTCCCTGTTCCACTCGCTTACGCTGTCGTTCATGTTATATATTTTTGAATCTTCAATTTCTTCTTTAACCGTTTGGGATATGTTACTTTCATAACATTTGCCTTCGCTCTCTCCTCCTTTATTATCGGTCGTATCTTTGCTCATTCCACTGCACCGTGCTGCATATTCCCATTGATTCTCTGTCGGCAGGTCTCCGCCGAGCCATCGACAATAACTTCTGGCTGCAGCCCATGAAACACAGATCATTGGACATTTGTCTCTTTTAGGTTCGTTCCAAAATGCAGGCATGTTATCAATGGAACTTCTTTTAGGGTACCCAATGTACCTAATACTGTAGCAATCTCCTCTTGTTGGAGGGCACCATCCTTGAAGCACACAATCTTCATATTGTTTTGCTGTTACTTCGTACTTTCCAATATAGTAGGTGTCTACCGATATCTCGAACGTGCCTTTCTTCAGATCCCAACCTTGTAAAAAGAGTGCTTCAGGCAATTCATTCCCCGGTGGATCCATGCAGGCTGCTTTTTCCTTGCTGTTCCTAGACCATTGATCGCATACGGTCTCCTTGGATTGTTCTTCGATCGAGCATTCTCCTGCCTGTATCTTCTGGAACAGGTAACCCTCCCTTTCCAGAATATCGTTGCCCATGACGCGTTTTTCTTGAGCCTCTGTGGGCGTATCTTTTTTCTCTTTATGGTTTCGCGTCATATCCCCAGCGGATGTTGGGACAGGCTTGGGTGGAGACTCGCGCGCACTTCCGCATGACGAGGCATAAAACGCCACTAAAGACACAATGAGACATTTAACGGAAATCGTATTCATCTGTTCATCCATGATGGCATAGGGTAGTGAGGCGACATCGGCTCAAAAGATCTGTAGTTGAAATACCCCGAACTTGATACAGAGGGCGCAATGTTGGTGTCGATCCGCGGACCGATCGGCATAAAACTTCCAGCGTTTCTCCCTCCTGGGAAAAGGTAATATGTATTTATAGAATCCACTACCACTTGAGGTTTTCCGTAGTCCACAGCGACTTTCGCATCGGCCTTAGTCGGAACGCTTTCGCCATATCCCGTATTCCAAAGATTTAATCTGCCCTCAGCTGTCCTGGAATCGTAAATCGTCGGCTCATGGATGTGGAAACCAAACACTGTTCCTTCCGGCGGGGGAAGGACGTCCATGGCTTGGTTGTTCAATGGATCGTTCTTATAAGGAGAAAAACGATAACCCCCGCTTGCCTTCACAATCCATCCTCCCTTTTCAACACCCTCCTGAACCGCTAAACGGGCTTGCTCCGCCATGATTTTCCGCACGGCGGGATCGGCCAATGCGCGCTGCACCTCCACTGGGGGGTTCCCTCCTTGGGCCTTGGGTGCAGGGGCTGTGCCTTGGGCCACCCGAGGTTCTTCCCCTGCTCCTGCCCCGTTCCCCGTCAGATTCCCCAACCCCGCCCCGACCGCGGCCCCTAATGCGCTCGCGCCAACGTTCATGGCCCAGTCCGCGGCCAGCGAGTCCCAATTCGCCTTGCTCAAGTCCCCGTCCGTCGCTACCGCGGCCTCGGTCAATGTCACGGTCCCGCTCAGGCTGGCTCCGATTCCGAGCCCGGCAAGAGTTGATGATGCGGCACCTACTCCTGCTGACGAAATACCTGCGCCGGCAACTCCTCCGATTGCTCCGCAGGCGAACGAGATGCCTCCTGCAAGGAACGACTGTCCCCATGTTGCCCCGGACGCCTTGGCTTGAACAATCCCCGCGGCTCCGGCCACGGCTCCTGCGGCGGCAGCTCCAACTGCACCCGATGCTGTTGCACCCATTCCGGCAGCAGCCGCCCCCGATGCAGCAGCCGACCCGGCCCCGGAAGTCGCGGCTCCCACAACCGCGCCGACAGCGGCTCCGATGATGGCTCCTTTCCACCCGCCCTTGATCGCCCCTACTACCGCCCCGATGATGGCACCGACGATTGCCCCGATGATGAAGTTCGCGATCCGCCCGTCCGGATCGATGGCGATGTACGGGCTGTTGCCTCCATACCCGTAGTAGCTCTCCATCGCGCCCTGGTGCGTGCTCACCGGATCCGGGCTCAACCACCTCCCCAGAATCGCCGAGTAATACCTCGCGCCGAAGTAAAAGAGCCCGACCGCCTCGTCCTCCTCCTTGCCCGTGAACTTGTATGGCTCGTCCGCGTCAGCGTATCTGGGATCGTCGCTCTTCCAGTGGCTCTCGTCCGCGCCGTACGCGTACGCCGTGCGCCACTCCACCAGCGTCCCGTCGTTGTAGTCCACCACCGCGCTCGTGGACCCGAGGTGGTTCCCGAACGACAGGAACATCTTGCGGTCGGTAAGCTCTCCGGATGTCTCGTCGTAGTCGTTCTCGATGCGCAGGCCCGAGGAGTACCGCACGAGACGTGTACCCTCCAGGTTGGCGTATGCTTCGCCCGGCACGGCTGCGTTTACGGACACCGGGGTCCCGCCTGCGTCCCGGAGCTGCACCTGGCGCCGCTCGTACCCACCCGAGACGTACAGGTCCTGCCGGATGTTCGTGGGGTCGGACGCCGCCTCGGACTTCTCGCGGATCACCCGCGCGCCAGAGGCGTCGTAGATGTACGACATGGTCACGCTCTCCACGCCGTCCACCCGCTTCTTGGCCCCCCCGAGCTCGCCCACCGCGTTCCACGTGTACTCGTACCGCGTGACGTGCGCCTCTACAGGGTGCGCTGGATCCGTGGTCGCATCGCCAGGGCACGTCGCCGCGGCCACGCCCCGATCCGACGCCACAGCGTCATAGGCACAGACGCTGCATCCCGTGCGCACGACCTGCCAATCCATGCGCCCGGCGCCGTCGTACTCCACCCACACGCACGTTCCCCGGCCTGGGCCGGCGTCGTCCACGTTGCTCGCAAAGTAGAGCGCGTCGGGCCTGAAGCACCCGGCCGGGATCGCGCCGCCCGTGGACAGGATGCTCATGTTGCATCCGCCAGCCAGGTTGAGCGCGTACCCGTTCGTGATCACGCCCAATGCCCGGCCCTGGTTGCGGTGCTCTGCCTGCCCTGTGCCGCCCTCCAGCCACTCGGTCATGGATCCGAGCGGGTCAAAGCCCCAGTCGAGCTGGCGCACGCGGCTCACAGGGGCCTCGCCCTGCGCCTGTTGCACGTCGTCGCCCGTGCCCGTGGCGTACTCCCGATCCTCGGATACGAGCTGATACAGGCTGTCGTACCCCAGCACCGCGTCGGACGGCGCCGCGCCGAGCGGCCATTTCGTGCCGTCGAACAACGCGTCGCTCGCATTCCACTTCGTGGGCGCGGTCATGGACCCGTCGAAGTCCGCGGGCATCCCGGGCTGGTGGTACCCCGCGATGTCCTGTCCCGCGTTCACCGTCACCGGATGCGGCGCCTTGAGCCGTCCGCTCTCCTGCAACGACGTCTCATGCTGGCCGTCGTTCGGCCGGCCCCGGTAGTCCGCGACGCCCTTGAGCTTGCCCACACGGTCGTACTCGTACCCGAACGAGAGCAGCGTGGCCTTTGAGGGCGCGCCCGCGTATTGCGGCGAGAGCTGCTGCACCACCGTGGCCGCCGCCCGGTGCGTCACAGGGTCGTACCCGGTCCACGACGCGGTCATGGAACTTTATCCAACACGCACTTGAGCATGACAGACAATCTGTTTTATTTTCCCACTTCTTTCAAGCATCGCACCATCGAAGAAGTATTCATAGGGCCGACTGCTATTATCCCTTCATAAACGTCAAACCACCAATTTCCGTTTCCATCTTTATTTATGTCCTTACATGTATAACCTGATTCATATTCTTCTTCCTTTGCCCATGTGTGATAGAAAAACAGTTGATTGCATATTTCGCTCTCCTTGCATTTCTTGCATCGCTTTTCTTCATTTATTACAGCCATTTCTGGCTTTTCTACACAAGGTCCCATTATCACCAACATCTCCTCGTGAGTCGGCATTCGGTATCCCGGAGGGCAGGATTTCTTGGCCTCATCCCAGAGCATTCTTGTCGCTCTCCCCTCACACGACTTACCATCCCACGTCATTCCCAGAGGGCATTTCATCCAGGAGAGCTTTTTATCTCCGATTTGCACTTCGATTTCTTTGTCGTTCACAATAACGGCAGTCTTTGGTGTCTCGACCATCTGCTTGTTCAATCGACTCACATCTGGCCTCTGGGATGCGCATCCGCTCTGGAATAATGCCGTCGAAATCAGAAATACAGCCACAATCGATATTGATATTCGTTCGCTGTCAACAAACATTGATTCCTGTCACTCTTTCTACTGACGCCCGTTCATCATGGCGTATAGTTGTATTCCCACCAGCGGTTGCCACCAGATGCATCAATAGTAATGTTTCTGACATTTCCCCAACCGCGCGTATCCCACCAATTTGCACCCACGTAGTCGCTCTTCCATGTCGGAAGCCCTCCTTGGGGATGGGTATGTCCTTCCAAAAGTAAAGTATTCCCGCTTTCTTGGATTCTTCCCAAAGCGGATGATTGTAGTTCTTTCGATAACGTCCACCCACCGTGCTCATCTTCCCACTTGCCGGCCACCAAGAACATCTCAATTTCTTTATCCTTGTTCTCGGTCGCATAGAAACCCCACTCCCTGCCTTGGGTGGCCGTCGTCTCAACCTTCCCAAAGCCTTCAACATTTGTCGAAGCAGGGACTTGTCTGATCGATGATCCACCAACTTTAGCAGCAACATCAGCGACAGACATTTTCCCGCCGACATCCCGCGTCTGCCAACGCGTCGGAGTCGGTGCCGGCTTCACTCCCGGAGTCCTTGGATCATGTCTCATATGGTCCTCCCGGAGCCTACATTGTACCACGGACAGGACGCCCGGCGTCCTTCGTGGTTTCAGCCCGGCGATTGGTCGCCGGGCGCGGCGGGAGGGATCTGGGGTGCAGCGGCGGGGGATAACCCCCCGCCCCACGAGCGGCGGCAAGAGATGGACCCCCTGTCCTACGAACCCCTCACCAGTCGAGCACGGGCCAGCCGCGGCGCCGGGCGGTTATGCGCAGCCGCAGGTCCGGGCCCACCGTCCGGGCGTGGCCCACGCGCTCGAGCATGGGCAGGTCCGTGAAGCTGTCCGTGTAGAAGAAGCTCTCGTCGAGGCTCACGCCGGCCTGTGCGGCGAAGCGCTCGGCGTGGACGACCTTGCCCTCGCCGTAGCAGATGGGCCGCACCACGTCTCCCGTGAACCTCCCGTCCTTCACCTCGAACGCCGTGCACAGGACCGCGTCGAGCCCGAAGTGCCTCGCCGCGATCTCGGAGGCGTACGGCGACGAGGACGTGAGCAGCACGAGCAGGTGCCCTTGCGCGCGGTGCTCCTCGACCGCGGAAGCGGCGCCCGGCGCGATCCACGGCACGACGCTCGAGCGCCACCAGTCGTGGGTCCGTTTCCGCACGACCTCCTCGCGCTCGCCCTTTATGGTCGTAAGCGCCCGGACCATGGCGCGCTCCATGTCGACCGCGCGGAACCGGTACGCAGCCATGTAGAGCGCCCCGACGGCAACGTGCCGCAAACGGAGCCGCCCGGCCCGGCGCTCCTCGCGCATCCACAAGGCGCCCGTGTTGACGCCGACGAGCGTGCCGTCGAGATCGAAGAACGCGGCCTGTCGCATTGCGGCCATGCGGCTTCACACCACTCGGTTCTTGTTCCTGTGGCGCCAGAAAAGCATGAAGCTCACCACCGAAATCGACGCGAGCGCGAGGATCGACCAGAACGCCGCGGGGTGCGAGTGGTCGAAGGGCATGGCCACGTTCATGGAGAACGCGCTCACCACCAGGGTCGGGACCATGATGCCGATGGTGATGATGTTGAGCGTCTTCATGAGCACGTTCAGGTTGTTGTTGACGATCGAGGCGCGCGCGTCCATGAGCCCGGCCAGAATGTTGGAGTAGATCTCGGCCTGCTTGTAGCACTGGCTGTTCTCGATGGTGATGTCGTCGAGGAACTCGATCTCCTCCTGCGTGAACCCGATCTTGGCCGCGTTGTACTTGAGCTTCTCGATGAGCATGGAGTTCGAGTTGATGGCGTTCATGTAGTAGACGAGGCTCTTCTCGAGCGTGAAGAGGCTGAAGAGGTACCTGTTCTCCATCGACGAGCTGACCTTCTTCTCGAGGGCGTCGGTCATGAGCGTGATGGTCTTCAGGTGCTCGAGGTACTGGAAGATGGAGCGGTAGATGAGCTTGAGCACGGCGTCCTGGAGCGAGGCGATTTTGGTGAAGTGCTTGCCGTCGAAGAGCGGCACGTCCTCGGAGATCACGATGACGATCTGCTGCTTGAAAAGGAACAGGCCCGTGGACGCCACCTTGAACAGGTACTCGTCCTGCGCCGAGTAGCTCTTCGGACGCTTGTAGATGAGCGCGATGTGCTCGGGCTCGAACTCGAGGCGCGACAGCTCGTCGGGGTCGAGCGCGGAGTTGAGCGTGTGCTCGTCTATCTTGAGCGTCCCGGTGAGGTGTTTCTTCTCCTCCTCGTCGGGATTGACGTAGACGAGGATCTGATCGAAGTCCCCGCACTCCGCAATCTTCCCGCAGTCGAGCCGGTATCGCTTCAGCATGGCATCACCTCGGATCACACGGGCCGCCACGGCATCTTCCGCGCCTCGACGGGTTCGCACAACCCCATTCATCCGGTGCGCGTGGATTTTTCTACCTCGCTCCTTGAAAAAACGTCTAAAATTCGCCGAGGAACAAGGAGAGCGGAATCTTGGACAATAAGCGGAAATCCGAAAGAATCGACGCCTCGTGGGAGTGCTCCATCCGGATGTACCTCAAGACAGCGTCCGCGAAGCACCAGGTCAAGCTCGTGAACTGCAGCGAATCCGGCCTGTGCATGGACGTGACGGGCCACGTGGAGGAGCTGGGGGTGCTCGACCGGGCGAACCTGCTCTTCCAGGCCGGGGACGAGAGCTGCGCGTTTTCGGCCACCGTCAAGTGGGTCGCGCCCGGCAACGGGCAGGCCGGCGGGGATTGCGCTCCGGTCACGCGCTACGGCGTCAAGATCGACAGGGGCACCGAGAGCAACCCGGACCTCTACCGATCCTACGTCCAATTCCTGTTCCTGAAGAAGCGGTTCGGTTAGGCGATTTCGTCCGCCGGCGCCCCGCATTTCACCGGCTTTCTTCATTTATGCTATCTTGCGAGCCATGGTTTCCGGCCGAGCCATGAAGCGCTACTGCCCGATCTGCAAGACCCGCTACCCGGACAATGTTCGGATTTGCCCCGTGGACGGGATGCGCCTGTTTTCGATCGACGACCCGCTCGTTGGCCGGCTCGTCGACGGTCGTTTCCGCGTGATCGAGAAGCTCGGCGCGGGCGGCATGGGTGCGGTCTACAAGATCCGCGAGGAGCACACGGGCCGCGTGGAGGCCATGAAGGTCCTGTCGTCCGGGCTCGCCGGCGACCCGGTGCAGCGCGCGCGCTTCTTGAGGGAGGCGCGGGCGGCCAAGCACATCGACCACGAGAACATCATCAAGGTCTGGGAGACGGGCGAGACCGAGGACGGCGTGGTCTACATGGTCATGGACTATCTGTCGGGCCCGACGCTCGCCGATCTCATCGCGAGCGGCCCTTTGCCGTTCGCCAAGGCCGTGGCCATCGTCACCGAGGTCGCGCGCGGGCTCGGGCGCGCCCACGATCTCGGGATCGTGCACCGCGACATCAAGCCGGACAACATCATCCTGGAACCCCGCGACGACGGCGGCGACCAGGTCAGGATCCTCGACTTCGGCCTCGCGCGCATGAAGGACGACATGCGGCTCACGTTCACGGGCCAGGTTTTCGGGACGCCAGAGTACGTCTCGCCCGAGCAGGCCACGGGTGGCGCGGCTTCGCCCGCGTCCGACCTCTACGGACTGGGGATCGTGTTCTACGAGACGATCGTCGGGCGCCTGCCGTTCGAGGGCGCGGCCACGCAGGTCATGCTGAGCCACCTGAGCCGTGACCCGGTCCCGCCGTCGCGCGCCAAGGGCCCGCTGCCCGTTCCGCGCGAGGCGGACGAGGTCGTCATGAGGCTCCTGCGCAAGCGGCCCGAGGATCGGTACCAGGACGCCCACCACCTGCTCGAGGATCTCGCCCGACTCGCGGCCGTCGGCGGGTGCGAGAGCGAGGAAGACGATCACCTCGACACCGTCCGCGGCATCGCGAGCCCGGTCGCCGCGGCTTTTTGCGCCCGCACCGGACCCGCGCCCGGAATCGACGACTGGCGCCTCAGGGTCGAGGGCTACGAGGAGGCCGTCGCGCGCGTGCCGGACCGCATGCACCCGCCCTGGCTGAAGGGATGCCACAGGCGCCTCGCGACGCTCCTCGAGGAGGGCGCGCGGCTCGATGTCTCCTTGAAGAAGTCGGCCGAGACCCGGGAGCGCGACGACGAGAACCTGCGGCTAGGCCGCGAGAGGCTGGGCCGCGCGGTGGACGCGATCGCGCGCGACGAGTCGGCCCTGCGACGCGAGATCCACGTCGCGCAGAGGCGGGCAGAGACCCTGGAGCTGGGGATCGCGGCGGCCCGGGAGAACCGCAAGGAGCCTCCCCGGGAGGCCGTCGCGCGCGTCAAGGCGCTTCGGCGGCAGCTGCGGGACGACGCCGTGAGGCTGGAAGACCTGGGATTCCAGCTCGAGCAGCTGAGAGGGCGGATGGCGGCGCAGAGCGCCGGCTTCGAGCACGACGCGGGCACCACCGGGATCCGCGACCGGACGGACGCGGCGCGGCTCGAGGCGGTGCTGGCCGAGCTGAGATCGGGCGCGTCCAGGATCGAAAAGTTCCTCGAGGGCTTTCCCCAGCTGCGCAAGGGAGGATGAGGGTGCGCGCGGCCTTGGTCGTCGCGGCGGCGTTCGTCTCGGGCTGCCTGCCGTGGCGGGGAGCGACGCCCGGGGTCGAGGGATCGGTCGGGCTCGTGCAACACGGCTTTGATGCCTCATCCGAGCTCCTGCCCCGCAAGGGCCAGGGCTATCTCGCCTACCACGCGGATGCGGCCAGATACGGCGCGCCGCAGCTCGTCCGGCTCCTCAAGCGGGTCGCCGCGCGGGTTGCGGCCGCGCGCCCGGGCGCGACGACGCTCGTCGGGGACTTGAGCGCTCCGTGCGGCGGGTTCATCGCCGGACACCGCTCGCACCGCAGCGGAAGGGACGCGGACCTCGGGTTCTTCACCACCGACAGGCGTGGCCGCAGCACGAGCAGCCGCCCGGGCGCGCGGTTCGACCGTTTCGGCGTGGGCGAACGGGACGGCGAGGTGCTGCGTTTCGACACCGACCGGAACTGGCTGCTCGTCGAGGCCCTGCTCGACGACCCCGAGGCGCGGGTTCAATGGATCTTCGTGAGCCGCGGGCTCAAGGCCCTGCTCATCGCCTGGGCGCTCGCCCATGGCCGCGACCTGGGCCTCGTCGAGCGGGCCGCCTCGGTTCTCCACCAGCCCGAGGGCAGCCCCCCTCACGACGACCACTTTCACGTGCGCGTCTACTGCCCGCAAGACGCGGCCGCCTGCGTCGACGACGGCCCGGTCTGGTCCTGGGTCGAGGGCGAAAGGAGGCAAGGGCGCGCTCCCGGCGATGCGGAGCTTCTCGGCTGGGCGTTCGAAGGATTGCGTTGAAAGGGGGGCTAGGGGGGGATTTACTCGGTCAGCTTGCGGACCTTGGTCGCGGCGGGTCCCTTGTCGTTCTCGGTGACCTCGAACTCGACCCGTTCCCCCTCGTTGAGACTCCGAAATCCGCTCGATTCTATCGAAGAGTAGTGGACGAACACGTCACGCCCACCCCCGTCTTGCTCGATGAAGCCAAACCCCTTCTGATTGTTGAACCACTTCACTGTTCCTTGAGGCATCTTCCTGCTCCTTCCACTGTGCGAACCCGCACGACGACTGCTCTATAACCGAAACAACGCATGGTGCCAAGACCATCGGGAGGTCATCGGACGGTCCCTGTCGCGCGCGGCGCGCCTATCGGGTCGGACCTGCCATGGGCACTGACGGAATGGGCGTGTTGGCTCCGCCCATGACCATCGCGCCCTGCTTGGCGCGATCGAACAGCGCGGGGAACGAGCCCTTCATGGCGTCCATCTTCTGCCGGGCAGCGACGATACGCTCCGCGATCTTGGCGTCGGCTGGGGCCAGCCGGGCGGCGAGCGCGAGGAGCGAGCTCACGCGGTGGATGCGGATCGACGCCCTGTCCGTGAGCCCCATCATCCGCATGGCGTCGTCGCGGAGCTTCTGCGCGAGCGGATCCTCCTGCGCGGCCCCGGCGTCGGCCCTCCTGTCGGCCGCCATGTGCTCGGCGCCGAGCGTCTTGTGGGCTTCCTGCAGCGCGATGAGCGCCTGCACGTCTGCCGGGAGCGCGTCGGCGATCTTCTCGGCGGCGGCCACGGCGTCGGACGCCTTCTTCGGCTTCTGCGCGTCGGGCAGCGCCGGCTTGGCGAGCCAGGCGCGCAAGCACTGCTCCGGGGCGCCCTCGCACTTCGCGGCGGGAACCGCCTTGCCCATGGTGCCCTTTGCGTCGATGACGAGCTCCCGACCGGCCGGGAGCTCGCTCTTCGTCCCCTCGAGGTTCGCGAGCGTGACCGGGCCCTCGAGCGCCGCCACCTTGACGCGACCGTCGTCCGCCACGGCGACCACGGCCTTGGCCTGCGTCACGAGGATCGCCGCGGACGGCGTGTGCAGGTAGCACGGCGCGCGCTGCTGGGTCCGGATCGGACCCTCGATGTAGGCCGATCCACGGACGAGGTCCGCGCCGCACCTCGTGTACGGGGCCGTGATCATGAGGGCGTTCTGGTCGAGGGTCGCCATGCCGACCTCGCGGACCGCGAGCACGGCCTTCGAGGCCTCGCCGGTCGCGACGAGCCCGCCTGCGAAGACGCTGTCGTTGGGCTTCGCCGGTCGCTCGGCCTCGTTCTCATGGGCGACCGTCATCACCGTGCCCAGCACGGTCTCAAAGCGTACGTACAGGAGCTCGGCTCCGGTCTTCGCCGCCCCGCGCGGTCGAGCCTTGCGGCGGTTGTCCTTCTTGTGCCTCGGTTTCTTTTTCCTCTTCTTGCCCGCCGCTCCCTGCTCGGCCGCGACCTTGTCGCCGACCTCGCCGGAGCACCTGGTGCAGCCCGGCGCCGCGAAGGCGATCATCAGGAAGAACGCGAAAAAAACCAGTGAAGATGTTCTCGTCATGCTTCAACCTCCCGTGTGTCGATCTCGAAAAGCTCTTCGGTGAGATCTTCTATTTCGGTGGACGTCCGTGCGCCCTTCAACTCGTCGCTCGTGCTCCGCAGGCGCGCGGAGAGCACTTGCAGAAAGCTCCACAGGAGCTTGGTCGCGAGCGGGGGCTCGTTGCGGATGATCTGGAAGAAGTCGGCCCTTGAGATGACGAGCAGCTTGCTGACACCCACGGAGGAGACGCTCGCCGACCGCGGCGCCTTGTCGATGAGCGCCATCTCGCCGAAGTGGTCGCCCGCGGAGAGGACGACGATGGAGGTCTCGCCCTTGTGGACGCGCACGCTGCCCGCGAGGACGATGAAGAGCTCCCCGCCCTCCTCGCCCTCGTTTATCACGGGCGCGCCGTCCGGCACCTCCTTGACGCGCGTGATGTTCATGATCCTCACGAGCTCCTTGTATGTGAGGAACTTGAACAGGGGCATCTTACGGATGACCTCGATCTTGAGGTTGACCTCCTGCGTGAGCGCGGCGGCCTTGCCCTCCGGATCGACCATCCTCACCACGATGTTCGTGATGTTGTCCTTGCCCCCGCGCTCGTTGGCGAGCTCGATGAACGACGCGGGGATGTCCTCCACGCTCCGGCCTTCCTGGAGGATGGGCGAGATCTCGTCGTTCTCCAGGTAGCCGTGCAGGCCGTCCGAGGCGAGCAGAAACTGGTCGCCGGGCAGCACGTCGAAGTCGATGGTGTCCACCTCGACGCTCTCGTATACGCCCACGGCCCGCGTGACCGCGTTCTTGTACGGCGACTGCTCGGCCTCCTCCTTGCTCATCTTGCCGCGCTTGATGAGCTCGTTGACGAGCGAGTGGTCCTCGGTGAGCTGCACCACCCGCCCGCCGCGCAGGAGGTAAATGCGGCTGTCGCCCACGTGGGCGATGAAGCCGCGGTTGTTGACGATGAGCAGGCCGGAGAGCGTGGTGCCCATGCCGCGCTTCTCCGATTCGCGCTCCGCGAGCTCGTAGATCTCGGTGCACGCCTTCTGCACCGCGTGCTCGAGCATGGTGAGCACGTCGCGCGCCGACGCGATCTGCGAGCCCTCGCGGTAGGCCTCGATGAGGTCCGTGTTCTGCTTGACCACGTCCCGCATGGACTTGACGGCGATGGCGGACGCGATCTCGCCCGCCGCGTGGCCACCCATGCCGTCCGCCACCACGAACAGGTTCAGGGCCTTGTCGACGAGGAAATTATCCTCGTTGTGGTCCCGAAGCTTGCCCACGTCGGTCGCGGCCCAGAAATGGATGTTCTCGCCGACCTTCGTCTCGGCCATGTTCACCTCCGGCGATGGAAAGGTCGATTGTCCGTTGTCGTCGGGCCTTGGTGTAGCAGAGGGCAGCCGCGGCCACAAGAGCGCGGGACGCTCCGCCCACGGCAATCGCAAAGTCATGAAGCGCTATGGAATAACCCCTTCTTCCCGCCTGTTGCGGGGCGAGACGGGCCGCGCCGCGAAGTTTACTTGAGCGCGGTCTTTGGGATACAAGCGCGCAGGAACGTGAGCACGTTTTTCTTGAAGGAGGACAACCGTTGATCGACGTCCAACAATTGACGAAACGCTACGCGGCCAAGACCGCGGTGGACGACATCTCGTTCGAGGTGCACCCGCGCGAGATCCTGGGGTTTCTCGGCCCCAACGGCGCGGGCAAGTCCACCACCTTGCGCATCCTCACCGGCTACCTGGCCGCCACTTCGGGCCGGGTGACGGTCAACGGGCGCGACGTGTTCAAGGAGCCCGGGGCGGTCAAGCGCGCCACCGGCTACATGCCGGAGACCGTGCCGCTCTACCCCGAGATGCGGGTCGAGGAGTACCTCTCGTACCGGGCCGCGCTCAAGAAGGTTCCGCGAGCGCGGCGTCGCAAGGCCGTGGACTCGACCCTGGAGCGCTGCCGCATCGGCGACGTGCGCAGGAGCATCATCGGCCAGCTGTCCAAGGGCTACCGCCAGCGCGTGGGCCTCGCCGACTCGCTCGTGGCCGATCCTGAGATCCTGGTGCTCGACGAGCCCACCATCGGCCTCGATCCCAACCAGATCCGCCAGACGCGCGAGCTCATCCGCGAGCTGGGCTGCGAGCGCACGGTCATCCTCTCGAGCCACATCCTGCCCGAGGTGGAGGCGGTCTGCTCGCGCGTGCTCATCATCAACAAGGGGCGGCTCGTGGGACAGGGCCGGCCCGACGAGCTGCGCGCGGCCATGACCTCGCGCGAGGCCACCATCGAGCTCGAGGTGCGCGATCCCGCGGGCGTGGCGGCCGCCACGTTCAAAGCCGTACAGGGCGTGCGGCAACTGACCGACCCGACCGCGCTGGGCGACAACGTCTTCTCCCTGACGCTCAAGGCCGATCCCGACCCGGGCGTGCGCGAGCGTCTCTTCGACGCGACGGTCGCGAACGGGATGAAGCTGCGAGGACTTGCGGCCCGCTCCTTCACCCTGGAGGACGTCTTCGTGCAGATCACCACGAGCGAGGCGCCGGCCGAGGAGCCCGCGGCGCCCGAAGCCACGGGAGGTGCCGCATGAACCTCTTCGCCCAGCTCCGGCGCGAGATCTTCGCGTTCTTCGTCTCGCCCATCGCGTACGTGCTCCTCGCCGCGGCCATGATCTTGAACGGCGTCGTGTTCGTGCTCATCGTGCAGTTCCTCTCGGATCCGCGCGCGCCGCACGGCGCGGCCATGCAAATGATGTTCGGCGGCACGATCTTCTTCTGGATCGTGGTCATGGTGCTGACCCCCATCATCACCATGCGCTCGGTCGCCGAGGAGAAGCACTCGGGCACGCTCGAGACGCTGCTCACGGCGCCCATCAACGAGGCGCAGGTCGTGATCGCCAAGTACCTGGCCGCGGTGTGCTTCTACGTGGTCATGTGGCTGCCGACCGTCACGTACGCCCTCTTCCTCTCGCGCTTCTCCTCCCTGGAGGTCGGGCCGATCCTGTCCGGGTACCTGGGCACGCTCGGCGTGGGCATGATGTTCCTCGCGCTCGGGCTTTTGTGCTCGGCGCTCACGCGCAACCAGATCGTGGCCGCGCTCCTGTCGTTCGCGTCGATCATGGTGCTCTTCACCGTCGGCATCTTCGAGCTCGTGGGGCAGGGCCAGCAGGGCGGCTCGGTCCTCGCGTACATGAACCTGTGGAGCCACATGGAGGACTTCGGCCGGGGCATCGTGGACACGCGGCACCTCGTCTACTACGGGTCAATCACGCTGTTTTCGCTCTTTTGCACCGTGCAGGTGCTCGAGGCGAGGAGGTGGCGCGGATGAGCGGGCAGGAGAACAAGGCGCCCGCGGCGATGGGCGGACACGGGGCGCGCGCCGGCTCCAACGTGGCGATCTCGATCGTGGCGGGCCTGGCGGTGCTGATCATGATCAACTACCTCGGCATGCGCCACTACGTGCGCGCCGACTGGACCGCGTCGGGCCTGTACACGCTGTCGGACAAGAGCGTGAAGGTGCTCGGCAGCCTGCCGCGCGACGTGCAGCTCTACGTGCTGTGGAGCCAGGGCGACCCGCGCTACCCGGACGTGAAGGAGATCCTGGACCGTTACACGGCCGCCTCGCGCAGGCTCAAGATCGAGATCCTCGACCCGGACCAGAACCCGGATCGCGTCAAGATGATCATCGACAAGTACGGCGCCAAGCTCAAGGACATGGGCGGCGGCGTGATGGCGGTCGAGGCGTCGGTCATCGTGACGAGCGGCGACAACGTGAAGTTCGTGTCGTCCGCGGATTTCGAGGACGTGAGCGACGACATGACCGGCGAGGGCGGCGAGCAGGGCGGCGGGCTGTCCGGTTTCAAGGCCGAGCAGGCGCTCACCGGCGCCATCCTGCACGTCACGTCGGACGAGCAGCAGAAGATCTGCTTCACGCAGGGTCACGGCGAATGGACCTTCGAGGGCGCCGGCGATCGGGCGCTCGGCCCGGTCACCGAGGGGCTCGCGCAGGACGGCTACAAGACCCTGGCCGTGACCGCGGTCGCGGGGGCGCGCATCCCCGAAGGCTGCCGCGTGGTGGCCGTGGTCGGACCGGAAAAGGCCTTCGGCGCCGAGGAGGCGGCCGTGCTCGAGGCGTACCTCGGCAAGGGCGGAAGGCTGCTTCTGCTCCTCGACCCCTTGCTCGTGGGCGAGCGCCTCGTGCCCACCGGCCTTGAGCAGCTCACGGCCAAGCACGGCATCGGCCTCGACAACGACGTGATTGTCGAAGTCGACGCGCGCAGGCTCGTCACCCCGAGCCCGCTCACGTTCGTGGCGAGCGAGTTCGGGAGTCACGCGTCGGTCAAGCAGCTTACGATCCCGGACAGCGTGGGCGCGCAGGTCAAGGAGCAGCTCGGCGCGTACCCCGTGGTCTTCTCCCTCGTGCGTTCGCTTTCTCCGAAGGACGGCGGCGCCGCCGTGGCCGACGTGCTGGCCAGGAGCTCGGCGCAGTCGTGGGGCGAGACCGACGCGGCCTCCCTGGGCGCGTCCGAGACGCCGGCGGCCAAGGGCGCGGACGACGTCGCGGGCCCGTGCGCGGTGGCCATGGCCGCGGCCGTGCCGGCCGTCTCGGGCAAGGCCGAGGGCAGGCTCGTCGTGGTGGGCGACAGCGACTTTCTGGCGCCGGAGCTCGCGCAGAACGAATCGCTGTACAACCGCGACTTCTGGGCCGGCCTCGTGGGCTGGCTCGCGGCGCGCACGGAACTCGTGGCAATCGCGCCCAAGAACCCGGAGCACGTGCGCCTCGCCCTGACCGAGGGCGACGTGTCCACGCTGTGGCAGGTCCTCGCCGGGGAGGTCCTGCTCGCCATCGTGGCCGGATTCGTGGTCTGGCTCAGGCGGAGGAGCTAGCCATGGGAAACCGGACCGCCATCATCCTCCTCGGTGTCGCGCTCGCGCTCGCGGCGTTCATCTTCTTCTTCGAGCGCGGCTCCATGACCACGGACGAGCGCGCGGAGCGCAGGAACCGGGTCTTCTCCGAGTTCCGGCGCGACAAGGTGGAGGCCCTGTCCGTGACCGGTGCGGGCGGCGTGCGCATCTCGCTCGAGCGCCTGCCTTCGGCGGTGGAAGGGGCCGAGGCCGAGTTCCAAATCACGGAGCCGATGAAGGTCAAGGCCGACGCGACTGAGGTCGGCGCGCTCGAGGGCGCCATCGACTACCTGCTGCGCGACCGCACGGTGAAGGACGCGAACGCGCTCTCGAACGCGCGCTTCGGGCTCGTGAGGCCGCGCCTTTCGGGCTCGTTCACCATCAACGGCAAGACCACGTCCTTCAAGGTGGGTGGCGACGCCGAGGGCGACAAGGTGTACCTGGCCGTCGACGGCGCGCCGGGCGAGGTCTACGCGGTCGACAAGGAGTTCCTCAAGTCGATGGACAAGCCCCTCGCGGACCTGCGCGACAAGCGCCTCGTGGCCGAGAAGCTCGACGGCGCCCTGCGTTTGAACGTCTCGCGTCCGGCCGGGCCCCTCGCGCTCGGCCGCGAAAAGGACGGTCCCTGGCGGCTCGAGGAAGGCGACTCGAAGATCCTGGCCGCGGCGGACGAGGTGAGCCAGGTGCAAAACGCGATCGAGGGCGTGCGCGCCAAGAGCTTCGTGGCAGACGGCGTGAGGGACGAAGGACTCGGCAAGTACGGCCTCGCACCCGCGGGTCGCACGATCCGGATCGCGCTCCCGGATGGCAAGGAGCTCGCGCTCCTCGTGGGCGGCCCGTGCGAGGGCGGCGGCCGCGAGGTGCACGTGACCGTGGCCGGCTCCGGTACGGTTGCGTGCGCGGGCGACGAATTTCTCGCGGTGGTCGACAGACCCGTGGCCCGTTTCCGCGAGACGCGGCCGGCCGTGTTCGCCGACGATGACGTGACCAGGGTGACGCTGGCGCGCAAGGGCCGTTCGCTCGTGCTCGAGAAGGGCGACAAAGGCTGGCGCATCGCCGGGCAGACCGCGGCCGACGCGGATGAGGCGGCCGTGACCGATCTGCTCGCGGCGCTCAGGGACACACGGGCAAGCGCGGTCGTGGCCGGCGACGAGGCAATGGCCAAGCTCGGCGAGCCGCTCGCAACCGCAACCCTGACGTTGCAGGGCAAGGACGAGGCTCTCTCGGTCTTCGCGGGCGCGTCGGACGGCGAGGAGCGCGTGCGCCGCGGCGACGAGAAGGCCGTGCTCACGATCAAGGCCGGCCTCGCGGCGCTGCTCGAGCCGGAGCCGGTGCTTTACCGGGATCGCGAGACGAGCGTGGGCGAGGGGTACGAGGCCGTGGCCATGACGCTCAAGGGACCGGCGGCTCAAGAGCTCGCCAAGGACGGCGACGAGTGGAAGCTCACGGCGCCGGTCAAGGCCAAGGCGGACGGGGCGATCGCGCGCACGCTGGCCGACATCGTGGGCGACCTGAAGGCGCGGCGCTTCGTGGCTCCGAGGGCCTTGCCCGAGCACGGGCTTTCGAACCCGTGGGCCGCGGCGACCGTACGCTACGCGGCCGGCAAGGAATCGCCCAAGGACAAGGCCGCGTCCAAGGACAAGACCGTTGCGCTCGAGCTCGGCGCCGAGGTCAAGGACGGGAAGGGCGAACGCTACGCGCGGCTCGGCGGAGGCGACGGTGCGGTGTTCGTCGTGGGCCCGGACACCGGCGAGGCGCTCGCGAAGCCCATGCTCTCGCGCGAGGTGTTCGACCTCGGCGAGCCGGACCTCCGCCGCGTGGAGATCGTCTCGGCGTCAGGCACGATCGCGCTCGAACGCGGCGGCGAGGCGTGGAAGGCCGAGGGGCCGAGCGCGCCGGATCCGGACAAGGCCCGCAGGCTCGTCACGGACATCGCGGCCCTGCGCGCCGTGCGTGTGGCGTCGTTCGGCGTTGCGCCCGCCGGTTTTGGGCTCGACACCCCGACTCTCACGATTCGCGTCTGGAACAAGGACGCGGACACGAAGGCGGAGCCTTCGGCCGTTCTCTCCATCGGCGCACGCAGCGACCGCAAGGAGGACGACGGCTTCCTTGCCCGAAAGGCCGGGCTCGACGCCAATCTCGTCATTCCCGCGCGCCTCGTGAACGACCTCAGCGCCGCCCCCTCTCCCGTGGCGGCAGCGCGTCCCGACGCCGGCCCGCGCTGATCCCCGTCAGGGCACGAGCCTCCGCAGGCGCCACTTCTCGAGCACCTGCGCCATGATCTTCTGCGCCGCGAGCGGCTCGATGAGCGTGAGCGGGCAATCCTCTCCCTGCTCCTCGTGGAGCGGCAGCAGCCACTGTGCGGCCTGCTCGGGCGGGACGAGTCCCTCGGCCCGGCCGGGCAGACAGGCCGCGATCGATTTCCCGCCAAGGCGCAACACCGTATCGAGCATCTTCGCGAAGGCGCGCTCAAAAACCGCCTCGCAGAAACCGGCGCGCGGCCCCAGCCCGAACACAAGCAGGTGACGCTGGGGAAGCCTTCCCGAAAACGGCATGAGCAGCGCCTCGCCTTCTTCGCCCGTGAGGAACCCGCGGATGGCGAGGCTCGACAGGTGGCCGAGCATGCGCCAGTCCACGAGCGAGGCCGCACCCGCGAACGGCAGGGGATCGGAGAAACGGAAGATGACGACCGCATCGGCCGGGACGCCCTCGAGGCGCCTCAAGTCCGGCGCCACGAAGCCGATGCGGCTCACAGCCTGTCCCCGTCGCGCGCCACCCGATCGAGGATGCCGTTCACGAACGCGGCCGACTCGGCCGTGCCGAAGCGCTTGGCGAGCTCCACGGCCTCGTTGATCGCCACCCGCGCCGGCACATCGGTCTTTGCTGTCAGCTCGTGCACGCCGATGCGCAGGATGTTGCGATCCACGCGGCTCATGCGCTCGAGGCGCCAGTTGTCGCTGGCCTTCTCGATGACGCCGTCGACCTCGGGCAGGCGCGCGGCCACGGCGGAAAAGAGCTCCACGCTGAACTCGTCGGGCAGGCTGCCCTCGGCGAATGAGGCGCGGTAGAGCTCGACCGTCTCCTGTGCCGCCGCGCCCGAGGCGTCGAGCTGGAACAGGAGCTGGAATGCGACCTCGCGGGAGCGGCGCCTCGTGCTCATCGGCTCAGAGCTTCTTCCAGAGGTTGGCCATCTCGATGGCGCAGGTCGCGGCCTCGAAGCCCTTGTTGCCGGCCTTGGTGCCGGCGCGTTCGATGGCCTGCTCGATGGTGTCGGTGGTGAGCACGCCGTAGGCCACGGGCTTGTCCGCGTCCATGGCCACCTGGGCCAGGCCCTTGGTCACCTCGGCCGCGATGTACTCGAAGTGGGGCGTGCCGCCGCGGATGACCGCGCCGAGCGCGATGATCGCGTCGTAGCCCTTCATGGCCGCGAGCTTGCGCGCCACGCTCGGCAGCTCGAACGAGCCCGGCACCCTCACGACGAGGCACGCGGACGTGTCGCAGCCGTGCCGCGCGAGCGCGTCGAGGCAGCCCTCGAGCATGCGGTCGACCACGAAGCTGTTGAACCTGGCCGCGGCGATGGCGAACCTGAGCCCCTTGGCCTCGAGCTTGCCTTCCAGCACCTTCGGCTCCGCGCTGCGATTGGCCTCCATGACTACACCTCCTCCATGGTGATCTGCGTGACGGACTCGAACCCGTAGGCGGTCAGGCCCACGAGCTTGTGGGGGTTGTTCGAAATGACGAGCAGGCGGCGAACGCCCAGATCGAGCAGGATCTGGGCGCCGATGCCGTATTCCCGGATCTCCCCGCCGTGATCGCGCGCGGCGCGATCCGGATCGCCCGCGCCGCCGTGCCGCGTGACCTCGTCCTCGATGGTCTCGCGCGAAGGAAGGTACAGGATCACTCCCCGCCCGCGGCGGATGATCGCATCGATGACCTGACCGATTGACGGGCTGCGCCTGCGCGTGTGGCCCAGGAACACGTCGTCGATGAGCGAGCCCACGTGGGCGCGGCACGGCACGGGCTCGCCGTTCGCCACGTCGCCCAGGACGAGCGCCACGAACTCCCTGCGCCTGACCCCCGGCGCGGCCTTGTAGACGTAGGCCGTGAAGCGCGCCTTGCGCTCCTCGCCGCCCAGCTCGAGCTCGGTCACGGACGTGCGCTCGATGAGCCGGTCGCGGCGCAGGCGGTACTCGATGAGGTCCGCGATGGACACGATGAGGAGCCCGTGCACGCCCGCGAAACGCTCGAGGTCGGGCATCCGCGCCATGCTGCCGTCCGGGTTCATGATCTCGCAGATGACGCCCGCGGACCGGAAGCCGGCGAGACGCGAGAGATCCACCGAGCCCTCGGTCTGGCCCGTGCGCTGGAGCACGCCGCCCGGCATGGCGCGCAGAGGAAAGACATGGCCCGGGCTCACGATGTCGGCGGGCCCGGACGCCGGATCGACGGCCACGCGGATGGTGCGCGCGCGATCCGCGGCGCTGATGCCGGTGGAGACGCCGCTCGCCGCCTCGATCGACACGGTGAACGCGGTGCCGAGCGCGGCCCGGTTGTCGTCCACCATCATCTTGAGGCCGAGGCGCTCCACCTGATCCGGCACGAGCGTGACGCAGATGAGCCCGCACCCCTTGGTGGCCATGAACGTGACGGCCTCGGGCGTGACGAGCTCGGCCGCCATCGTCAGATCGCCCTCGTTCTCGCGGTCCTCGTCGTCGACCAGGATGACCATGCGCCCGGCCCGGATCTCCTCGATGGCGCGCCGCACGCGTTCGATGGCGTTTGTCTGCTGCAAGCCCTTCACCTCACGAATCCATGACGCGCGAGCGTCTCGATCGAGAGCCCGCCCCCCTGCGTGGTCCCGCCCTCGAGGCGCCGCGCCACGTACTTGGCCAGCACGTCGGTTTCCAGGTTGACGAGGTCGCCCACGCGCGCGTCCGAGAGCGTGGTCGCTGTGAGCGTATGCGGGATGACCATCACGCCGAACCGGTCGGCGAGGACCTCGTTCACGGTCAGGCTCACGCCGCTGAGGCACACGGAGCCCTTCTGCGCCACGTGCAGCAGCAAGGGTCCCTCGGGCAGTGAAAAAAACATGCGCTCGGCCGCGCCCGAAGACGCGCGCTCGAGCAGCGCCACGCGGCAGTCCACGTGGCCGGTGACGAGGTGCCCGCCGAGGGGATCTCCGGCCCGCACCGCGCGCTCCAGGTTGACCCGCGAACCGGCCCGGGCGGCGTCGAGGCCGGTGCGCGACAGGGTCTCGGCCGAGGCGAACGCCCGGAAGCAATTGCCCTCGAAGGCCGTCACGGTCAGGCAGGCGCCACCCACGGCCACGCTCTCGCCGATCGCGAGCCCTTCGAGGCGCGTGGCGATCCGGAGCTCGGCGCCCCCGTCGCGGCGAACCGTGCTCTCGATCAATCCGATATCCTGTACGAGGCCGGTGAACATCTCTCCCTCGAAATCGGCCGCGCCCCGCCGGGACGCGGCCCACGGGGAATATACACGATGACGCTCCCTTTGGAATCAGGACTTTCCGCGGCCCGCGGAAGGTTCTAGGCGTCGCCGAACGCCGGGACGAGCTTGTTCGGGTCGATGCCGAGGTGCGCGAGGGCCGCGCGCCAGCGATCCTCGAGCGGCACCTCGAACAACAGATCCGCGAAGAACGGCACGGTGATCCACGCGCCGGCCTTGATCTCGGAGACGAGCTGGCCCGGCCCCCAGCCCGCGTACCCCAGGCAGAAACGGTAGCTGCGCGGGCCCCTGCCCGCCGAGATGGCCGCCAAGAGGTCGATGGACGCCGTGACCGCCACGCCCTCGCCGACGCGCGTGGTCGCTTCGCCGGTCCATTCGTCGGTGTGCACGATGAGGCCGCGCTCCGTGGCCACGGGCCCGCCGAACAGCACCTTGGGATGGCTCGCGAGATCCGTAGGAGACGCGAGCCCGAGCTCGCGCAGCACGATTGACAGATCGACGGACGCGCGGCGGTTGATCACGATGCCGAACGAGCCCTCGTCGTCCTGGTGCTCGATCATGAGGACGACCGTGCCTTCGAAGTTGGGATCCTTGAGCTGCGGCGCCGCGACCAGGAACCCCGGGGCGATCATGGTCTCCATGGATCCATCATGCACCAGGAGCCGCGGTTTTCCCATCCCCCTCGGGCCTGCGAGCGGTAAGCTTCGAGCTACTGCGCGGGCTCGGCCGGCGGGGCAGGCGGCGCGGGCAAGGCGACCTTGGACGAGTAGTCGACCGCGGCGAGGCGCTTCGCCTGATCGTCCGTGTAGCCGAGGCCCTTCCAGTCGATGACGCCCGCGGGTCCGTGGCACGAGCCGCACGAAAGGGCGCCGTCCTTGCGCACGGAGTGGCTCACCTCGAGGAGCGCGTCGGTCGGAATCCAGCGCGGCTCCACGTGTCGCAACGCGAGCGCGTCCTCGTACGCGCCGGTATTCCACTCGCCGACGTCCATGTACGAGATGAACCGATCGAGCAGGTCGTACTTGAACATGAGGCCGTACATCATCTTCATCATGGGCTTGGCGAGCTCGGCCTGGCCGGCCTTCCCGGGGTTGCCGGTCGCGTAGTAGACGGGCAGGTTGTAGGGCACGAACATCCCGCCGAACGGCCCCGCGTTGCCGAGGTCGATGTGCTGCCTGCCGTTGTAGAGCTTGAACGGGTAGAGCTTCGACGGTTTGCGCTTGGCGATGGGCCGCATGGTCTTCTCGTACCAGCCCTTGTAGTCGAACGACGCGAACTCGGGCCATGGATGCTGCAGCTTGTAGAAGCTGTAGAGCCCGGCGTTGTTCGGGTTGTCGCCGATCGGGTTGCCGAGGAAGCTGCCGTCGCCGTTCCACCACGCGTAGGCGATGCCCTTGCCGGGCGCGGTCTCCTTCACGGTGTCGGAGTAAATGTAGATCCCCGCGTCCTTCTCGAACGTCGGCCGGCTGAAGTCGCGCATGGTCATGTTGTCCGGGCCGATGGAAGGGATGTGGCAGGTCAGGCACGCCACCTTGGCCGTGTGGCGGTTGAGATCCGTCGCCAGGAGCGCGTTCGCCTTGTGCGGCGACGAGGTGTGGCACTTCTCGCAGGACACCTCCACGCCGGGCAGGTCGTTGGCCATCATGGTGGTCGTGTTCATGCCCTTGGCGATGCGGTGGCCCTCGGTTGCGTGGCAGTCGGTGCACGCCATGCCCATGGCCGCGTGCACGTCCCAGCTCGGCGAGAACGGCGTGCCGCGCTTGCTGCCCGGGTGCATCACGCGCGGTCTGTCCTTGCCCGTGTTGCGGGCAGACTGCATGAACGACGGATCGGCCTCGTCCACGTAGATGTCGCCGCCCAGGTTGTGCTGGTGGCAGCGCAGGCAGGTCTGGGCCGTGGTCTTGCCGACCGACATGGCCGCCTTGAGCGAGCGATCCTGGTCCCAGCGGGCGTAGCCGTTGCCGTCGCGCACCACCTGCTTGCGGTTCATGTCGTAGCCGGCCGAGTGGCAGATCAGGCAGTCGATGGCGTCCTTCTCCGTGCCGAGCGTCTCGTAGCCCGGCATGAGCTCGCCGAGCGGCGCCTGGTACTGCCCGCCGATGTGGCACTGGCCGCACCCCTCGGACAATGTCCTGCCGTCCTTGGTCTGCACGGTCTCGGCCCAGGCGGTGAACGCGAACGAGCCCGGCTTGGGGCACGGCCGGTCGATCATGCCCATGGGGAAGTCGTCGGCCAGCGCGCCGTTGAAGCCCCACACGTTGGGATGCTTCCTCGAGAAGAAGCGGTAGTGCACCGAGGTCGTGAGGTTCTGCATCAGATCCTCGGAGCGATCCGCGCCGGTCGCCGCGTCCTTGTACTTGACCTCGGGATGGCAGCCGAGGCAGGTGCGCGGCCCCTCGTAGGCCTGGATACCGGCCTTCTTGAACCTCTCGACGTGGGGAAACGCCTGCCCCGGGAAGTCGGCCGACAGCTTCGCGGCGGCCGCGTCGAAACCGGCCGGTGTGGGCGTGCTCGCGGGGAATGAAATCGCTCCCGGCCTGCTGCCCGCGGGCATCATGGCGTTGATGAGGTGCGACCGCGCCGCGTACCCCGACAGGCCGAGGATCGCGACGATCACGGCCGCGAGGCCGAGCTTCGTTGCTGTGCGCCGGGTCATCTCTTGTTCCACCTCTCGCGAAGCGCCTGCTCGAGACGCCTGCGGCAGTCCTCGGGAATCTCGACCGCCGTGTCCGACTCCCTGTAGAGCGCCACGGTGTTCCTGATCGTGTCGACCACCACGCGGCACCTCTCGCAGCCCGCCATGTGGCGCAGGAACTCGGCGCAAGCCTCGTCGGCCGCCCCGCCCTCGAGATGCAGATCAAGGGCCTTCAGCATGTCCTCGCACTTCACGAACGATTCCTCCTGCGGTTTCGACCCCCGACCCGGCGAAAGGTTACACGCGGCTTCATAAGATCAGTGGTCATGGTCATGGATCGCGAGCGCCGCCGCGGAGTCGCCGAACGCGCGGGTCAGGGCCTCGCGCAGCATGAGCCTCGCGCGCATGAGGCGCACCTTCACGTTGGCCACGGACAGGCCGAGGGCCAGGGCCGTCTCCTCGGTCGAGAGCCCTTCCACGTCCCGCAGCAGGAACACCGCGCGGTGCTTCCCGTCGAGCCCGTCAAGCGCCCGGCCGAGGATCTCGCGCGTCTCCTCTCGCCCGGCCAGGATCTCCGGGTCCGCGGTCCACGGCGCCACGTACTCGGGCAGGGCGACGGCGGCGAAGGACTCCTCGCCGTCCTCCTCCGCGGGCTTCTCCTTGCGCCGGTCGCGGGCGCGGACCGCCTTGAGCGCCCGGTTGGCCGCGACGCGGTACAGCCAGGTCGAGAACCTGGATTCGCCCCGGAAGCCGGACAGGTTCTCAATGACCGCGAGGAACGTGCCCTGGGTCACCTCCTCGGCGTCCGCGGGCGTTCCGGTGATGCGCAGGGTGAGCGAGTAGATGCGGCTCTGGTACTTCTCCACGATCCGCGAGAAGGCCGCGTAGTCGCCGTCCTGCGCGTGACGGACGAGATCCGAGTCCGCGTCCACGACGGGCGACGGTTCGTTCTCTCGGGCGGTCCCTGGCGTCACGAGGCGGGTCACGGCACCTTGTAACCTTTCTCGCGCCCCGGGGTCCAACCCCGCGAGAGCCACGATCGTGGCCGGAAGGAGGCGCGTCATGAAGAGGAACGAGGGATCGCTCGACAGGGGAATCAGGATCGTGATGGGCGTCGCCCTGGCGGTCCTGGCCTTCTTCGTCGCCGCGTTCTGGCTCAAGGTGCTGCTCGGCGTGCTGGCGGTGGTCGCGCTGTTCACGGGGCTGACGGGCTTCTGCCTGCTCTACCGGCCGCTTGGCATCAACACGCGCAAGGCTGTCGACAAGAAGCCTGCGTGCTGCTGTTCTTGACCCACCGGCCCCGAAGCGCCTAACGTCTTCGCCCATGCATCCCATCATGTTCACGATCCCCGGAATCAACATGCCCATCTACTCGTACGGCGTCATGCTCGGGCTGTCGCTCGTGGTGGGCTGGTACATCGTGATGTGGCTCGGCAAGAAGGACGGCCTGCCGGTCGACAAGCTGAGCTCCTGCTTCACATGGACGGCCGTCGCGGCCATGATCGGCGCGCGCCTCCTGTACGTGGTGACCAACCCGGCCGAGTTCCGCGACGCGAACATCATCGACATGCTGAACGTGCGCAAGGGCGGGCTCGTGGCCTACGGCGGCTTCCTGGGCGGGTTTGTGGGCTCCTGGATCTACCTGCGCCGCCAGCGCATCCGGCTCCTGCCCTGGGCCGACGTGGTGGTTCCCACCCTGGCCACGGGCCTGGGCATCACGCGCATCGGCTGCCTCCTGTACGGCTGCGACTACGGCAGGCCCATCCCGGCCGACGCGCCGGCCTGGGTCAAGGCCATCGGCATCTCCTTCCCCAACTGGAGCGTCAAGTTCGCCGCGCTTTCGGATCGCATGGGCCACGGCGCCTCGTGCGCGGCCCATTCGTTCACCGGCTCGCCCGCCTTCCACCAGCACCTGCGCCTCGGGCTCGTGAAGGCCACGGACGCGGCCTCGCTGCCCGTGTACCCCACGCAGCTCATGGAGATCGCCAACGGGTGGATCGCGTTCGGGCTCGTGATGCTCGTCAAGTCGCGCACCAAGTTCCGCGGCCAGGCGTTCCTGTTCTTCACGGCGTACTACGGGCTGACGCGCTTCCTCATGGAGTTCCTGCGCGGCGACGACGAGCGCGGCGGCGTGGGCACCCTGTCGACCTCGCAGATCATCGGCCTCGTCACGCTCTTCCTGTCGATCGTCTTCTGGGTCGTCCTCCACCGTCGAGCCAAGGCGAACCCCGAGGCCGCCATGGCGCTCGGGCCGGGCGCTAAATAGAGGAGCCTCGGTCCGCCACGGCCATCATCCTGCACCATCGGCCTGCTCGGGGGGAGACCCGCCCTCCAAGCGTTCGTCGAGCCGCCCCCGGGCAGTCCGAGGCCCGATCCCCGTGACGGCCCTGGTCGAGAAACGCACACAACCACGAAGGCCGGCCCCTCGCCAATCGATCGTGTCACTCATTTCGACTTATCATGTCATTCTTTCGCAATATTCACGCGAAGCCGGCGAGGCTAGCCTGGAGAGGAGGACTCGCAGGAGGAGCGCCCGATGGAAAGTCGCCCGGCCCAATCGTTCTACAGCTTCGCCCCCATCGGGTATCTCCTTCTCGCCAAGAGAGGGGTCGTCACTGACATCAACATGGCGGGCTGCGAGTCGCTCGAGCGCCGGCAAACACATGGCACAAATACCTGGCCCCGTTTGACCACCCCGATGCGGGGCCCTATAGTGGTCGCGTGAGCCGACCGCGAAGAACAGAGGGAAACATCCGACGACCCGTCAGGGGCCCGATGGTCGGATTGCTCGTTTGTGCTGTCATCGCACTTGTCTTCGCCGTCGGCCGGTCTGCCGGAGGCGCGGCTTCGTGTGACGGAGCCGTAGACGCCCAGTCGATCTTTGCGGCCGGCTCGGGCCCCACGAGCCCTGCTGCCAATCCCCGCATGGACCCCACGGTCGTCTTCGGCCCGGGCGAAAGGCTCGCACTTGTGGCCATCGACACCGTCGTTCCCGAGCGCGCGCCCCGCATCCTGTGGTTCGTCGAGGGTGGCGAGAGGCCCGGCTTCGGCAGTCCGCCCGAACGTCCTCCCCGCGTTTCCGCCTAGCCCAATCGAATTGCGGGCGGTCGGGGCGCGCCTCGCGCCCTCGGCCCACACGGTATGCGTCTCGCAGAAAGGCGGAAACATGACCGATCAGAACGGACAGGAAAAGAAGGGCTGGTTCAAGAGGAACCTGGGAAACATCTTCCCGGCGATGGTCTTCGTCTTCATCGTCGCGTCGGCGCTGCTCATGCGCATGTGCAACACCTAGAGCCTGCCATGAACTCGAAGACGAAGGCAGGGAACGCACGGCAAGGCGGCGCGCGCGCGGCCCTCGACCACGGGGCCATCGGCAATGGCCGGGTCATCGCCCTCGTCTCGCCCACGAGCGCCATCGAGTGGCTGTGCCTGCCGAGGTTCGACTCCCCGTCGATCTTCGCGCGGCTGCTCGACCGGGACAAGGGCGGCTGCCTGCGCGTTCTGTCGTCCGCGGGCGAGACGACCGGCCGCATGCGCTACATCAAGAACACGAACGTGCTCTCCACGACCTTCGAGGCCGGGGCCACGGCCTGGGAGATCCTCGACTTCGCCCCGCGCATCCCGGAAGGGCTGGGAGTGCGCAGCCCCGTGGAGATCGTCCGCATCCTGCACCCCTTGAAGGGCAAGCCGCGGCTCTCGGTCGATTTCGACCCGCGGCCCGACTACGGGCGGGCCATGGCGAACATGTACGAGACCGGCGCCGGCATCGAGGTTCTCGGCGCCGCGGCTCCCGTGCACCTCGCCTCCGACATCCCGGCGCAGTACATCCTCGGGAAACGCGAGTTCGTGCTCGATCGACCCATGTTCCTGTGCCTGCACTACGGGCGTCTCGCGCAGAGCCCCACGATCTCATCGGTGCAATCCGACCTGGAGATGACCGTCGCAGGCTGGCGCGCCTGGGCCAAGACGTGCTCCCTGCCCACGTACGCGGCCGAGAAGGTGCTCCGATCCGCCCTGTGCCTCAAGCTGCACACCTACGAGGACACCGGGGCGATCATCGCCGCGGCCACCACGAGCATCCCCGAGGCCCTGGGCACGCCGCGCACGTGGGACTACCGCTACTGCTGGCTGCGGGACGCGGCCTTCGTGGTGGAGGCCCTGCGCAGGCTCAGCCACCTCCAGGAGGGGGAGCGCTTCGTCTCGTTCCTGCGCAACGCCGTGGAGGCGCGGCCGCTGCAGCCCGTGTACGGCATCGGGGGCGAGCACGTGCTCGAGGAGGTGATGCTGCCCCACCTGGCGGGGTTCGCGAGCAACGGGCACGTGCGCATCGGCAACGCCGCATACCTGCAGCGGCAGAACGATCTCATGGGCGAGGTCGTGCTTTGCCTCGACACGCTGCTGCGCGATCCGCGCGTGGTCATCGAGGATCGGGACGGCATCTTCGCCATCATCACGCGCCTCGTCAGGCTGGCCATGGAATCGGCCCCACAGGAGGACACCGGCATCTGGGAGTTCCGCTCCATGCTGCGTCCGTACACGTTCTCGAGAGCCATGTGCTGGGTCGCGGCCCAGCGCGGGGCCGACCTGGCGCGGGCGTTCGGCAGACGCTACCTGGCGCAACGCTGGCAGGCCTTTGCGGACAGCGAGCGCGAGGTGGTCCTGGCGCGCGGCTATTCCCACAAGCTCGGCTTCTTCACGCAGGCCCTCGGCGGCGAGTTCCCGGACGCGTCCAACCTGCTCCTGCCCACCATCGGGATTGTCGACGCGAAGGACCCCCGGTTCGTCTCCACGGTCGAGGCCTACGAGCGGCTGCTCGTCGAGAAGGGGCTCATGCTCCGCTACAGGAACGAGGACGACTTCGGCGCGACCACGAGCGCCCTGACCGTGTGCTCCTTCTGGTGGGCCGAGGCGCTGGCCCTCATGGGCAGGCTCGACGAGGCCGTGGCGCTGTTCGACCGCCTGGCGGCCAACGCGAACCACCTCGGTCTTTTCTCGGAGGACATCGACCCCGACACGGGCATGCTGCTCGGGAACTTCCCGCAGGCATACACGCACGTGGGGCTCGTGCACGCGGCCATGACCATCGGCGAGATCTCCGAGGTCACGACCGGGAAGGTCAGGGCCTGGAAGTAGGAAAGGGGGAAGCGGATGCTCTACATCGTCTCGAACCGGCTGCCGGTCACGGTCAGGACGTCGCCCAAAGCGGTCTTGATCGCGCCCTCCTCGGGAGGGCTGGTCAGCGGCCTGCGCGGCCCGCACCTGAAGCAGGGCGGCCTGTGGTTCGGCTGGCCGGGCGTCGAGGGCAAGGTGTCGGGCGCCAGGGCCGAACAGATCGACCGGGGGCTGGCCGAGCACCGCGCGGTCCCGATCTACATGACCGGGCGCGAGGTGCGCAGGTACTACGACGGGTTCTCGAACGGCGTGGTGTGGCCCCTGTTCCACTACCTGACCGATCGCCTGCCGCTCGCCTACGACGGCTGGGACACATACCAGGCCATCAACCGGCGCTTCGCCGAGGCCGTGGCCGGGCGCTACCGCAAGGGCGCCATGGTGTGGGTGCACGACTACCAGCTGATGCTGGTTCCCGGCATGCTGCGGGCGCTCATCCCCGACGCCCGCATCGGGTTCTTCCTGCACATCCCCTTCCCGTCGCCCGAGGTCTTCCGCGTCCTTCCCATGAGGAAGGAGCTGCTCGCGGGCATGCTCGGCGCCGACCTGATCGGGTTCCACACGCCGGGCTACCTGCGGCACTTCTCCTCGGCGCTCATGGGCCTCATGGACTGCGAGGTCGACGCGTCGCGCGTCCGGCACGACGGCCGCGAGGTGAGGCTCGGCATCTTTCCCATCGGCGTTGACGCGGAGCTCTACGGCGCACTCGGGCGGGATCCCGAGGTCATCCGAGAAGCGTCGCGCATCCGTCGCCGCGCCTCGGGGCGCAAGCTCATCCTGGGCATCGACCGCCTCGACTACACCAAGGGCCTACCTCGGCGCTTCATGGCGATCGAGCGGCTCCTCGAGACCGAGCCCTCGCTGCGATCCCGGATCCGGTTCATCCAGGTCACGGTTCCCTCGCGAGAGGACGTTCCCGCGTACCGCGAGTTCCAGCGCCAGGTGCAGGAGATCGCCGGGCGGGTCAACGCGCGCTTCTCCGACGCGGGCTCCGTGCCCGTCCACCACATGCACCGCTCCCTGTCCGCGCGCCAGGTGGCCGCGCTGTATCTCGCGGCGGACGTGATGCTCGTCACTCCGCTGCGCGACGGCATGAACCTCGTGGCCAAGGAGTTCGTCGCGGCCCGGGAGGACGGCGACGGCGTGCTCGTCCTGTCCGAGTTCGCGGGCGCGGCGTCCGAGCTGGGCGGCTGCGTGCTCGTGAACCCCTACGACATCGACGGCGTGGCCACCGCGATCAAACGGGCCATCCGCATGCCCGAGGAGGAACGCCGAGCACGCATGAAGAGCATGCGCGACCCGGTGCTCGCGAACGACGCCCAGCAATGGGCGGACTCCTTCATCCGCGAGCTTCGCCGGCCGACGGCGCGTGGGGCCGAGCGTTTGCGGCGCACGGACCCCGCGAAGGCGCTCGTGGACCTGAAGCGTCGACTGGTCAAGGCCCGGCGGCTGACCCTGTTCCTGGACTACGACGGGACCCTGGTGCCGTTCGCGGACGTGCCGGACGCAGCCACGCCGGACGATGCGCTGCTCGAGCTCCTCGCGGCGCTGGCACGCAGGCCCGGCACCAGCGTGCACGTCGCGAGCGGACGGACGCGGCAGACCCTCGAGCGCTGGCTCGGGGCGCTCCCGGTCGCGCTGCACGCCGAGCACGGCCTGTGGTCGAGGGACCGCCCGTCCGGCGCCTGGCAGGCGCTGACGCAGCCCGACCCCTCGTGGATGGAGTCGGTGCTGCCGATCCTGGAGCGTCTCACGGCCGCCACGGCCGGTTCGCGCATCGAGGTGAAGAGCGCTGCCCTGGCGTGGCACTACCGCACGAGCGACCCGGTGTTCGGGCTGTCCCAGGCGCGCGAGCTGCGCGTGCATCTGACCGAGACGCTCGCCAACAGGCCGGTCGAGGTCATCGCGGGAAACAAGGTCGTGGAGGTCAGGCAGGCCGGCGTGAGCAAGGGGGTGGCGCTCGCGGCGGCGCTCGCCCGCATGGGGCCGAGCCGGGGACTCGTGGCGGCCTTTGGCGACGACCGCACGGACGAGGACATGTTCGCCGCGCTCCCCGAGGGCGGTATCGCCGTCCACGTGGGGCCGGGGCAGTCACGGGCGGCATACATACTCGAGAACGTCGAGGCGGTGCGTCGGATCCTCACGGACCTCGTCGCATCGTGATCGCAGGAACGGGATCAAGATGTCGAAGAAACCGAGAATCCTGATTGCCGGAGCCGGGGGCACGGGAACGGAGCTCGCCAAGAGGCTCGGCGGCAGCTGGCAGGTGACCTTGATCGACACGGACGCGGCCACCCCGGCCAGGTTGCCGGCCGACCTGCACGGACAGGACGGCTTCCGCTTCCACCAGGGCGACGCCACCTCGGCCCTCGTGCTGCGCAAGGCGGAGCTCGAAGGGATCTACGGTGCGGTGGCCTGCACAGGCTCGGACGAGGTCAACATCGAGGTCCTGCGCCTGGCCAGAGGGCTGTTCGGCATCGCCAACCTGTTCGCCCTGACCTACCACCCCGACTGGACCGAACGCTACCGCGCCGACGGCATCGACATCGTTGCCCAGGATCACGCCGGTGCCGCCATCCTGGAGTCTCGGCTGCAGCAGGGTCAGAAGGTGGCGACGAACGTGGGGCTCGGCATCGGGGAGATCCTGGAGGTCGAGGTCCTGCCCAACTCCTCCGTCATCGGCCGCAGGCTGTCCGAGCTCAATCCCAAGCGCTGGCTCGTGGGCGCCGTGTACCGCAACCAACGCCTGATCGTGCCGCACGGCGACACCGTTCTCGCGCCCGGCGACAAGGTGCTCATCATCGGCGACACGGAGATCCTTCCATCCATAGCCACGCTCATCCGCTCCGGCGAGTCGGAGTTCCCGCTGCAGTACGGCTCGCACCTCGTCGGCCTATGCGAATCCGGAACGTCCGAGGTGCTCGACGAGGTGCGCTACCTGATAGGAAGCACGCGCGCGGATCGGTTCGAGATCGTTTGCTGCTCGGGCGACGACGCGCGCCTCGAGGAGCTGGCCCGGATGTGCAAAGCAGCCGGCGTGCCGCACGAGATGTCGTGCACCGCGGCCGATGCGAGGAGCAGCCTCGTGGAAGAAGCCGCCCGTCGGGACGTGGGCGTGCTCGTCCTCGCTCCGGAGCGATTGCCGTTCCTGTCCCGAATCGGGCTCGGCAGATCGCGGACGGCGAGGATGATCGACGTCGTGAATGCCCCGGTGCTCGTGTCGCGCGGAACATTCCCCTACAAGCGCGTGCTCGTCGCGATGGCGGAGCTGCCGTTCCACACGGCGGGCGCCCAGCTCGCGATCGACGTGGCCCGCATGGTCGGGGCGGAGCTGCGGCTTGGCTTTGTCCATCAGCCCGAGATCGTGGTCGGCCACGAGCACCGCGAGGAGATGGAGCAGCGCCGCCGGGAGGTCGAGAAGCTGGCCGGCCTGTACAGGGTGCACATCGACACGGAGGTGATGACCGGGAACCCGATCCGGGAACTCTTGCGCGCGTGCGGGGACTGCGACCTGCTCGTGATGCCCTACAGGCGCGGTCGGCGATCCTTCCTGACCCGGCCGGACGTGGTTTTGAACCTGATCCATCGAGCGCGCTGCTCGGTGATGATCATGCCCTGCTGAGGCGGCCGCGCGATGCACGCACACGACGCCGTCTCCCTGCTCGTCATCGCCTTCGGGGCGTTCGTCATTCCGCTGCTCAGCGGGCGCATCGGCGTTCCCGCGGCGGTGGGGGAGATCCTGTTCGGCATCCTGGTCGGCCCGCAGGTGCTGGCGATCATGGCACCCAACGACTTCATCTCGTTTCTGGCCCAGTTCGGGTTCGTGCTGCTCATGTTCCTCGTGGGCCTGGAGCTCGAGTTCGGGCGCATCGAGCGCGGCGGCGTGCGCGGCCTCGCCGGGGCCGCCGGCACGTCGCTGCTCGTCTTCGGGTTCTCCTTCGGCATCGTCCGCTACCTCGAGCTGCCTTCCTACCTGGCCCTGGTCTTCGGCGCGATGAGCGTGGGAGTGGTCATGGTCACGCTCAACGAGGCGAGCATGACCCGGACTCGGGTCGGCCAGACCACGATCCTCGTCGGCTCTCTGGGCGAGTTCATGACCATCATCCTGCTCACGGGATTCGGCATGTACTACCGATTCGGGCTCGGCTGGCACCTGGCGACCGAGATGGCCAAGCTGGGAGTGATCGTGGTGGCCGCGTACGCGGCGCTGGTGGTGCTGCGGACGCTCATCTGGTGGTTCCCCGCCACTTTCTCGCGGGTGGGCGCGGCGCGCGACCCCTCGGAGATCGGAGTGCGGGCCGGAATGGCCACCATGCTGGCGTTCGTGGCGCTCGCGTCGCTCATGGACGTCGAGGCCATCCTGGGATCCTTCGTGGCCGGCGCGCTCTTCGCGTTCGTGTTCCGCGAGAAGGAGGTGCTGCAGGCCAAGATGTCGTCCATCGGTTTCGGTTTCTTCGTCCCGATCTTCTTCATCTGGGTGGGCGGCCAGTTCAACCTGCGCGCCGTCTTGCACGTCGACGTGTTGCCCATGCTGGGCGTGTTCCTCGCGGCATCGCTCTTGGCGAAAGTCCTGGCGTCGGTGACGCTCACGCTGCAGGGAATGTCGATCAGGGAGTCGTTGGCCGCTGGCCTGCTCCTCTCCACGCCGCTCACCCTGCTCATCGTCATCTCCCGGATCGGGCTCGAGGTGAAGGTCATCGACGACACCACGGCCGGGGCCGTCGTCTTGCTCGCATTGTTGACGAGCGTCGCGCTGCCGTGGCTCTTCCGGCTCCTCGTGCGGAGGTCCCCAACATGAACGCCCTCATGCCGTCCATCGCCGGTATCCGGCTCGAGTTCATCCTCTTCGCTCTCACGCTCCTGGGTGTGGCCGTGACGCACAAGCGCGCCTTCTGGGTGGCCATCGGGGGTATGACCGTGGTCTTGGCCTACAAGCTCATCTTCGATCCCGGCTTCCATCTGGCGCACCATCTGCTCGGCTCGCGACCGCTGCTCGACCAGATCCTCCACAAGGGGCTGCGCGAGGGCGAGTGGGCGATCCTCCTCAACCTGCTCGGCCTGCTCCTGGGCTTCGCGGTCCTGGCCAGGATCTTCGAGGAGTCGGGCGTACCCGAGGTCATGCCGCGCCTGCTTCCGGACGACTGGCGGGGGCCGTTCGCGCTGCTCGCATTCGTCTTCGTTCTGTCCTCTTTCCTCGACAACATCGCGGGCGCGCTCATCGGCGGCACCGTCGCGCTCGCGGTCTTCGACGGCAGGGTGCACCTCGGTTATCTGGCGGCCATCGTGGCGGCCAGCAACGCGGGCGGCGCGGGCTCGGTGGTGGGCGACACCACGACGACCATGATGTGGATCGACGGCGTGAGCCCGATCAACGTGCTCCACGCCTACGTGGCCGCGGGCGCGGCGTTCCTGTTCTTCGCCTTCTTCGCCTCCCGGCAGCAGGACAGGCATCGGCGCATAGAGAAGGACCCGCGCCCCGGCGCCCGGATCGACTGGGGGAGGCTCGCGGTGGTCGGTCTGATCCTGGCCGGCGCCATCCTCGGCAACGTGCTCCTCGACCTGCCCGCCGTCGGCGTGTGGATCGCCATCGTCCTCGGCCGGTTCCTGCGCCCGGTGCCCTGGAAGGAGGCGCGCGGCGCCCTGCTCGGAGCGGCGTTCCTCCTCAGCCTGGTCATGTGCGCGTCGCTCATGCCCGTGGAAGAACTGCCGCCCGCGTCGTGGCACACGGCGTTCGCCCTGGGGTTCGTGTCCGCGGTCTTCGACAACATCCCGCTCACCAAGCTCTGCCTCGACCAGGGCTGCTACGACTGGGGAATGCTGGCCTACGCCGTGGGTTTCGGCGGCTCGATGATCTGGTTCGGCTCCTCCGCGGGTGTGGCGCTGTGCAGCCGGTTCCCTGAGGGGCGAGACGTGCTCGGGTGGCTGCGCCAGGGCTGGCATGTTGCGGTGGCCTACGTCATCGGGTTCTTCGTGCTGCTCGCGCTGTGCGGTTGGGAGCCGGGAGACACCAGGGAGATGAAGGCCTCCGAGTGCCCGGCGAGGCTGGGCGTTGTCGTTTTTCCAGTTGCTCACACACACACGCCAGATTCTCCGCCTCCCGGGAAAACAGGCGCTAGGAGCCTGTTGCGCATAAGCCCGCCGCGCTGACTTGCCGACTGGTCCGACTTCGCGGAGGTCGGATTCGCTCTCGCGGAAATCGAGCGCTCGGAGACGCCGTTCGGCGGTGGGGGCGGTTTCC
>JAQTNF010000032.1 GCA_028713995.1 Deltaproteobacteria bacterium | reverse complement strand
CACGCGGCGTCGCTGCGTCAGGCTTTCGCCCATTGCGCAATATTCCCCACTGCTGCCTCCCGTAGGAGTCTGGACCGTGTCTCAGTTCCAGTGTGGCTGATCATCCTCTCAGACCAGCTACCCGTCTAAGCCTTGGTAGGCCATTACCCTACCAACTAGCTGATGGGCCGCGAGCTCATCTCTCGGCGATAGCTTTCAAGAAGAGGCCACCTTTCCCCGCCGAAGCGGACGAATGCGGTATTAGCACCCCTTTCGAGGTGTTATCCCCCACCGAGAGGTAGATAACCCACGTGTTACTCACCCGTGCGCCACTTTACTCGCCCCCGAAGGGACTTTCACGTTCGACTTGCATGTGTTAAGCGCGCCGCTAACGTTCGTTCTGAGCCAGGATCAAACTCTCAAGTTTAATCTTGGTCTGCCGGGAAGGTTGAGCTCCCGGCGGGCTCTGTGTTCGGGACCCGTCGTCGTTATCTTCCTGCTGCTCAGTTTTCAAAGACCAAACTCGCTGTGGGTGTAGGCCAGCAGCGGAGTTTTTCATTATGCCAACTTACTCATCGCAGGTCAACTACAAACTCACCACTTCATTTCCGACCCGCAAAGCGCGCCATATATACGCACCGGTCCAAGGGGTGTCAAGAACATTTCCGCGAACTTTTTTGCGGCCCAAATTCACCATCAACTCACTCATTTTCGTTTCTCGCCGTCGACTCGGGTGGCGGACGGCGCGTGCCATGGGGTTGGCTTGGCGTCGATCGGGGTCCTGTATCCCGGAGCGAACGTCGCCTCGATCCGCGTTGCCGCGAGCGGAACAGGGCTGCCCGTCAGTCGCAGCATGCTCGTGAGCGCGTCCACGGCAGACACCGGTCTTCCCTCGGCGTCCATCATGCCGCTCGCGCCACGTACGAGCACCGACGGCACGGCCGCCGATGATGGGAAGGCGACAGCCTCGGACACATGCGCCGCGATCATGGCATCGGCCAGGGCCGAGCGCGGTCCGCATCCTAAAACCAGCCAGCCTTTCGTGCCCACACCTGCGGCCACGAGCTCGGGCTCGCCGCTCGCCTCGGACCTGTGACCGTCGCGCACGAGCCATTCGCCCTGCACCGCGTCGAGCATTCCCGGCGCCCCCACTGTCGCAATTGGCCACGCACCCACGGCAAGGGAACCATCCTCACGCACCACGAGCGTGGCCGCGCCTTCGCGCATCTCGGCCAGCACCGCGCCGCCTGACATCTGGCCCCGCTGCGCCGACCAGGCCCCGAGCGCCATCTGTGCGAGCAGGGCCTCGTCGTCGCTCTTATCCGCGGCGGGCTTCAGTGCTTCCGGCACCTTCCCGGCTGTGAGCCTAGACCGCGCGCGCCGCAAGTCGATCGCCCACAGGGCCGGCCCTCTCGAAGCGTCGCGCACCAAGGCGGGCACGAACGCCGGAGCCGGCTGCGCGAGGCCCTCGGCGCTCCAGCCCGGCTCGGGTCCGGAGCCGCGCAGCGCCACGAAGAAGAAGTCTTTCGGCGCGCCGTTTACGTACCGGAGCGGAGAAAACTGCTGAGCCGGGATGGCCATCTTGCTCTCGAACTCCGGCTTCTTGGGATCGAGCGGGGCCTTGAACCCGTAGAAGATGTAGGCCGTGTGGTACGGGTTCATGTCGAGGTGCATGCCGTACGTGCAGCCCGCCGCGTTCATGGCCGCGCCCAGGGTCTGGGCCGAGAGATCCTCGCCCCAGGCGTACACGAGCGCGCCCGACGGCGTCATGCACAGGCCGGAGCGGTCGGTGTTCATCTGGGTGAAGTCCTTGCCGAGCGTGAAGCCCCACAAGTACCTGCGCCTGGGATTGACCACGCCCCCCTCGACCAGCGGGTCCATGTTCTGGCGGAACGAGATCATGGACTGTGGGAGGGGCATGCCCCTCGGCCACGAGCCCATCAGCGTGCGGCCGCCCTCCACACGCGCCACGGTCGCGGCGTCGTCGACTGGCGGCAGGAGCACGTTGCGGTCCACCATCATGCCGTAGGAGCCGTGCTCGGTCTTGAACGCACCGTTGAACGCGGCCACCACGCGCGGCAGGAGATCCGGATCGCGGGGGATGCGGCCCGTGCCGCAGCTGCCCGTGGTTGATTTGGGGTCCTCGAAGCCGCCCACCATGTGGAGCTCGAGCTGCCGCATGTCCATGGCCAGGAGCTCCACACGGACGTACGGACGCTGCCGATCGGTGCGGACGAACGTGCGGTACACGGACGGCGGAGCGCCCGGCAGGACCGGTGTGAAGGCCAAGGTGGCCGGCCGCCACACGCCCTCGCCCGGTTGCGGATCCGAGAACGCCGGCGACACCACGGTCTTGGGCGGCCACCCGACCGCGGGATTTTCCGCGCCCACCTCGAGCCCGGGCGCGAGCCGGATGAGACGGACGGGCGGCCCTGCGTCCGGCTCCTGCGTGGCCCCGGGCCCGCCGGCGCTGCCCGTGAGCGCGTAGCGCATCCGCATGTACCGATCCTTGAGGGCGAAGACGCGCTCCTCGGCCCACTCGATGGGGCCCGGACCGATGAAGGGCATGGCGCGCGCCGTGTCAACGAGCCACAGGACCGGGCGCTTGGGCAGGCGCTCCTCGCGCACGACCTCCAGCTGCGGGCTCGTGCTCCTTCCGGCCGCGGGATCCACACGCGCAGAGCCGCCGTTACCGAGGACGTCCTTCCATGCCAGCGCGACCAACGGCGCGAGCCCGTTCGTCACGACCGACGCCCGTACCTCCTCGGGCGGACGGCCGAAGCGCACGACGCTGCGGCTGAGCCCGGCCCAGCGTCCGGATTCACGCAGATCCGTAAGCCGCGCGAGAAGACGTTGCAGAAGCGACCACTCGCCGCCCCGGGGCACCTCGCGTCCGCGCAGATCGAGGATCGTGAGAGAGCGGATCTGTCCCAGCACGCGCGTGGCGACCACCACGTAGGGCGCCGCCGCAGCCACAAGGACGTCGTCTCCGTCCGGGGAATTGGTCAAATTCGCGAGGCCCTTGACCGCCACGAGCCGGTCGTCCGGCCCGACGCGGATCTCGGCCTTGTAGAGATCCGCGGGCTTGCCCGGGGCGCCGCCCACGAAGAAGGTCTCATGCCAGGACAGGATCCCGAACCGACCCGGACTCTCGTCCGGCTCCGGGAGCCAGGGCACGCCGCGGATCTCGAGCCCCGTGGCCGCAGCCAGGGCGGGCGCGAGCCCACCTCCTCCCTCGCGGTCCGAGCGAGGCGCCGCATTGGTGAAGGCATAGCCCGCGGCGAGCACCGCTGCGGTTGCGAGCGTGACGAGGTGGGAAGTGAGGGCTCTCATGCGCCGCGATTCGATCCGGCCGTCGCCGGCCAGCACACGTTACCAGCCAACGACGCGCGGGAGAAGACATTGATTCTTCGTCGTAAAAACTCGTTCGGCGCTCACGCCACCAGGTACTTGAGCCCCTTGTCGACCAGCGTCCAGGTCACAAAAAGAGGCTTGCGGCGGATGACGATCTTGGCGCGATCGCCCTCGACCCTGTAGCTGCCGTCGAAGGCGCCTGTGAACGTACCGCGGCGGCTGTTGCCGCTCACGACAAGGCGGTCCTGGGCGAGCTGGCAGACCTTGTCGATGACGGTTTCCGGGTTCTTCTCCAGGCGGTAGTTGAATTCCATCGCGTCGCTCCTCCCGGCTGTGTGCCTCTTTCCATCAGAACGTAAGGGGCGACGGTGCAACGGCGCAAGTTTTAGGCCGAAGCTCACTCGCCCGCGGGACCGGCGTCCGCGGGATCGGTCCGCGTTGGTCCCTTGCTGCCGGATTTGCCCGAGCGCGGCTCGCAGCGCAGCCCTTCGGGAACCGGCCCGCCGAGCCACGCGAGCGGCCTCGTCACCGCGGACTTGCCGTTGCGACGCGCCGGCAGCGGTCTCATGAGGGGCGACGGATCGCACAAGCGTCCGTCCACGGCCAGCTCGAAGTGCAGGTGCGGACCGCGGGCGATACCCGTCTGGCCCAGGCGCGCCACGGGCTGGCCGCGCGACACGCGCTGTCCGGCGCGCACGAGCAGGCTGTCGTTGTGGCCGTAGAGCGTGACCCAACCGCCCGGGTGCACGATGAGCACGAGGTTGCCGTAGCCGGACACGCCGTCGCCCGCGTAGCCCACGATGCCGCCCGCCGCCGCACGCACGCGCGTCCTCATGGGCGCCGAGATGTCCACGGCCAGGTGGCCGCCGTCCTCGCCGTCGCCGAAGCCGCGGCCGAACACGCCGCCTCGCACCGGGAAGAGCAGCGTGCGCGGATGCGCGCCCTTGCCCGCGGCGCGGACCCAGGCGGGCTTGGGGTGTCCGGAAAGGAGCAGGCTCGCGGCGGCGCGGGTGCCAAGGCCGAGGCGCAGGGCGCGCGCGCGGGCCGAGCGGGCCGCGACGGGCGAGGCGACCGTCAGCACCACGACCATGAGGACCACGATTCGGGCGAGCCTTCGCATGCTTCCTCGCATCCCCCTTCCCTCTTGGACCGCGGGACTGGGCCGGATAGTCATGGATGTGATCCATGGAGGCCCGGGGAGCAAGTTCCGGGCGTTGGGCGATGGCGCTCGAAGGCCGGTTCTGGTAGCGTTCTCGCATGACGAAGACAGCGCTCGTTCCACTGGCAGACGGGTTCGAGGAGATCGAGGCGATCACGGTCATCGACGTCCTGCGCAGGGCCGGCGTGCGCGTGGTGGTGGCCGGGCTCGAGGCCGGTCCGCGCACCGGACGCTCGGGCATCGCGGTTACGCCGGACACGACCCTCGACGAGGCGCTCGCTTGCGGCCCCTACGACCTCATCGTGCTCCCGGGCGGTCTCGGCGGCACGAACGCGCTCAAGGCGGACGCGCGGATCCTCGCCGCGGTGCGCGACGCTGCCGGAAGCGGTCGTCTCGTAGCCGCCATCTGCGCTGCGCCAACCGTGCTGCGCGAGGCGAGCGTGCTCGGCGATGGGCCGTTCACCAGTCATCCGTCCGTGCGCGGCGACATGCCCGCCGCGGGCTACGTGGAGGATCGCGTGGCCGTGTCCGGCCGGATCGTGACGAGCCGCGCCGCGGGCACGGCTATGGAGTTCGCGTACGCCCTCCTGCGCGAGCTCCTCGGGGGACACGCAGTCGCCGAGGTCGATGCGGGCGTGATGGCCCGGAAATAAGGGACCCATGCTCGTAGAGCTCAAGGTGCGCGATCTGGTCCTCATCGAGCAGCTCGACCTGACCCTCGCGCCGGGCTTCAACGTGCTCACCGGAGAGACCGGGGCCGGCAAGTCGCTCGTGGCCGCGGCCATGGACCTCCTGCTCGGAAGGCGCGCGGCGAGCGAGCTCGTGCGGCGCGGGGCCGTGGAGGCCGAGGTCGAGGGGCTCTTCGACGTGTCGGACGAAGCCGCGGTACGCGCCCGGCTCATCGACGCGGGCCTGCCCGACTCGCGGGAGCTGCTCGTGCGCCGCGTGGTGCCCTCGGACGGCAGGCACCGCTGCTACCTGAACGGCCGCCTCTCCTCGCTCGGCGTGCTCGGCTCGCTGGCCGAGGGCCTCGCGAACGTGTCGAGCCAGCACGAGCACCACGCCCTGCTCGATCCTTCGAGCCAGCTCGCCCTGCTCGACGGCTTCGGCGGGCTTTCGGAGCGCACGCGCCGTATGGGCGAGCTCCACGCGGGCGTAGAGGCCGCGCGACAGCGCCTCGAACGGCTCCGGGCCGAGGACCGGGATCGCGCGAAGCGGCTCGACTACCTGGCCTTCCAATTGAAGGAGATCGACGACGTCGCCCCGCAGCCGGACGAGCTCGAGCGCCTCGAGCGCGAGGTGGGGCTCCTGCGCCACAAGGAGCAGCTCCTCGAGACCGCGCGCAGAAGCGCGGACGAGCTCTACGAGGCCGACGGCTCCATCTACGAACGCCTGGGCGCCCTGGCCCACGCCGTGCAGGAGGCCACGCGCATCGATCCGTCGCTGGCCGAGGACGCGCGCGAGCTGTCGGAGGCCACGACCCTCGTCGAGGACGCGGCGCGCCGCCTCGCGGCCTACGAGCGCGGCATCTCGGGCGAGCCCGATCGCCTCGAAGGTCTCGAGGAGCGGCGCGACGTGCTGCGCAGGCTCATGCGAAAGCACGGCACGGACCTCGCGGGCGTGATCGCGGCGCGGGCCGCGTTGGCGGCCGAGATGGACGCGCTCGTTCGCCACGAGGAGGCCGTGGCCGAGACCGAGGCCGAGGTCGCGCGGTCAGAGGCCGAGGCCGGGGAGTGGGCGCGCGCGCTCACCCGCGACAGGCGCAAGGCCGCGCGCAAGCTCTCACCCGCGGTGACGCGCGAGCTTACGGATCTCTCCTTTGTCGGCGCGACCTTCGAGGTGAGCCTCGAGCCCGAGGCTTCGGGTCTCGGCCCGACCGGCGAGGACCAGGCCGAGTTCCTGACCGCCCTCAATCCTGGCGAAGGCGCGCACCCCCTGCGCAAGGTGGCCTCGGGGGGCGAGCTGTCGCGGCTCATGCTCGCGATCAAGCGCGCGCTCGCCGGCGTGGGCCCGGTGGGGACCTACATCTTCGACGAGGTCGACGCCGGGATCGGCGGCGCCGTGGCCTCGGCCGTGGGCCGCAAGCTGAAGGACGTCTCGCGCCACCACCAGGTCGTGTGCATCACGCACCTGCCCCAGATCGCGGCCCTGGCCGACGCCCACTTCCGGGTATCGAAGGACTCGCGCGGAGGGCGCACGGTCACGGTGGTAACGCGCCTCGAACGGAACGAGCGCGTCGAGGAGCTGGCGCGCATGCTGGGCGGCGAACGGATCACGAAGAAGACGCACGAGGCGGCCGAGGAGCTTTTGGGCGAGGGGGCGCAGGAGGAGCGGTGATGCACTGGAGGGTTCGCGTGGACTTCCTCACCCGGGTCGAGATCTTCTCAGGGCTGGGCCGGCGGGATCTCAAAGCCCTTGCCAAGTCGTGCTCCGAGTCGAGCTACGCCGAGGGCGAGACGATTTGCAGACAGGGCGAGCGCGGCGTGGCCGCCTTCCTCATCGTGTCGGGACGCGTGCGCGTGGAAGAAGAGATGGAGGGAGGCCGGGTGGTGCCCGTGGCCGAGATCGGTCAGGGCGCCGTGGTGGGCGAGCTCTCGGTCATCGACGGCGCGGAGCGGGTCGCCACCTTGCGCGCCGTGGGCGAGGTGGACTGCCTCGTGCTCACCCAGTGGAGCATGCTCGCCCTGCTCAGGGAGCGCCCGTCCATCGCCGCGGCCATGCTGCCCGTGGTCATCAAGCGCTTCCGCGACACGACCCGCGAGCTGCGGCTAAAGAAGAGCGACTCGATCGTGACGCGCGACTCCATCATGAGGTGAGGCGCGATCATCGCGTCACTCCCGTCACCCGAGCTCGCCGAAGGCCGTGACCTCGTTCTTGTTGTTCGTGAGCTCCCGCAATTGGAAGTCCGCGCCGGAAGCGACGAGGATCGCCTTGAGCCGCTCGAGCTCGGGGTAGTCGTCCTGCCCGCGGAACTTGATCGTCACGCAGAAGCAACGGCACCAGCGTTTCGCGAGCCAGCGCTCGAGGAGCCCGATGGTGCGGACCGGGAAGGCGATGATGTCCGAAAGGAGCCAATCCACGGGCTTGTCCTCGGGCTCGAACGAGAAGCCGTCGCCGCGCACGAACGTGAGGTGCGGGTGGGCCATGAGGTCCGCGCGCAAGGGGCTGCGATCCACGGCGATCACGCGCGCGCCGCGTCCGAGGGCCACGTGCGTCCAGCCGCCGGGCGAGGCGCCGAGATCGACGCACGTTTCGCCGCTCGAGATGCGCCGTCCGAGCCGGAGCTCGACCTCGAGAAGCTTGCGGTACGCGCGCGACGGCGGCGCGCGATCCTCGGAGACCTCCACCACGCCGCCCGGGAAGCGGGACATGCAGCCCTTGAGCCGCTCGCGCTCCGCGGACCCGGCCACCGAGAAGAACGCCAGCCTCGGCTCCACGAGCGCCACCTGCACGAGGATCTCGTCCCTTTCCCACGGCCGCGCGCTCACGACCACGCGCGTTGCGACGAGCCTCTTCTGTCTGCGGCGCAAGGCATCGAGCACCTGCTTCTCCACGAGCCCGCAGCGCGACGCTCGCACCGTCGATCCGGGAGTCTCGACGCAGAACACGTGGAACCGCCACGGGCCCTCGTGTCCGCTCAGGCGCTCCATGACGAGCTGCGCCGCGGCCTGAGCGGTGGCCGAGACGGACGGCGCCTGGATCGGCTCGGGATCTGGCAGGCACTGCGCGGCAAAAGCCAGGCACGGCGACGCAGCCGCGTCCCCTGACGCGAGTCGGCTCTCCACCCATCCGGTTCCGTGCACCTCGTGGCGCGACGCGGGCAGCACGCGGGCGAGCTCATCCGCGAGGACGCGCTCGCGGCCCGGCCTGCACGCGTACAGGCGGCTCGTCACGGGGCCTCCAGGAGGTCGAGGGCCTTCCTGTCCAACGCCGCACCGAGCGCGTCGCGAACCCCGGCCCGGTTCGACCATGAAAAGTCCGAGACCCCGAGGGCGCGGCCCAGCTCGGCCTCGACAACGCGCGGCGATCCGCGCGCGGGCAGGAGCGCCACGAGGATCGAGCCGTGAATGCGGTGGTGCGTGATCGTGTGCCGGAATGCGCCTTGCGCCGCACGGATCCGGGCACCGGGGATGCGGCCGAGGATGTCGAGGAGGTCGCGGGCTTCGCGCGAGCCCTCGGTCACGACGGGAAACCCGACCGTGCCCGAAAGGAAGCCGCGCTCCCTGCGGGCGAGCGCCACCCGGCCGCGCGCGAGGAGCACGACGCACACGACGCGCGTGTCCACCCCGGCCTTTCTCGGCCGCGGCTGCGGAATGCGATCCGCTGCTCCGTCCTCGCGCGCCCGGCACGCGCTGGCGATCGGGCAGCTCCCGCACGCGGGACGCGCCTTGCGGCACACGGTCGCGCCGAGCTCCATGAGCGCCTGGTTGAAGTCGCCGGGCGCGTCCGAGAGTCTCACGCGCTCGGCCGCGAATTCGCGGATGCGGGCCTGGCCGTCCTTGGTCCACACACCCTCGGCCATGCCGAGAAGCCTGCTCGCCACGCGCACCACGTTGCCGTCCACGGCCGGCACCCGCTCGCCAAAGCACATGCTCGCCACCATGGCCGCGGTGTACGGGCCGCAGCCCGGCACGTCGAGCCAGCCCGCGCACGTCCCGGGAAGCGCGCCCGCGAGGTCGTCCGTCACGTATCTCGCGCCTTTTTGCAGGTTGCGGGCCCGCGCGTAGTAGCCCAGCCCGGCCCACAGCCGCCGCAGCACGTCCTCGGGGCACGCGGCGAGCGCGGCCGCGTCGGGCAGCCTCGCCACGAAGATCTCGAACCTGGGCACCGCCACCTTGAGCGTGGTCTGCTGGCTCATGACCTCGCCCACCCACACCCGGTAGGGCGCGGGCGCGTCGCGCCACGGCAGCGGCCGCTTGTGCGCGCTGTACCAGGCGAGGAGATCGCGGACGAGGGCGGTGGCGTTCTTGTCGCGGCGGGTCAACGCGGCACCCCGGCCCCGCGGCGCACGGCCGCAAGCTGACCGAGGAGCGCGGCGGCCTTGAGCGCGGCGAACAGGAGGCACGTGCGGGCCACGCCGAACACGGGCAGCCAGATGGCGCCCGTGACGAGCGCGCCCAGGCTCGCGCCCAGGTGATCCGCGGCTTCGATGGCGAGAGCCGCCCGCCGCTCGTCGCCGCCTGCGGGCGCGGCGGCACGGCCGAGGAGCGCCGGGAACGCGGCTCCCGTGACGGCACCAGCCGAAAGCGACCAGAACGCGATGAGCGCGGGCGCACCCGCGGCGTTCGCGAGCAGCGGCCCGCTCGCGAGGAGGAGCGCAAGCACGGCCGCGTCGGCCACGATCCCCGCGATGGCGGGCCGGCGCGGGACGAGGTGCATGGCCGCGTAGGCCCCGAGCCCGAGCCCGGCCATGAACAGGGCCGTGAGCAGCGCGATCCCGGTGTAGAGGGTGCCGGCCGCGGTCTCGTACGCGATCAGCACGGCCACCTCCACGGCCATGCCCGCGGCGCCGGTCGTGGCGATGGAGAAGACCGCCTCGCCGCGCGGGGACGACCGGCTCACAAGCCTGCGCGCCTGCCACGGCAGCCACGCCGCGAGCGGCGCGACGAGGAACAGGATCGCGAAGCGCTCGGCGAGCCCGGTCCACGTGGGTGCGCGGGTCTCGCCCGGTGCGGAAAGGCTGCGCTCCCACAGCTCCATGCCGGCCAGGTACGCGAGCGGCCTCGAGTCGGTGTTCACCACGGCGGGCTGCTCGTGGATTTCGCGCAGGGCCTCGGTCATGCGGTCCGGGTCGAGCAGATCGTCGAAGCGCCGCGACGTGAACGACCTCGAGCGCACGCCTCGCGCCTCGAACCGCCGTGCCAGCTCGGAAGCGGATTTCGTGACCACGCCTTCTTGAGCCGCGGCGTGGAACGTCGTCTCCACTCCCGGCACCATCACCACCCGCGGGAAGACCGAGCCGAGCGTGGCGAGGACGGTCGCGGCGAAACGCGCGGCCTCCGGCGCGAGCACCGTGGCGCCGCCCGGCACGCACACCGTGACCGAGCCGCCGGGCTCGAGGATGCGCCGCACCGACTCGAAGAACTCCCTGGTGTAGTACCGGTTCGCGCGCGCCGAGACGGGTTCGCCTGCGTCCACGAACACCACGTCGAAGCGCTCCGACGTGCGCCCCACGTACCTCCGTCCGTCGTCGTGCGCGACCGCCACCTTCGGATCCGCGAGCGCCGCGCGCGCCCCGGGCGGCAGGAACGGCGCAAGGAGCGCGAGCACGCGATCGTCCAAGACCGTAAGCACCACGCGCGACGGGCCGTGGGCGAGGGCCGCCTCGAGCCGGTCCGTGGGGCCGCCGCCGAGGAGGAGCACGCGCCGCGGGTGCGGGTGCTCCGTCATGGCGAGGTGCACGGGCACCGGCCGATCCCAGGGATCCGGGAACGCGAAGGTCACGCGCCCGTCGGTCACGAGCTGGCTCTGGCCCAGGGAGCGTCCGAGCTCGAGGCGTCCGTACGGGCTCTCGGCCGAGGCCGCGAGAGCCCCGGCGCCGAGGGATGCGAAGGCGCGCTCCTCAAGGGCCCGGTCGAGCCGTGCGGCCGGCCCGGTAAAGGCGACGGCGAGGAGCGCGAGTCCGAGGCCGCCGCATACGAAGCGCGCCGCGCGGGACGGGCGGGTGAGCGCCATTGCCGCGAGCACGAGCGCCGCGCCTACGGCCAGCACCGCGATGGGCGCCGCCCGGCCCGCGAGCACGAACGCGAAGACGAGCCCGGACACCAGCGCCCCTGCGGCCTCGGCCAGGTACAGGCGCGTCACCGGCGATCCCTCCTTGCTCGGGGAGGCCGCGGCCGACGCCGTGAAGAGCACGCCCACTCCGAGCCCGCCCTGCCCCAGGCCGACGCACAGCAGCGCGGCCAGCGCGCAAAGACCGGGATCGCCGCCCGCGGGGACTCCGAGGAGCGCGCGGTCGAGCCTCAACATCGCGAGACCGAGGACGGTCACGGGCAGGGCGAGCGCGGCCGAGGGAGCGAGCAGCGCGGCCCTGTCGCGGAACGCGCCGCAAAAGAGCGCGCCCAGGCCCACGCCCGCGAGCCACCCCGCAAGCCCCAGCCCCACCGCGAGCTCGTTGCCTCCGCACACGCCGAGGGCCTCGCGCACGAGCACCACCTGGGCGAGCGCGGCCCACGCGCCGAGCGCAGCGCCCAGGATCTCCGGTGATCTCGCCTCGAACCGCACGGCCCATCGTAGCACAGGCCGCGGCGTCGCTTTACCCGACTTGCGGTCGTTGTGGGCCGCGGGCGAGTCGCGTATAGTGGAGCCGTGGAAAAAAATGAGGAGATACTCGTCGTCGCCGGCGACGATCCGTTCGTGACCGCGATCGTCCGGGTCCTCGGCGGGGCCGGCGTGGCGTGCCGGCGCGCGACGCCGAACGAGATCTCTTCCGATCCGCAGAACGTCCGGCAGCTCGTGCTGCTCGACGCGCAGGACATGGCCCGCGCGGCGCGCGACTCGGCGCTGCTCGTCGAGATCACCTCGAAGCTCGTGGGCTCGGGCGACATCCTCGACAGCCTCTACGGCGTGGCGAGGCTGCTGTCGGAAGAGCTTGACGTGGACCGCTGCTCGATGGTGCTGGTGCGGCCGCAGCGCGACTACGGCTTCGTCATCGCCTCGAGCGACGACCCCAAGGTGCGCAGCCTCCCCATCGATCTCAAACGCTACCCCGAGATCGACATGGCCGTGTCCAAGGGCGAGCCCATCGTCATCGACGACGTGGCGAGCTCGGCGCTCCTCGAGCACGTTCTGCCGAGCCTGCGCACGGCCCACGTCACCTCGGTGGCCCTCTTCCCCATCGCCAAGGACGGCGAGGCCGTGGGTGTCATCTTCCTGCGCTTCTCGGGCAAGCGCGAGAAGTTCCACGAGCGCGAGCAGGCCTTCTGCCGGACCGTGGCCGGCGCGACGGCCATCGCCCTGCGCAATGCGGAGGTCACGGAGCACCTGAAGGCTCGGACCATGGAGATGCAGAAGGCCCAGATCGAGACCCTGAGCCAGCTGCGTTCCCTGCGAAAATATCGCGACTTCTTCATGGGCGCCGTGGACGGCATGACGGTCCTCGACGGGAGCGGCGCGGTGCTCTTCGCCAATCCCGAGGCCGCGTCCCTCATCTGCCTCACCGAGGCAGAGATGCAGGGCAGGCCGTTCTCCGACTGCCTCGACCCCGCCGACGGGGAGCGCTTCGAGGGGCTCCTCGCCGACTTCAAGCATGATCGGGCGCGGCGCGGCGTCGACCTGCGCACACGCCCCGAGTGTGGTTTCCAGCGCGTGCTCTCGGTCGCGGCCGGCTCCCTGTTCGGCGAGAAGGGCATGGTCCTGCTCACGATGCGCGACGTGACCGACGAGCGAGCCATCGCGCGGCGCCTGAATGAGGCCCAGGAGAGGCTCATCGCGTCTGAGAAGCAGGCCGTCATGGTCGAGCTGGCCGGCGCCGCGGCCCACGAGATCAACCAGCCGCTCACGTCGATCCTCACGAGCCTCGCCATGCTGCGCCGCATCCACGGCGGGGGCGAGGCCGCGGAGCGCGTCCTTTCCACGCTCGAGCAGGAGTCGGAGCGCATGGCGACCATCGTGCGCCGGCTCAGCCGCATCACCCAGTACACCACCAAATCCTACGTCGGCGAAGCGCGAATCATCGACCTCGAGAAGGCCTGCGCCGACGAGCCGGACGAAGGGGGCGGGACGCCATGAACGGGACGAGCCCGCAGATCGGCCCGTACGTCTTCGGGCTCGAGCACGTGCCGCTGCCGGCGGTCGCCTGCGACGGCGACCGGCGCATCCTTTGGTACAATGCGAGGTTCAGCGAGGCGTGCGGGCTTGCGGCCATCCCTCGCACCGTCCGGCTCGAGCAGATCGCGGATCTGACCGGCGAGAAGCGGGAGCGCTGGCCGGCCCTCGAACCGCTCGCGAACCGCGAAATCGCGCCGATCGAGGTGCTGCTCGGCGGGGAGGCGTATACGCTCCACGTGGGCAAGGTGGGGTTGTCGTTCGGCTGCGTCTTCGTCCCGGGCCGCGACGCACAGCGCTCGAGCATGACGAGCGCGACCCCGGAGGAGGAGCCCGGGAGGTCGCCGCCCACGGGGCATCAGCTCCTCGAGGCCTTCATCGCGCTCTCACGCGAGATCAACGTGAACATGCGCGAGGAGGAGATCGTCCACCTCTTCGCCGAGACCTTCGAGCGCCTCTTCCCCGGACGGCTGCTCGCCATCCGCATCGTGGATCCCGCGACGCTCGCCCTGTCTTCCGTGTACGCGAGCGGCCGGCTGCGCAATGAGGCGCGCGATTCGATCGCCGTCACCGAGACCGCGAGCCGCTATCACGGCCTCACCCGCGGCCCGGCCGCGCTCTTCTTCACCACGGGCAGGATCCGCTCCACAAAAACGTACGAGCCCGTCTTCGACAAGGGGAGGACCGGCTTCGAGGTGCCCCTGTACGACGGCAAGAGCTTCTACGGCCTCGTGAACCTGGAGTACGACGACGAGAACCCTCCGCTCACCGCGGATCGGCCGCTCATGGAGCCCCTCGCGCTCCTGATGTGTACCGCCTTGCGCAACGCCGGGCTCGTGGCCGAGACGTTCCTGCTCAAGGACTACCTCGAGAAGCTGCTCGACCGGGCCAATGCGCCCGTCATCGTGGTCGACCGGGAACGCCGCATCACGGTGGTCAACCAGGCCCTCGAACGCCTGACGGGGTACGATCGCAGGGACATCGTCGGCGCGGAGCTCCTCACCCTCGTGCCGGACTCGGAGCAGGCGAGGCTCCTGCCCGCGGCCCTGAACGCGCTGCGCGGCGAGCCCACCTCCAACATCGAGCTGCGCATTCCGCGCGCGGACGGGACGGGGTTCGCGCACGTGGCCTTCAACACGGCTTCGATCCTGACCGCCTTCGGCGAGGTCGAGGGCGTCATCTTCGTGGGGCAGGATCTGACCGAGGTGCGCGCCTTGCAGAAGCAGGTCATCCACTCCGAGAAGCTCGCCACGCTCGGACAGGTGGCGGCCGGCGTGGCCCACGAGCTCAACAACCCGCTCACGTCCATCTCGGTGTACGCCTCGTACCTGGCCAAGAAGCTCGAGGGGCGCGTCGAGGAGAGCGACCTCGCCAGGCTGAATCGCATCATCGAGGGCGCGGCGCGCATCCAGTCGTTCACCAAGGCGCTCGTGACGTACGCGCGGCCGTCGGGGGAGGAGCCGGTGCTGGTCCGGGTCGGCGAGCTCCTCGAGCGGGCGCTGTCGTTCTGCGAGCACATCGTCCACGAGGCGAAAGCCGATGTGACCCTCGACGTGGCCGCGGACCTGGGGCCGATCTACGGCATCCGCGGGCAGATGGAGCAGGTCTTCGTGAACCTGCTCACCAACGCGTGCCACGCGCTCATGCCGGACGGCGGGCGCATCGCCATCAAGGCCGCGTCCTTCGGCGAGGACCGTATCGAGGTGAGCGTGAGCGACACCGGGCACGGCATTCCGCCCGAGAACCGCGAGGCCGTGTTCGAACCGTTCTTCACAACCAAGAAGGAAGGGCACGGCACCGGGCTCGGCCTGTCCATCGTGCGCAACATCCTCGTCAACCACAACGCCGAGATCCTGCTCGAGAGCGAGGTCGGCGTGGGGACCACGTTCCGCATCCGGATGTACACGGCCTAGAGATCGCCCTCGGCCAGCACGTCGTCGAGCAGGCGCTCGAACGTGACCACGTCCACCGCGGTGCCGAGCTTCTTGCGGAACGACGCGGCGCCGGGGAAGCCTTTCAGGTACCAACAGGCGTGCTTGCGCATCTCGAGCGCGGCGCGGCTCTCGCCGGCCTCAGCCGCGAAGAGCGCGAGGTGCCTGCGGCAGACCCGCACGCGCGCGGCGAGATCGGGCTCGACCGCGACGCCCAGGATCTCGCCGAAGATCCACGGATTGCCGCGCGCCGCCTGGCCCACGGCCACGCGCTCGCAGCCGGTGTGTGTCATCATGGCGACGGCGTCCGCGCGCGACCGGATGCCGCCGTTGCCCACGACCGGGATCGACACGGACGCGCGCACCTCGGTGAGGGTGTCGAGGTCGACCGGCCCGGAGTGGATCTGATCGCGGGTGCGTGCGTGGACGCACAGAGCCTGCACGCCGGCGCCCTCGAGCATGTGCGCCACGAGCGGCGCGTTGCGGGTCGCGGGCGACCACCCGAGCCGGATCTTGGCCGTAACAGGAACGTTGACCGCGGCGACGACGGCGGCCGCGACTCGGACGAGCAGCGCGGGATCGAGCATGAGGGCCGCGCCTGCACCCCTGCCATCCTTGACGACCTTGCGCGCCGGGCAGCCGAAGTTGAGATCGAGGATCTCGGCGCCTTCTCCTTGCGCGACCTTCGCCGCCTCGGCCATCACATCGGGGTCGCGGCCGAAGATCTGCACCGCGAACGGGCTCTCGCCTGGGTAGCGCTCGACAAGCGCCAAGGTTTTTTGACCCAGCTTGCGCTGCCTGTGGCTCTGCTTGCGGGCGACGTAGACGAGCGCGTGGCACGAGACGAGCTCCGTGCTCGAAAGCGCCGCACCCATCTCGCGGCACAGCTGTCTGAACGCCGGGTTGGTGACCCCGGCCATGGGCGCCAGAAACGCGCCCTGCGTGATCTCGTACGGGCCGATCCGCATTCTTCGGTTTCAGTGCCGCCGGTTCGGGTTCTCGATGCCGAGCTTCTTCATCTTGCGCCACAAGGTGGTGGCCGACAGTCCGAGGGCCTCGGCCGCCTTCTCCGTGCTCTTGTGGTGCACCAGCGCGGCCTGGATGGCCTGGCGCTCGGCCACGGCGATGATGTCCTCGAGCCCCTGGCGTTCCATGGTCACCGTGTCCTCGCCCTGCGCGAGGTCTCCGATGCGCATCTCGCCGTCGATCGTGAGGGCCACGCCCTGCTCCACCAGGTTCTCGAGCTCGCGCACGTTGCCAGGGAATTTGTGGGACATGAGGCGTTCCATCACGCCCTCGCCCAGGCGCACGGTGCGGCCCATGCGCTTCGAGAACTTCTTGAGGAAATGCTCGACGAGCATGGGAATGTCCTCGGGCCGCTCGTTGAGCGGCGGGATGAAGAAGCGCGCCACGTTGAGCCGGTAGTAGAGATCCTGGCGGAAACGCTTCTCCGCAATGGCCTTCTGCAGGTCCTGGTTGGTGGCGGCGATGACGCGGACGTCGATGTGGATGGCCTTGTTGTCGCCGACGCGCCGGATCTCCTTCTCCTGGATGGCGCGCAGGAGCTTGGCCTGGAACGACAAGGAGGTCTCCGCGATCTCGTCGAAGAAGAAGGTGCCTCCGTCCGCCTCCTCGATGAGCCCCTTGCGCGTGCTCACGGCGCCGGTGAAAGCGCCGCGCGTGTGGCCGAAGAGCTCGCTCTCGAGCAGCGTCTCGCTGATTGCCGCGCAGTTGACCGGGACGAACATGCGGTTCGCGCGCTTCGAGTTGGCGTGGATCGCCTTGGCGATGAGCTCCTTGCCCGTGCCGCTATCGCCCGTGATGAGGACCGTGGTGTCCGTCGGCGCGATCTTGATGACGCGGGAGAGGATCTCGCGGATGGGCTGCGATCTGCCCACGATGTTCTCGAACCTGTAGCGCTCCTTGAACTCCTGGGTGAGCACCGACAGCTCGCCCGACAGCCACCGGCGCTCGAGGGCCTTGTCGATCTTGACGAGGAGCTCGTCGTCGGTGAACGGTTTCTGGATGTAGTCCCAGGCGCCGAGCCGCATGGCCTCCACGGCGGACTCGATGGTGCCGTAAGCGGTCATGACGATGACCTCGGTGAGCGGCGAGGCCTCGCGCACTCGCCGGAGCACGTCTATGCCGTCCACCTTGCCCATTCGCAGATCGGTGATGACGAGATCGTACGCCTCGTCGTCGATCGCCTGGAACGCGTCCGCGCCGTCCTTGGCCTCGGACACGTCGTGGCTCGCGTTGCGCAGCATGATCGCGAGCGTCGTGCGCATGTTCTTCTGATCGTCGACGATGAGGATCCGAGCCACTTGCGCTCTCCTAGAGCCCCCGCGAGGTCCCGGGCTTCCGGTCATGAGGTGACGGGGCTCTTATACCAAAGTCGCCGCGATGCGGGCAAGGAGGGCGATTCCCCACCCGTTTCGCCGTATACTCGGCCCGCATGAGGAGAGCCCTGAGCACAGGAGCGCGGCGCGCGGCGCTGCTTGCGGGAGAGCGCGGGACGATCCGCAGGGAAACCCCCGCCATCGTGGCCCTCGGCTATCCCGCGCCGTACGGCGTGGCCGTCTCTTCGCTCGGTTTCCAGACCGTGTACCGCGCGTGGAACGCGCTTCCCGGCCTCACCTGCGTGCGGTTCTTCGCGGCCGAGGGTCCGGGGCGCGTGGGGCAACTCCTCGCGGCCGAGACCGGACGGCCCGTGGCTGCGGCACGCGCGATCGCGTTCTCCGTGTCGTGCGAGACCGAGCTCCAGGGGCTCGTGCGCCTGCTTAGGTCCGCGGGCCTCTCGCCTTTGGCGGCCGAACGCGGCGCGGACGATCCGCCGGTGATCGTGGGAGGCCCGCTCACGTCGCTCGACCCGCGGCTCGTCGCGCCCTTCGCGGACGCGGTGGTCGTGGGCGAGGCCGAGGAGCTGCTCGAACCGCTCGGCGAGGCGATTGTGTCGGCCCGGGGTCGCGACGAATTCCTTGACGCCATCGGCACGTCGCGGTGCGGGCTGTGGCGATCGCTTCTTGAGCCTGAGCCGCCCGAGCCGGCCGTGGCGCCCGTCGGCGTGCTGCCGGCGTTCGCCGCCACCTGGTCTTCGGCCGCCGAGCTCAAAGATCTCTTCCTCGTGGAGGCGACGCGCGGGTGCGCCAGGGCCTGCGCATTCTGCGTGCTCGCGCGGCGATCCGGCGGAGCAGGCGTGTTCCGGGCCGTGCCTGCGGCGCGCATCCTCGCGGCCGTGACCGAGGGCGCGCCCGGGGTGGGGCTCGTGGGCGCGGCCGTGACCGACCACCCGGAGATCGAGGATATCGTGCGCGCCGTCGTGGCCCGCGGCCGCCGCGCGTCGCTCTCCAGCATTAGGGCCGATCGCCTCACTCCGGGCCTGGCCTCGGCCCTGGTCGCGGGCGGCCTCGCGACGATCACGCTGTCGGCGGACGGCGCGTCGCAACGCCTGCGCGATCGCATCCGCAAGGGCATCACGGGCGACGACCTCGCGCGTGCCGCCAGCGTGGCCGCGTCGGCGGGCGCGAGGAACCTCAAGATCTACGCCATGGCCGGTCTTCCGACCGAGGAGGACGAGGACGTGCTCGAGCTGGCCGCGCTCGTCCGTTCCCTCGACGCGAGGCTCAGGCTCTCGGTGGCCGTGCAGGCGTTCGTGCCCAAACCCGGCACACCGCTCGCGCGCGAGCCCATGGCCGATCCGGGCGTCATCCGCCGCCGCGTGGCCCTGCTGCGAAGCGCGCTCGCCGGCCGCGCGACCGTGCTCCCCACGTCGCCGCGATGGTCGTGGCTCGACTGGAAGCTCGCGCACTCGGGACGCAAGGCCGCGCTCGCCGCCGTCGCCGCGGAGCGCGCCGGAGGCGGGTTCGGCGCATGGCGCGCCGCAATCGAAGAGCTCGGGCTGTGAAAGTGCGGGTTCAGCAACCGTCCGCGGAGCCTTCGCGGGCGGGCTCATTTGGGCAGCGGTCCTCGTCGTCCGGAAACCCGTCGCTGTCGTTGTCGAGATCCGGGCACCCGTCCGAGTCCTCGAAACCGTCCGCGTCCTCGGGGATGAGCGGGCACTCGTCCGCGCCGCCGGCCACACCGTCGTTGTCCTCGTCCGGCAGCACCGGCAGGAACGTGAAGCGCGCCCCGCCGGAGAACGCCGGCGACATCCGTCCCACCACGCCGACGCCCGCGAAGAGCCCGAACCGGTGGAGCCGCCCGATGGGCAGGTCCACGCCTGCGCCCAGCCACACGGGCCGCGACTGCGACGGCGGCCACGCGCCCTCGCTCGTAGACAAACCGACCGTGCCCTCGCCCTCGACCGACCACGCCACGTCGTGCTTGACCGGGATGCGCACGCCCGCGCGCCATACGAGGTCGTCGTCCTGCTCGAACACCCGGCCGTCCGCGATGGTCGTATGCTCGGGACGCACCCGGTATGCCAGATTCAAGGAGATCCGCGTGCCGAGCATCTGTCCCGCGAGCGAGACGAGCGGCTCTGCCGTGAAACCGCCTTCTCCCATCAGGCTTCCGTTCTCGCCGGTGGGAGCCGTGGCCTCGAGCCCCACGAGCAGGCCGAGACCGCCACGCGATGAATCGAGGGCGCGCCACAACACGCCGGCCTTGAGATCGCCGACGGCCGGACCGTCCTCGCCCATGCCCTCGAAGGGACGCGATCCTGCGCCGGGCTCGCTTCCCTCGCGCGCGCCGAGGGTGATGGCCGCGGGCAGGGCCACGGCCGCTTCCAGGTCGAAGGGCAGGCCGAGGCCGAATGAGATGTCGGCCCTCGCCCGCGACGCGCGCTCAGCGCCCCCGAGGCCGTACGCGTAGCCCGCGGTCAAAGACGCGTGCCAGGAGAGCGCAGGCGCCACGGCCGTTCCCTCGACCACGTGGCCGGCGTCCGGCGCGAGCGGGGGCTCGGTGAACCGCGGCACCGGCCACCCCTGGGCCTCGGCCTTCGCCATTTCCGCGGACGAGAACACGCAGAAGGCGAGAAGGACCGCGGCTCGCGGGGCGTTCAGACAGTGCACCATGGAGCGCAGTCTAGCACGGGATGAAGGACGCGCGCGCTTACTTGGTCGTCGCGCCGTTCTGGACGAGGGCCGGGATCTGGCTCGACCGTTTGGACGGAATCTCGAACGGCGGGAAGAAGTCGGGCTCGCCGTTCCTGGTGCGTGTCCCCCGCCGGCTCTCGAACGGCGCATCGGACGCGGCCCTGGGATCGATCTTGGAGCGGATGAAACGCACCAGCTCGTCGAACCGGAAGGGTTTCGGCACGAAACCCATCGCACCGGTGTCCGCGCGCGACAGCTGCTTGGGAGAGAGGTGGTATGCCGACATCAGGATCGTGATCACCGCGGGGAAGCTCGTCCGCAGCGCCCGCGCCAGCTGCAGCCCGTTGATCTCGGGCATCATGAGGTCGATGATGGCCGCGGCGTAGGTCTTCTCGGCGAGCATACGTTGCGCCGTGGAGCCGTCCGGTGCGCCGGCCGCGTCGAACCCCTCGAGCCTGAGCCCGATGACGAGCGCACGCAACTCGTTCGGATCGTCGTCCACGACGAGCACGCTCGGTCCGGTCTCGCGCTTCAGGGCAGGCATCACGTGGTCCTCGTTCCTCGACTTTCGAGCCCCGAGTACAAATCGGGCTGGTGTTGATCTTATGCAACGAGCATGCCCGGGTTCGCGCCCTGGGGCACTGCCATGGATTTTGCGGATTTTGGCCATTTTCCAGCGGACAATCCACGTCCTGATTCCAGCGGGTGGCCCCGGTTTCTTTCACTTGTGAAACTTCATTCGGTCAGAACTGCAACTCGCAAAACTCTCGGCTCGAAAGAATTTGCGTTGTGATATTTTCTTCCCGTGCGCTTGTTCGTGCCAGACGTCATCCGCCGAAAACGCGACGGAAACCCGCTCTCCGGTGAGGAGATCCGCGAGGTGATCCGGAGCTTCACGTCCGGCGCGCTCCCGGACTACCAGATGTCGGCCCTGCTCATGGCCGTGTTCTTCCGCGGGCTCGACGAGCGGGAGCAGGGCGAGTGGACGCAGGCCATGCTCGCGTCCGGCGACGTGGTCGACCTCGCGGGGGTACCCGGCGTGAAGGTCGACAAGCACTCGACAGGAGGAGTGGGCGACAAGATCTCCATCTGCCTCGCGCCGGCCGTGGCGTGCCTGGGTGTGCCCGTGCCCATGATCTCGGGTCGCGGCCTCGGCCATACGGGCGGAACGCTCGACAAGCTCGAAGCCATCCCCGGCTTCCGGGTCGACCTCGATCCCGGCCGCTTCCGCGATCAGGTGCGCGACCTGGGACTGGCCCTCTGCGGCCAGACCGCGAGCCTCGCGCCCGCCGACCGCCTGCTCTACGCCCTGCGCGACGTGACGGCCACGGTGGAGTCGATCCCGCTCATCGCCTCGTCGATCATGAGCAAGAAGCTGGCCGAGGGAATCGACGCGCTCGTGCTCGATGTGAAGGTGGGCGCGGGCGCGTTCATGCGCGATCTCGCCGACGCGAGGAGGCTGGCGGCCACGCTCGTGGCCATCGGCGAGGGCGCGGGGCGGCGCGTGCGGGCGCTCGTGACAGACATGGAGGAGCCCATCGGCCGCGCCGTGGGCAACGCCCTGGAAGTGGCCGAGGCGATCGAGATCATGCGCGGCCGCGGACCGCGCGACGCGACGGAGCTCACCGTGGAGCTCGGCGCCGAGATGCTGGTGCTCGGCGGCGCGGCGACGGACCTCGACGGCGGGCGAATGGCCATGCGGCAGGCGCTCGGCGACGGACGCGCGCTCGACCTGTTCGCGCGGGTCGTCGAGGCCCAAGGCGGCGATCCCCGCGTGTGCGAGGACGCGGCCCATCTGCCCGCGGCAGGGGAGATCGAGGCCGTGCGTGCCGCGCGCGGCGGATACGTAACGGAGGTGCGTCCTCGCGACGTGGCCATGGCCGCGCTCGAGGTGGGCGCCGGGCGCCGAGTGAAGGAAGCCCGCGTGGACCCCGCGACCGGCGTGATCGTGCGCGTCAAAACCGGAGACGAGGTGCGCGCGGGTGACGCGCTGTGCGAGCTGCACCACAATGGGTCGGGCCGGGACGAGGCCCTCGCGCGCTTGCGGGACGCGTTCGGGATCTCGGACGAACCGCCCGCGCCCCGGCCCCTCGTCGTCGAACGGCTATGAATGACTCTTGCGCGCGCGGCGCCGTTCCGGCGGGGCTGCGGCCAAACGCTCGATCTGCTCGAGGAGCGAAAGCTCTCCCTCGCTCGGCTCCCTGGGCAGGGCGACCCTCACGCTGACCACCAGATCGCCGTTGCCGGAGCGCCCCACGTGCGGCGCTCCCTTTCCCTTGACGCGGACCCGGTCGCCGGGCTGCACGCCGCGCGGGATCTCCACCCGGACCACCTCGTCGACGACCGGAATCTCGGCCGTGTGGCCCAGGATCGCGCGCGTGTAGGGCACCGTGAGCTCGCAGTGCAGGTCGTCACCGTCGCGCTCGAGCAGCTCGTGCGGCTCCACGTGGATGAACACATACAGATCGCCCGGCGTTCCGTTGCTCTCCGGGTGCTGGCCTTCTCCCGCGAGGCGCAGGCGCATGCCCGTGTCAACGCCCGGCGGCACGGTGGCGGTCACGGTCCTCGTATATTGGGCCCGACCGGCGCCATTGCAGCGTCCGCATGGGGTGGCGACCCACGTGCCCGCACCCGCGCACTTCGGGCAGATGGTGGTGAGCGTCATGAACCCGCTGCGCTGCACGACCTGGCCGTGCCCGCCGCAGATCGGGCAGGCTTCGGGGGCCGTGCCCGCCGCCGCCCCGGTGCCTTCGCAATCCGGGCACCTGTGGAGGTGAGCGATGTCCAGCTTGCGCTTCACACCGCGCAGGGCGTCCTCGAAGCTGATGGTGAGGTCGTAGCGCAGATCCGCGCCGCGCGCCGCGCGAGGTGGACGCGACCTGCGCCTTGCGCCGAAGAAGTCGCCGCCGAAGAAGTCCGAGAACACATCGCCGAAGTGGGTGAAGATGTCTTCCACGCCCGAAAAGCCGGTCTGCCCGTGCAGCCCGTCGTGCCCGAATCGATCATAGAGCTCGCGCTTCTCGGTGTTGGACAGGACGTCGTACGCCTCCGCGGCCTCCTTGAATCTTTCAGTGGCTTCGTGATTGTCCGGGTTGCGATCCGGGTGCAGCTCCATGGCCAGTCTGCGGTACGCCTGCTTGATCTCGCGCATGTCCGCGCCGCGGGAAACACAAAGGATTTCGTAGTAGTCGCGCTTCGCCATGGCTGTTTCGTAAAACGGGATACAGTTAATGTCGCCACGCTAAAAGTCAACTGCCGTTGCCGTGGCGGAAACCTGGGAGGGGACGGAAAAAATCAGTAGCCCGGAGGGGGCGGCGGAGGCGGAGGCGGAGGTTGCGTGCCCCAGCCCGGCTGCTGCGGAGCGGGAGCGGGCGCTGGCGGGGCCGGTGTCGGGGCAGGCTGCGGCTGCGGGGCAGGTTGCGGCTGCGCGTTCCAATTGCCACCACCACCCCATCCCCCGCCCGCGGGCTGCGTGGGCGCCGGAGTGCCCCACGTGGGCTGCGCGGGCTGCGGAGCCGGGTTGCCCCAGCCCGCATCTGTCGGCGGGGGCTCTTCCTTCTTGGCCTCGCCGCCGCCGGTCAGGTTGAAGGTCATGGTCAGGCCCGAATAGATGTAGAAGTTGAGGTAGCTCTGCTCGCCGCTCCACCAGGCCTCCGAAGTGCCGGTCGACGTGCCGGCGGCCTTGCCCACGTTGCTCCAGGCATACGCCAGCCTGAGGCCGAGCACGTCCGCGCCGATGCTGAAGTACTGGCTGGCGAAGAACTCCGCGCCCACGGCGAGCTGGAACACGATGGGCGACGAGAGATCGCCGATCATGTTGAGGCGCTTCTTGAGCGCGCTGTTCGCGTCGTCGTCCAAATCCTCCGCTGCCTGCAGCGCCGCGGCGTTGCCTTGATTGGCCTTCCACTCATCCCAGCACTGATCCGGGTCGTCATTAGTGCCACACGTCTGATCCTTGAGGGCCATCTCGGCGTCGTCGATCTTGGCGCTCGTGTTCGTGCCGGCGAAGTAGGCGCCGATGCCGCCGCTCAGGTACAGATGCACGCTGTTCGGGGCCGGATCCGAGAAGTAGTACTTGAGCCCGAGCAGGCCGCCGATCGAGTAGTACGTGGCCGTCACGGATGAAACGTCCCCGGAGCCGTTGGCCGGGTACGGGAACACCGTGTGGCTCGCCACGCCCAGGTCGAGCGAGATAGAAAGCACGATCTGGTTCGTGATGCCCCACAGGAACGACCCGCCGAAGTTCGGGCCGCCGTAAGCCGTGGACGAAAGTCCGGGGGTGGCGTCCATGCCCGAGTAGTCGAGCAGGGTCGTCTTGTAGTTCTGCCAGGTGAACTGCGCTCCCAGGCCGACGAAACCCTCGTCCGCCTGCTTTTCCTGCGCCAGGGACGTGGCGGCGGGGAGGACGAAGAGCGCGGCCACCGCGAGGACAAGTGCGAGCTTCCTCAACATTGATTGCTCCTTTCGAGCCGCGTTGCGGCATCGTTGGCGCCTGTTGCAGCCGACAAGTTCAAGACGATACAGGCTCTCATAAACATGTCAAGAACCGGTTGATGAAGATTGCGGAACAAGGCGCCGAGTTGACACGCGGGATCGGACCGGGTATGGGTTTGGGTCCGCGCGCAAGGGATTGAGGCGCGCCCGAGCGAGGAGGATGGCATGTATATTCATCGAAAGCGGAACGTGAAGCACGATCGCAAGCGCAGTGTCCGCAAGAAGGCTAAGCTCAAAAAGAAGATCCGCAAGAGCAAACTGCGCATGTCCGGCTTGCCGCACTGAAGACCGCCGCTTCTCCACCAGCTTAGAGATTCAAACGCCCGAGGTTCAGCGCACCTCGAAGGCCGTGTCGCCGTGGAGCGTGCCCACGAGCCCGTTCACCTCGTCGGTCACGGTCGTGCCCGAGCCCTCGTCGAAACGCCAGAGCGCCACGGTGCTCGCGTCCTTGGCAAGCTTCTTCGGCGGCGTGAAGCTGCCGCTGTAGCGGGCCACCTTGGAGATGCGCACCTCGTCGATGAGGCCTTTGTGGTACGTCAGACTGGTGATGTGCAGATTGGCGCCGATGATGAGGAGCGCGGTGTTCGCGTAGGCCGTGGCGCCGGACGCGGCCGTGGTGCCGGCGAGCGCACCGTCCAGGTACATCTTCAGGTTCGCGCCGTCGTGCTGCATGGCGACGTGGTGCCAGACTGCGGCGGTCGCGGCCACGGTCGAGTCGACCATGTAAGCGTTCAGGACGCTGTCGTACGTGAAGGCGCCGTGCGGGTTGGTCGTGGAATTGTACACGGGGTAGATGCAGTAGGCGCTCGTGGCCACTGCGTTGGCGCCCTTGCGGATGATGGGGCCCGTGGAGGTCGTGTCGTCAACTGTGTACCAGGCCTCGACCGTCCACTTCGCGGCCAAATCAAGGGCCGCGTTGGACGGAATCTGCACGTAGTCGCCGCTGCCGTCGAACCTGAGCGCGTAGTTGTTTGTGTCCGTGTCGCCGTCCGAGTCCGAATCGGTGTCCGTGTCCGTGTCCGTGTCCGCGTCTGTGTCGGTGTCAGCGTCGCTGTCGGCATCTGCATCCGTGTCCGCGTCTGTGTCGGTGTCAGCGTCGCTGTCGGCATCTGCATCCGTGTCCGTGTCCGCGTCTGTGTCGGTGTCCGAGTCCGCGTCGGTATCGGTATCCGCGTCGGCATCCGCGTCGCCGCCCGTGTCGCACTCGCACTGCCAGTACCCGCTGCCGTCGGACTTGCAGCTCTGCTGCCCGTCGCCGCCGCTCACGCACGGGCACCACTTCACCTCCCCGGGTTTGCAGGCCTGCGTGTCCGTGCTCCCGGCATCATCTCCGCTCGGCGCCGAGCCGCACCCGAACACGCAGCAGGCCAATCCCGTTACGAGCAAGATTGTTGTAAAGAGCTTCATATGCGCCTCCATTCGGGACTGCTCCCGTGAAAAACAGATTCCATGCGTAAGAAAAGAATATATCATCTCGTGGACCGCGCATCATTCGAATTTGACGAATTGCGAGGCTGGGGCCCGTCGGCCACAATGGGTTCTCCAACTTGAGGAGGGGACGATGCTGAGCGACGACAAGAAAACGTGTCTCAAGCTGCTCGTAGCCATGGCCTGGGCGGACGGCCGGGTCGCGGCGGAGGAGATGGAGGTGGTCGAGGCCATGATCGACGCCTTCGGCGCGGAGCCCGAGGAAGGCGACGAGATCCGCAAGTGGGCCATGAAGCCGCGCTCGTTCGAGGACGTCGACACGGCCGGGCTCATCCGGAGCGACGCGGAGCTCGTGCTGCAGCAGGCCACGATCCTCACGTTCATCGACGGTGAGCAGAGCCCCGAGGAGCTCGAGCTCCTCGAAGCGCTCAGGATTAAGGTGGGCCTCGACGAGGGAGCCGCAGCGCCCATCCTCGAGCGGGCGACGGCCTTTGCCCATGAGCTCCTTCCGGTCCTGAAGGCGTAACGCCCCCGCGCGTGAAAACCACCGGAGGCCAGGAAGTTGCGCTCTGGCCTGGCACGCCCCTACAGTTGTGGTCAATGAACAACTTTCCCGCCATCGAACGGCGCGATCCGGCCTCGGGCCTGCTGATGCTCGGCGCCGCGCTCGCAGAGGCCCGCAAGCTCGGGCGTAGCGGCGAGATCGAGGTCAAGGACCAGGGATCCAGGCACGTCATCCGGTTTCTTGCGGGCTCCATCGCCGAGGTCGTGGCGATGGACGCCTCGGACGGGGCCTTGCCGCGCAGCGGGCCACGGACGGATTCGCCCCTGCGCGAGCGCGTGCGGGCCCTGTTCAGCCTTGCGCGGCCCCACGTGATCTGGACCCCGAACGAGATCGCGATCGCATCCGGGCCGCACGTTGATCCTGCCGCGGCGGTCGTGGACGGCGTGACGCGCAGGCGCGAGCTGTTTGATCCGCGCAAGCTCGCGGAGCGCATCCCGGTGAACACCTTGCGGCTCGACGAGCGCGCTCTTGCCGAGACGAGGCGCCTGCCCCTCGCGGCCGACGAGAAGGCCTTCCTCACGCGGCTCGCGCGACCCACGCCGGTCCCGCTCATCCTGTGGAAACGCGGCCTCGAGCCCGGTCACGCGGGCGCGCTTGTCGTGGCCTTGAACCTCCTCGGCCTGTGGGGGCAGGAGTGGGAGCCGGGGTTCCTCCCGCGTGTCACCGACGCCGTGCGCGTGGTCCGCGCCCTGCGAGCCGGCGCTCCGGATCACGTGCTTCTGCGCGTGGCGCCCGACGCCTTGGAGCCCGAGGTGGACCAGGCGTTTCGCCGGCTCTCCCTCGCCCTCCACCCGGATCGTCTCGCGGGCATGCCGGCCGCCGACGCGGCCCTTGCGGGCAGCGCCTACGCCTCGGTCAGCGCGGCTTACGATCGGCTGAAGCGCTCGCGCCGCAAGCGGCCCGTGGTCATCGGGAGGGTGAAGGTGGTGAGACGCGCGGCGCCCAGGCGCGACGACATCGACTCGCTGCTCATGGCGGCGCGCTCTGCCCAGGGCAGAGGCGATCTCGCGCGCGCAAGGTCCTTCGCCGTCAAGGCGCTCGCCCTCTCTCCGTTGTCCGCCGTCCGGGTCGAGCTCCTCGCCATCGTCAGTCGCGCGGCTTGAAGCCGGAGCGCAGCGTCAGCAGACCCAGCCCGCTCATGGGGCCTGCACCACCCGGTTGCGGCCGGCGCGCTTGGCCTCATAAAGTGCGACATCGGCGCGCCGCAACAAGGAGTCGAGCGACTCTCGGGGCAGGCCTTGCGCGGCCACGCCGACGCTGACCGACACGCGCAGGTCACCGGCCTCGGTCTGAAACGGCTCGCCCTCCACGGCCTGGCGCAGCCGCTCGGCCATGCCGCGAACCATCTCGGCATTCACATCGAACCAGACCACCGCGAACTCCTCGCCGCCCAGGCGCACCGCCAGGTCGTTGGGCCGCACCTGCAACTGCAACCGACGGCCGAGGTCGCAAAGCACCTCGTCGCCGACAGCATGGCCGTGCCGGTCGTTGGCGTTCTTGAAGTGGTCGATATCCACCATGGCGGCGGCCATGGTCAGGCCATGCGGCGAGCCCTCGGCGCGGTGCAGCAGCCGGGCGATGCGGTTCTCGAGCCCGCGGCGGTTGAGCAGGCCGGTCAGCGGGTCGACCTCGACCAGAGACAGGATCTTCTGCTGCAATCGAGAGTTGATCAGCAGCAGCAAGGCAAAACCCTGCAGCAACAGCAGGGCGATGAAGACCATGAGCCACAGCGCATTGGCCTGCGTGGCCTGCGCGTACGAGCCGCTGATGCCAGGGATCACCATCACCGCGCGCAGCCAATTCACAGGCACCGACAATCCCAAGTCCGTGACCATCAAGGACAGTGGAAAGCCTCCCTCGCTGCGCCAGGCGCGCGCCACCGGCAGCAACGCCAGGAGGCACAACAGACCGCCGGCAAGCAAGGAGCACGACAGCGAGATCCACAGTCGCATGCCAAACGCCACCGTTGCGGCCGAGACCAGCGCCGCCAGGACTGTGAACACCAGCACCGGCAGCCAGCGCAACCGCAGGCCGAGGAACGCGCGCACGCCCAGCAGCACGAGTGCGTCCGATACGACGCCGCCAACATGGCCGATGGTATACAGCGGCGCCGGGCCGTCGAACCACACGATGAGGTGGCGCAGCACCTGCGAAAGCGCCACCGCGGCGAACGCACCGCTCCAGAACCACAAACCGTGACGCCCGCGCGCCTGCCAGGCGCCGCCGACGATGACCCCCAGCATCAGCACCGCCACCATCAGGTAGACGATCAACAGGGTCTCGACGTGCAGCAGGGGCGCGGCGTCGGAATTCATGGTTTCTACCTAATCCCTTTCGAGGGATCTGTCGACCGCCGAGCCCCTCGTCGTCAGTCGCGCGGCTTGACGCCGAAGCGCAGGCCCAGATCAGAGCCCACGGAGCCGCCGATCCACGCCCCCAGGAGGCCGGTGACCACCGGCGAACAGAGGATGTTTCACGAGGCGCCCGTTTGCCTCAGGAGGAAGGCCAGGGCCCCCCCCGCGCCCGCGCCGAGGATCCCAAGGCCCAGGGTGAACGAGAGGCGTCTTTTCCGTGAAGGGTCCATGTATGGATGATAGCAGGGGAGGGCCGGGGATCAAGGGAGCGGGCTACATGCCCATGCCGCCCATGCCGCCCATGCCGCCGCCGCCGTGGCCGTGGCCGTGGCCGTCGTCCTTGCGCGGCTTCTCGGCCACGAGCGCCTCGGTGGTGATCATGAGGCCGGCCACGGACGCCGCGTTCTGCAGGGCCGTGCGCACGACCTTGGTCGGGTCGATGATGCCGGCCTTGATGAGGTCCTCGTAAGCGTCGGTGGCCGCGTTGTAACCGAACGCGGCTTTGCCCTCGAGCACCTTCTGCACCACGATGCTGCCCTCGACGCCGGCGTTGCCCGCGATCTGGCGCAGCGGCTCCTCGAGCGAGCGCCGGATGATGGCCTCCCCGACCTCCTCCTCGGCCGGAACGTCGAACTTCTTGAGCACCTCGATCGACCGCAGCAAGGCCACTCCGCCGCCGGGCACGATGCCTTCCTCGACCGCCGCGCGCGTCGCGTTGAGCGCGTCCTCCACGCGGGCCTTCTTCTCCTTCATCTCGGTCTCGGTGGCCGCGCCGACCTTGATGACCGCAACGCCGCCCACGAGCTTCGCGAGCCGCTCTTGCAGCTTCTCGCGGTCGTAGTCCGAGGTGGTCTCCTCGATCTGGCGCCGGATCTGCTCCACGCGGCCCTTGATGTCGGCCTTCTTGCCCGCGCCGTCCACGACCGTGGTGTTCTCCTTGTCGATCCTGATGCGCTTGGCCTTGCCCAGGTCCGCGATGGAAACCTTCTCGAGCGCGAGGCCGAGCTCGCGCGGGGATGCCCAGCGCGCTGGCGTAGAATTGCGCGCTGCGCTGCTGGTCCACCACGTACAGGATGAAGTGGGCGTTTGTGATCACGAACCCCTCGCCAAGCACCGCGCTCTCGCTGCGTTCGTCGTCAACCACCGCCCAGCACTGTGTTCGCCATCGGGATGAGCGCTCCTTCGCGCTACCGGACGTACCGCAGGATCTCGCCGATCACGAGTTCCAGGTCTGCGGTGATGTCCGGCTCGGCCTCGGGCACGACGTACAGGCGCGGCCACTGGGCCTGCGGCGTCACCTTGATCCGGGGCCGAGCCGGGTCAGGGCTCGTCGGCAGGATGCCCTTCGATCCCGTGCCCGAGAAACCGCCGTACACGATAAGCGGCTCCAACAGAGGCCAGTCCCAGGAGATCCCCAGCACAAGCGCAAGTCCGTTCCCGGCGCTGTCGCGGCCCGAGATCACACCGTTGATCCAGGTGCCCTCGATGGCGTTGCTGTAGGTGCCCGTCTTGACCGAGATCGGTGTGCTCGCGGGGCGGAACTTGCCCCAGTCCCGCAGCCGCATCAGTACGTCCCGGATGCGCCCCTCCGCGAGGCTCTGGAAGTGTACCAACGTGCTCCGGGCCTCGGCGAAGAGGCGGAGCCCCTCCCGGAAGAACAGGTCGTCCTGCCTAACCATGGTCCTGTGCTCTCCTCATGATCTCCACCTGCTGCGTCATCGGTTCCAGCGACGACAGGGGCGCGTGCGCCTCGGCCCCTGCCTCTCGACGCAGGATGCGCGGGCAGCCGAGGATCCCCTGCTCGACCGCGCCCGTGAACGACCACGCCCACACCCGCCAGGGAAGCCCCTCGCCCCCATCCCGGAGCGCCGCACGAAGCGCTACGGCCACGTCGAACCAGGTGCGCTCGGCTACCGCCGGAGCGTTCGACGGGCGCCCTGCCCCGGCCACCGTGCGCCAGGTGTCACTGTTGCCGGGCGGCACGAGGACGAAGTGCGTGAACGTCCCCGAGCCGACCATCTCCTGGCACTCCAGCTTCTCGGCCGTGTCGAACGTCTTCTCGAAGCTCTCGTCCCAGATCTTGACCTCGATGTGGGTTCTCGCGCCGCTCCGCCACGTGATCACGAGATCGGCTCGGCGATCGCCCTCGCTGACGCGCTGCTCACGCGCGACGGTCGGCGCAGCGAGGTCGTCCACGCCCGGAAGTGCGTCCCCGAGAAGGCGCTGCGCGAAGCGCCCCGTGGTCGAGTGCTCCAGGAGGTGGGCGAGCCAATCCGACCAATCCTCCTCTCGAGAGAGCCGGAGCGGCCGGAATCGGGACCACACGTGCCGGGCCGGGTCGCCCCCGAGGTCCTGCAGCAGGCGATCCCACTCGGCCAGGAGCCGATCGCGCTCATTGGCCACGCGGCGCACCTCGCGCTGGGCAAGGTGCATCCAGAGTTCCAACGCCGCCCAGTGGAGTTCGGTGGCGTGGAGTTGCGCCGCGCTTCGGGCGTCGACGGCCTCGTCCATGCCTCAAGATACGACGCGCTCCTGCCTGGAACAAGGGGGGCGCCCGAAGTGGCGGCCGAAGTGGCGGCCCGGCCTACCCCGCGTAGCCTGCGTAGAGCATGGCCCCACGGCGGCCGCCGACGTACGCGACCTTCTCCCGGTATTCGGATGGCCCGGTGGAGGAGTCCCACGCCCCCTCGATCACTCGATAGAGATCCCCACGCCGTTCGACCGACGTGGACCACATCTCGATCCGGTCCTGGGTGCCGAACAAGCACTTCCAGCCGGGCTCATCCTGTGGCCCCCACTGGCGCCGGGACATCCGATCCGCCTCGATCTTCGCTTGGCGCGTCAGCTCAGGCATCTGATAGCGGCTCACGTTGTAGTACGAGTACGGTGCTCCCTGCGGGGGCTGGATCAATACAGTGGAGAACCCCGCGCGCCCGAGCACCTTGCGGCAATCCCGCTCGAACTGCTGCTTGCGCCGGATCTCGGGGGATCGCGGCTTGAGCTTCATCTGATAGTGCAGGATCAGGGCCGTCGCGAAGCGCCCCTTCACGACGCAAAGCCAGCAGCGGCCGGGGACAAGAGCCTCGCGCCACAGCCGCCGCACGACCTGCCGAGCCCCGCTGGGATCCAGCATCCGAGATCTACCTCACTCTCGGTCTCATTGTTGTCCACTTCCCTCGCCAGTCCGATCGCCCGCATCGCGAGCCGCCTGGCCGATTTTCCATAGGTCTGACTTCGCCGCCATAGCGTTTGGCAGGCACTCGGACAACTGATACCGGCTCCGCAAGTCGGCGGTCACCTGACCGTAGTCGCCGTCGGTGAGGACGACAATTCGCGTCGCGGTCGGGAGCGTGCGACCGAGAGTCTGCAGCGTCCGGCGAAGATTCGTGCCCCCGGATATGCGAGACCGGATCGTTTGGACGCTCGTTCCGTGGGTTCTTTCGGCAGGTTCGATCAGATCGTCGTTGAAGTAGAACACGCGGCATCCCGGGTTTTCCTCCAAGAATGCGAGTAAGACACCCTGGATCCCAGCATCCCCGTACTGGTCCTCCATGCTACCGCTGACGTCTAACAGAATCGCCTCGAATGCCGGACGCGGAGGCTGGACTCCGGCACTCGCAAGTGCATCGCGAATGAGGCGCTGAAGTAGTTCGATCGCTTGCGGGTTCTTGGGCTGACATGGCGATATCAGACGAGTGCGATGGCCAACCACCGTGGATGGGAAAGCGTCATAGTTGACGAAGATATTCGCCACGCTCCTTGGCGCGCCCTTCTCGTAGGCAGCCGCGTTCATCCTGAGCGTTCGAGCCGTCATGGTGCGTCGTTGCTTGCACTCCACGATCACGATGGTCGCATCGGCTTCATGGCAAGGCCGTGACGCGATGCGCACGTCCGGGCAGATCGATCGTTGTATGGACCGCGCCCGCTTGCCAGGAACAGCTGTTGTCACCTGGGCCGCGACGACGTGCCTGCGGCCATTCTGGTCGGTGAACTCACCCAACTCCGATCCATGGGCCCGCTTCAACGGGAGCACGCCACCATCAAGCAACGTGGGCTTGAAGCCGAACTCAGTGAGGGGCGCTGCCGCGTGGAGCGTGATCCAGATTTCGTAGACGTACCAGCGGTACTGCCAAAACGGCAGTTCCAAAATCTTGTCGAACAACTCCACGTCCGTCTCGGTGTCCGACTCGGCAGTCCTCACGCCAGCCAGGATGCGGTCGAAGAACGTTAGTGCTTGGGGCAGGCGTTCGAGGTGCCATTCGCTGGCAACAATCCGATTGCTGAGATCCTGGTACTGCCCGAGGACCGACGGGAAAATCTCGTAGGCAAGCGAACAATCCAAGCGTTCGTCACTTGCTTCGTCGGCTCGGTCTTGTCCCAGCGCCCGGACGTGGTCGGCCTCCGTCGGCCGCTCCTGGGCAACGATCTGATCCGCGACCGCCTGGAGGACGTTATGCACTATAGCGAGGGCATCACGAAAGCGCGGTTCGGCGACTGCCGGAGGCGGCGGAATGAACGTCCTATCCTCCGGGTGAATCGAGTGGTTCCAGTTTCTGGATCCGCCCAGCATGCCCAAGAAGTCAGCGAGTTGGTAGAATTGCTCTTTGGTCCAGAGTCGCTGTCGAATCCGCTGCCTAATTCGACAGTGGGTCTTGTACCACCGCTCGAAGTCAGACAGGTCGATGCTGAAGCTGACGTCCTTCGATTCGAGTCGAATTTGGAGGCACTCAGTCCCTGCGGTCGCGCCGTACTTCCTCATCGCAGCGAAGATGTCCCGGTACATCAGTGAGAACGGCTCGGCGACGGCCATAAAGGCCTCCAGGAACTTGTCCGCAGGCATGCGGTTACTCTTCAAGAACTGAGGAAGGCCGGTTCCTGGCAAGCAGCCAAGCCGGGACTGCAACTCAAGGTACAGTGCGTTATCCCTGCCGAGACCCTTGCGCGGATCGAACCCGGAGTCATGGATTCTCTTATAGAGTTCGACCGCGTCGGAGATCACCACGAATCCACCTCCGCCTGCCGCCGGTCATCCTATACGTCGGACGCGGCGACAGTCATGCGAACGCTGCAACAGTGTAAATCACCACGTTCGCGCTCGATACCCCCATCAACCGACGCATCCCCTTTGAACGCAGTCGTTTCGTCCTGCCCGCCCAGATTGAGGATCACGCTTCGCCTCGCAGGCGTCAAGCGATGGTCGATACAGTGCTCGCAGATCATCCCCCGACGACAGGATCGCCATCGACCTGAGCCAACTCCTCCAAGTACGACAGGAATTGCTCGGATGACCACGTGACGATCCCAGCTTCCTTCGGACGCTTCGCCAGAGTCGTGTCGTTCGTCACGAGGATGCAGCCTTCGTGCGCGGCGGTGGCGGCGATCAGGGCGTCCTCCGTGCGGGGGAAAGGTACCAGGCACTGCCTATTGCCTATTCCCCAGCTCGAACCGGCCTGTCCAGGACGCTTCAGCCTCGCCACTCTTCTTCTGGGATCTCCGCGTTGACGAGAATGTTTCTCAAGGTGCCGAGCGGCAAGGCGCGACCGCGGTGCTCCGGCACGACCACCACCAGCCCCGAGTCCGGCTGGCGCCATTTTCGGTGACTTCCCTTTTGAGAGAGCAGCTCGAATCCGAAACGAGCGAGAAGGGCCTGAACCTCCCTCGCCGTCATGCGCCGGATGCGTCCGGGCATCAGATCGTGATCACGTGCTCGACCGCTCCAGGGTCGAGTGGGATGGGATCGGGCTGAAGGTAGAGGTCAATCGCCTCCTTGATGTTCTCCATCGCCTCCTGCTCGGTGACGCCGGCCGACGTGCAACCCGGCAGCTCGGGACACCAGACGGCAAATTCACCAGTTCCCGGATCCCTCTCCAGCACAACTCTCCACTGCATGGTCGCCTCCTCCAGATCTTTCACTGCGCCCGGTGAATGATAGCTCAAGAGTCGGCTTCGGGGAGAAGAATTTCCGTCGCTGGGCTGGGGAGAATAGAGGAGAGGCGCCGGTCGGGCTACATGCCCATGCCGCCCATGCCGCCCATGCCGCCCATGCCGCCACCGTGCCCGTGCCCGTGGTCGTCGTCCTTGCGCGGCTTCTCGGCCACGAGCGCCTCGGTGGTGATCATGAGGCCGGCCACGGACGCCGCGTTTTGCAGGGCCGTGCGCACGACCTTGGTCGGGTCGATGATGCCGGCCTTGATGAGGTCCTCGTAAACGTCGGTGGCCGCGTTGTAGCCGAACGCGGCTTTGCCCTCGAGCACCTTCTGCACCACGATCGAGCCCTCGACGCCAGCGTTGCCCGCGATCTGGCGCAGCGGCTCCTCGAGCGAGCGCCGGATGATGGCCACGCCGACTTCCTCCTCGGCCGGCACGTCGAACTTCTTGAGCACCTCGATCGACCGCAAGAGTGCCACGCCGCCGCCGGGCACGATGCCCTCCTCGACCGCCGCGCGCGTCGCATTGAGCGCGTCCTCAACGCGGGCCTTCTTCTCCTTCATCTCTGTCTCGGTGGCCGCGCCGACCTTGATGACCGCCACGCCGCCCACGAGCTTCGCGAGCCGCTCCTGCAGCTTCTCGCGGTCGTAGTCCGACGTGGTCTCCTCGATCTGGCGCCGGATCTGCTCCACGCGGCCCTTGATGTCGGCCTTCTTGCCCGCGCCGTCCACGACCGTGGTGTTCTCCTTGTCGATCCTGATGCGCTTGGCCTTGCCCAGGTCCGCGATGGAAACCTTCTCGAGCGCGAGGCCGAGCTCCTCGGCGATGACCTGCCCGCCGGTGAGCACCGCGATGTCCTTGAGCATCTCCTTGCGCCTGTCGCCGAAGCCCGGGGCCTTGACCGCCGCGGCGTTGAGCGTGCCGCGCAGCTTGTTGACGACGAGCGTGGCGAGCGCCTCGCCCTCCACATCCTCGGCGATGATGAGGAGCGGCTTGCTCATGCGGGCGATCTGCTCGAGGATCGGGAGCAGGTCCTTCATGTTGGAGATCTTCTTCTCGTGGATGAGGATGAGCGGATCCTCGAGCACGACCTCCATGCGCTCCGGATCGGTGACGAAGTAGGGCGACAGGTAGCCGCGGTCGAACTGCATGCCCTCGACCACCTCCATCGAGGAGTCCATGCTCTTGGCCTCCTCGACCGTGATGACACCCTCCTTGCCCACCTTCTCCATGGCCTCGGCGATCATGTTGCCGATGCCCGTGTCGCCGTTGGCCGAGATGGTGCCCACCTGGGCGATCTCGCTCTGGTCCTTGATCGGCTTGCTCTGCTTGACGAGCTTGTCGACCACGGCCGTGACGGCCTTGTCGATGCCGCGCTTGATGGACATGGGGTTGTGGCCGGCCGTGACGAGCTTGCCGCCTTCGCGGTAGATGATCTGGGCCAGCACCGTGGCGGTGGTCGTGCCATCGCCCGCCACGTCCGACGTCTTGGAAGCGACTTCCTTGACCATCTGGGCGCCCATGTTCTCGAACTTGTTCTCGAGCTCGATCTCCTTGGCCACGGTCACGCCGTCCTTGGTGACCGTCGGGGAGCCGAACGACTTCTCGATGACCACGTTGCGGCCCTTGGGGCCGAGGGTCACCTTGACCGCGTCCGCGAGCTGGTTGACGCCGCGCAGGATGTGGGCGCGCGCCGCCTCTTCAAAAATGATTTCTTTGGCTGACATGTTGGGCTCTCCTTCCCTACTCGATAATCGCCAGGATTTCTTCCTCGCGCAGGATGACCATTTCCTCGCCGTTCACCTTGATTTCGGTGCCGGCGTACTTGCCGAACAGGATCTTGTCGTTCTTCTTGACGTCCAGGGGACGGCGCTTGCCGTCCTCGAGGATCGCGCCGTTGCCCACGGCGACGACCTTGCCCTCCAGGGGCTTCTCCTTGGCCGTTTCCGGGATGATGATGCCGCCCTTGGTGCGTTCCTCGGACTCCATCCGCTTCACCAGAACACGGTCGTGCAAAGGCCTGACTTCCATGTCGCTCCTCCTTTTTCTCTTTGTATTCCGGCAACTTGCCGGCTTGTTTCCCACTTGCCGCCCGGCTCCGCCCTATGATCGGCGTGCGGCATAGTAACCACGCAGGGTTTCTTGTCAACCGGCTGCCTCACACCGGCGCCCGCCGGGGCGCTGGACACCCCACGGGAGGTGGGTTATTTCTTGCTGGGCAGAGCATGAGCAGAGCCGAAGACAACGGAACCTCCCTGGGCGACGAATACCAGTTTGCCGATCACGACGTGATGCTCAAGGTGCTGGGGCCGCGCGGCGAGCACCTGCGCGCGTTGGAGCGGGAGCTGGGCGTGTCCCTGGGGCAGCGCGGGCACACCCTTCATTTCAAGGGCGACACGATCCGCGTCACCGCGGGATTGCACCTCATCGACCAGTTCGTGCGCGCCTGCCGCAACGGCCGCTCGTTCGCCGAGGTCGATCTCGTGCGCGGGGCGCGCATTCTGGCCGACGACCCCGCCGCCGATCTCGACACCATCTTCAACGAGGTGGTGCACATCACGGCCCGCCGCCGCCTGATCACGCCCAAGGGGCTCGCCCAGAAGCTCTACGTGGAGGCCATCCGGTCGAGCGACCTCACCCTGGCCGTGGGTCCGGCCGGCACGGGCAAGACCTACCTGGCCGTGGCCGTGGCCGTGGCCGAGCTCATGCGCCAGCGCGTGCGCCGCATCGTGCTCACGAGGCCCGCGGTGGAGGCCGGCGAGCGGCTGGGCTTTCTGCCGGGCGACATGGTCGAAAAGGTGAACCCGTACCTGCGGCCCCTGTACGACGCGCTCGACGACATGCTCGATCCGCACAAGGTGCAGGCGCTCGTCGCCGAGGGGCAGATCGAGATCGCGCCCTTGGCCTTCATGCGCGGCCGCACGCTCAACGACTCCTTCGTCATCCTCGACGAGGCGCAGAACACCACGCGCGAGCAGATGAAGATGTTCCTCACGCGGCTGGGCTACTCCTCGAAGGCCGTGGTCAACGGCGACGTGAGCCAGGTGGACCTGCCCGGGGGCACGGTCTCGGGACTCGTCGACGCCTGGCGCGTGCTCGAGGGCATCAGGGGCATCTCGTTTTGTTCCTTCACCGAGGTGGACGTGGTGCGCCACCCGCTGGTCCAGGACATCATCCGGGCTTACGAGGCCCGGGGACACAACGGTTCCGGCCAGGGCGCCGGACGCACGGGGAGCGACGATGGGGAGCGATCCTGAGGCGAGCCTGAACCGACTGAGCTACGAGCTCAGCCAGCTCATCGAGATCGGCAAGGCCTTGAGCGCCGTGACCGACCTCGACGCGCTGCTCGGCACAATCCTCGAGAAGAGCCGCTATATCAGCGGTGCGGACGCGGGCAGCATCTACGTCGTCGAGGGCGAGGGCGACGACATCGCGAGCCGCACGCTCAGGTTCAAGCTGTCGCAGAACGACAGCCTGGCCTACGAGTCCAAGGAGTTCGTGATGCCCGTGTCCACGAGCTCCATCGCCGGCGCGGCCGCGGTCATGCGCAGTTCCATCGACATCCCGGACGTGGCGGCGATTCCCGCCGACGCGCCGTACCATTTCGACGCGAGCTTCGACCAGCGCACGGGCTACCGCACGCGGTCGATCCTGGCCGTGCCGATGATGAACCAGCGCGGCGACGTGCTCGGCGTGGTCCAGCTCATCAACAAGAAGAGGAACCCCGCGGCCCGGCTCGTGAGGCCCGGAGACTTCGAGCGCGAGGTGGTGCCCATGGACGCGCGCAGCCGGGAGCTCGTCGAGACGCTCGCCTCCCAGGCCGCCATCGCCATGGAGAACGCGTTCCTCTACGCCGAGATCCAGCGCATCTTCGACGGGTTCATCCGGGCCTCGGTGCACGCCATCGAGCAGCGCGATCCCTCCACGTCCGGTCACTCGTTCCGCGTGGCCGCGCTCACGCGCAGGCTGGCCGAGGTGGTCGACGCCAGCGGCAACGGACCCTACGCAGCCTCTCGGTTTACGAAGGTCGAGCTCGAGGAGATCGAGACCGCCGCCCTGCTCCACGACTTCGGCAAGGTCGGCGTGCGCGAGGAGGTCCTCGTCAAGGCCAAGAAGCTCTACCCGCCCAACCTGAACCTGATCCGCTCCAGGTTCGACTTCATCCGCAGGTCCATCGAGAACGACCACCTGCACCGCCGCCTGATGATGGTCGAGGAGGGCGCGCCGCCGCAGGAGCTCGCGATCCTCGACCAGGCGAGGGAGCGGGCCGTGGCCGAGATCGAGGACTGCTGGCGCGTCATCCGCGCGGCCAACGAGCCCACGATCCTCGCCGCCGGGGACTTCGAGAAGATCGAGGAGATCGCGCGGCGCACGTACTTCGACGTGGGCGGCAAGCGCCAGCCTTACCTGGAGCAGGACGAAATCAAGTCGCTCATGATCGCCAAGGGCAGCCTGACCGACGAGGAGCTGGCCGAGATCCGCTCCCACGCGTCCCACACCATCTCGTTCCTGCAGCGCATCCCATGGGGCAAGTCGCTGCGCCGCATCCCGGCCTACGCCGGCGCGCACCACGAGAAGCTCGACGGCACCGGCTACCCCCACGGCCTCAAGGCCCCCGAGATCCCGCTGCCGGCCAAGATGATGGCCGTGGCCGACATCTACGACGCGCTCACCGCGGCCGACCGCCCGTACAAGAAGGCCGTGCCCGTGGAGCGCGCGCTCAACATCCTCGAGATGGAGGTCAAGGACGGCCACATCGACGGGGAGCTCGTGCGCCTCTTCAAGGCGGCCGAGGTCTACAAGGTTCTCGAGGAGAGGTGATCATGCCCAAGATCGGCAGGAGGGATTTCCTCAAGCAGGGGGCCGCGGGCTTCGCGGCCGTGGCGGCCGGCTCCACGCTCGTCTCCGCGTGCGCCCACGAGGCCGCGGGCCGGGGGCCGTCGATCGCGGGCGGCTTGGGGACCGGCTATTTCGCGCGCTCGTTCGGGGTCGACGAGGACCTCGTCCGGCGCGTCATCGCGCGCGCGCTCGGCAAGGGCGGCGACTTCGCCGAGGTGTTCGTCGAGCACAAGGTCGGCGACTACATCGAGTTCGAGGACGGCCAGGTCAATCGCGCCTACGCCCAGGTCGACCTCGGCGCCGGCATCCGTGTGCTCAAGGGCGACCAGACCGGGTACGCCTTCACCGAGGAGCTGGCCGAGGCGAGCCTGCTTGCGGCGGCCGACACCGCGGCGGCCATCGCGAGCGGGAGCGCCGGCAAGGCGCCGGGTTCGTTCGCGCCGGTGCAGATGCCGCGGCTGTACGAGCAGGCGCAGGTGTGGATCGAGGTGCCGCCCGCGCGCAAGATCGGCATCGTGTCCCGCGTGGGCGAGAAGGTGGCCTCCGGCGACAAGAGCGTGATCAAGGCGTCGGTGCGCTTCTGGGACGAGGACGACGCGGTGCTCGTCGCCAACTCGGACGGGATCTGGGCCGAGGACATGCGACCCATGACGTTCGTGTACGCCACGTGCTCCGCCGAGAAGGGCGGCCGGCGCGAGACGAACAGCTACTCGCGCAGCCAGCGCGCGGGCCCCGGCTTCTATCCCGAGAGCCTGCTCGACAAGGTGGCGGCCGAGTCCGTGCGGCGCACCATGCTCCTGTTCGACGCAATCAAGCCGGCGGCGGGCGGGATGCCGGTGGTGCTCGCGCCGGCCACGTCCGGGATCCTGCTCCACGAGGCCATGGGCCACGGCTTCGAGGCCGACTTCAACCGCAAGGGCATCTCCATCTTCTCGTCCATGATGGGCCGCAAGATCGCGGCCGACTTCGTCACCATCGTGGACACCGCGCTCGAGCCCGGGTCGCGCGGCGCGCTCAACGTGGACGACGAGGGCACGCCGGGGCAGCGCACGGTGCTCGTCGACAAGGGCACGCTCGTCTCGTACCTGCACGACCGCATCAGCGCGGAGCACTTCAAGGTGCCGCGCACGGGCAACGGACGGCGCGAGGACTTCCGCTGCGCGCCATTGCCGCGCATGCGCGTGACCTGCATGGAGAACGGCCCGCACGATCCGGCCGAGATCCTGAAGTCGGTCAAGAAGGGGCTCTACGCGGTGGACTTCGAAAACGGCGAGGTGACCATCGGCGCGGGCGACTACAGCTTCTACGTGAAGACCGGCTACCTCATCGAGGACGGCAGGCTCACCGCGCCGGTCAAGGACGTGAACCTGATCGGCAACGGGCCGGACACGCTTACGAAGGTGGTCATGGTGGGCAACGACAAGGCCATCGACCAGGGCACATGGACGTGCGGCAAGGACGGGCAGGGCGTGCCGGTGAGCCTCGGCCTGCCCACGATCAAGGTTTCGGAAATCACGGTCGGCGGGGTGAACTCATGACTGCGGACAGGAACGCCGAAAAGGAACTCAAGAACGCGGCCGAGCAGGCCGTGGCGGGCGCGGCGAAGCGCGGCGTCAAGGACTCGCGGGCCGTGGCCTCGCGCTCCCGCAGCGTTTCGGTCACATACCGGCTCGGGCGGCCGGACAAGGTGCAAGAGTCGTCCCAGCGCAGCCTCACGTTGTCCCTCTACGTGGACGGGCGCTACTCGGTGTCGACCACCAACGACCTGCGGCGGAGCGCGCTCGAGAAGTTCTTCGACAACGCGGCGGCGCTCACCCGCGCCATGACGCCCGATCCGTTCCGCGTCATGCCCGATCCGTCGCTGTACGCCGGGCGGCGCGACGTGGAGCTCGGGCTCTACGATCCGGGCGTTGCCGGCGTGATCCCTTCGGATCGGAACACCTACGCGGCCGAGATGGAGGCCGCGGCCCTCGCCAAGGCCGGCGCCATGGCCGTCTCGGCCGAGGCGACTTACGAGGACGGGGAGAGCGAGCTCGTCCAGATCCACTCGAACGGCTTCGAGGGCGCAAAGCGCGGG
>JAQTNF010000031.1 GCA_028713995.1 Deltaproteobacteria bacterium | reverse complement strand
GGCGTTGCGGACGCCGCGCGGTCGAGGTTCTCATCGGCCGTTTGGGGAACAGAGTTTCCTGCTTTCTTCAACCGACCGGCCGATTGCGAGAAACATCAATCGTTCCAAGCCGATCCGTTGGGGTGGGAGAACGGCTATTGGACGGCTACTCGTGCGACGACTCGTACCACAACCCCTGTGCGCCCTGCACCATGCGCAGGTATGTGGATGCCTCGTACGGCGGATGCGGATCCGGCTTGGGCGCGTCCTCACCGGGCTTTTTGCTCGCGAGCCCCTCGCCCGTGCCGCGGTGGATGACCTGCGAGGTGGGCGGGTATTTGTCCAGCGTCTGGTGGCGGTAGGCGATCTTGTTGCGCTCGATGATCTGGTTGCGCCGCACCAGAAAACCGGGGATGCCGTTCTGGGTCGAGACCTCCTTGCCGCGGGGCAGACGAGGGTCGTCGACGGTGTGCACGGCAAAGGGGAACGTGCTCATGATCTTGCGCAGGAAGGTGACGGTGTACGGCCGCTCGCGTCCTCTGAACTCGGCGCGCACGGTGCCATTCTCGACCGTGTAATGGATGACGAGCGGGAAATCGAAGGGATTCTTGAGCTTGAGATCCACGTCCGGGTACACCACGGTCGCGTCGAGCCCGAGCTTGATGTACGAGCTTGGCCGCGAGTGGGGCCTGCGCTCCATCGTGACGAGCCCCGCGAAGAACGCGGCCCCGTTGAGAGTGGAGGCGATCTGGCACGTGCCGCCGCCCATGCCCTCGACAAGCACGCCTCCCGCGATGACCGGTGCGTACCTGAATCCGCGCGCCTCGGTGCGGTCGCCGAGCGCGCCGTTCACCGAGAAGACCTGCCCGGGGAGGATGACGTGGCCGTCGAGCATGGAGGCGCCGAGCTTCAGGTTGTGCGTGCGCTCCTTGTCCTTTGCCATGCGCGAGTGCGGCGTCTCGAAGAACCCCACGATCGTTGACACGTCGATGTCCTGCAGGTCCGAGCGGTTGACCGCCGCCTTGACCGTGTCCACCGCGAGCTCCACGTCGGACGCGCCCGAGCGCAACGCCTCGTCCAGCCTGTCGAGCGAGGCGTAAACGTCGAGTGAGCGACCTTCCATGGCGTCGGTGATGGTCTGGCTCGCGATATCGAAGCGCGCGCTCTCGGGCTGCCGGTCGATAGTCTCCTTGACGGCCACGAGCGCCTCGACCGCGGCGTCCGTGGACAGGCTTACGGGGAGCGGTACGGCCGCGCCGCCAGGATACGGGGCGTCGTCGCGATTGTAGCGCGCGCCGGCGCTGCCCTTGCGGCCGAGCTCCACGAGCACGCTTCCCAAAGCCGGAAGATCCGCCTCGGCGCCCAGGTCGGCCCAGGTCGCCTTGCTCGAGAAGCCGGGCCCGCGCAGGGCCACGAACGAGCGCAGCTTCTCGCGCACCAGCTCGACGAGGGCCGCTGGTCGCGCGCTTCCGGTCGCGATGTCCTTGCCGGCCACGCGCACGGAAGGGATCGCGGGCGCGGGCGGTCTCCACGGCTCGGCGATGACGAGAGCGGCCGAGGCGCCGAAGAGCAGGATGACGACGGCGAGGATCACATCGCGCATCCGGGGATAGTACGGACGCGAGGCGAGGCCTGTCAGGAATGGACGCATACCCAGCATTGCAGCCACTCGCTACCTACCTGCTCGGCCCCTTGTCAAGAAGCGCGCGCGAACTCACGCGCCACTATCGCCACAAGTGCAGCGGAGCTCGACGGAAGGCGCCGCAGGCGCGTGCTCGTCAAGATCATTGGGGAGTAAAAACCCCACTCCCGTTGGTTAGGGTTTGACTCGATTAGGCTCCTTTGTTACCTTCGCGCATCATTCGCACGCCGCATAAAAACATGGGTTGCGGAGCTGGGATGAATGATTATGGACAACAATGCATGATCATGTTTTTTTTGAGATCGTTTGATTATGCAGAACGTACTCAAGATATGGAAGCATTCACGGTGTCCGCGATAGGCGGCACCACCAGCGCGACGAGGGCGACATGGCTAAGAAGGTAGAAAGCAGCGAGAACTCGGTCAACGTGGCTCTCCAGGCCCTCATGGGCATGGAGGACGACCGCAAGCGGAAGGACGACGAGGAGCGCCGCCGTCGCGAGGAAGAGGAGCGCAAGCGCCGCGAGGAAGAGGAGCGCAAGCGCCTCGAGGAAGAGGAGCGCAAGCGTCGCGAGGAGGAGCAGGCCCGGCTCGCCGCCGAGAGGGCTGCCCGCGACGAGATGGATTCGAGGCGAAGGGCCGAGGAGGAGGGCAAGCTCAAGGTCAAGCTCGAGGCCGAGGCCCGCGCCCGCGCCGAGGAGCAGGAGCGCATGCTGCGCCACGAGCAGGAAGTCAAGCGCATCGAGGCGAACAAGAAGGGCATCCCGAAGTGGGTATGGGCCGTGGTGGCGGTGATCGTGCTCGGCGGCGGCGGGACCGGCTACTACATGTACAGCAGCTCCCAGGCCGAGTACGAGGCCAAGCTCAAGGCCGAGCGCGAGGCGCGCGAAGCCGAGATGCGCAAGAGCGCCGAGGAGGTGAAGGCCGCGCAGGCTCTGCTCATGTCCAAGATGGACGAGCTCACCAAGGCCCAGGCGGCCCTCGCCGGCGCCCAGGACGAGGCCTCGCGGCAGAAGGCTCTCGAGGATCTCCAGCGGGCGCAGAACGCCGTGAGCGATGCCAAGGGCAGGCGCGACCGGGTCCAGGTGGACGCGGAGAAGGCGGCGACGGCCGCGTCGACAAAGAAGGACATCTCGCTGAGCTCGAACCCGCTCGAGGGTCTGACCGGCGGTGCCAAGCCTTCGGAAGGCCCGAAGAAGAAGAAGAAGAAGGCCACGGAGGACAAGGGCGGCGGCGGGCTGGACGGCCTGCTCTAAGAAGGTTCGAAGGTGATGTGAACGGGCGAGGGCTCGCGAGGGTCCTCGCCTTTTTTTTGAAAGGCGCATCGAGATGAAGGACGAGGCACGCGAACGCGCCCGCAAGCGGCTCATCCTGGCGCTCGACGTTCCGGACCTGGCGGCCGGCGCCGATCTCCTCGATCGCGTCGAGGGACAGGTGGGCATGGTGAAGGTGGGGCTCGAGATCTTCACGGCGTGCGGCCCGGCGGCGGTCGAGGCCGTGAAGAGCCGTGGCTACGGCGTGTTCCTCGACCTCAAGCTCCACGACATTCCGGCAACGGTCGCGGGCGCGGTGCGCTCGGCGCGGGGGCTCGGAGTGTCCATGCTCACGGTGCACACTGGCGGAGGCGAGGCTATGTTGGCCGAGGCCGTCGCCGCCGCCGATGGGGCGCTCGTCATCCTGGGGGTGACGCTGCTCACGAGCCTGTCCTCGGCCGATTTGCCACCGGTGGGCATCATCGGGGAGCCCGCGGAGATCGTGCGCCTTCGCGCGTCGCTCGCCGCCAGGATGGGGTGCTCGGGCCTCGTCTGCTCCCCGCAGGAGGTTCGGGGCGTGCGCGCGGCGGTCGGGCCCAAGGTGACGCTCGTCACGCCCGGCATCAGGCCCGCGGGCGCCGAAACGGGTGATCAGAAGCGCGCGGCCACACCCGGCGCGGCCATCGCCGACGGTGCGGACTACTTGGTCGTAGGTCGTCCGATCCGCGATGCGGCGAGCCCCGCGGCCGCGGCCCGCGGCATCGTCGAGGAGATCATGCGGGCCATGCCGGTCCCATGAAGCGCGTTCTCGCGGGTCCCCACGCGGTGATCGAGGCGCTCCGATCGGCGCCGCGGAACGTGGAGATCGTCTATGTGGCGGACGGGCTCAAGCCGGCTGCCGCCGCTTCCATCGTCGAGGCCTGTCGCGGCGCGGGAGTTCCGTGCGATCAAGCGCCCCGCGAGGCCCTCGACCTCCTCGCGCGCGACCTGCCGCACCAGGGCGTCGTGGCCCTATCGGGCGACTACCCGTACGCGGATCTGGACGCGGTGCTGACGCGTGCGCGTCAGGAGCCCGAACCCATGCTCGTGGTGCTCGATCAAATCCAGGATCCCAGGAACCTGGGGGCGATCCTGCGCTCGGCGCACGCGTTCGGCGCGGCGGGCGTGATCATCCCCAAGGACAGGGCGGCCCGCGTGACCGCCGCGGCCGTGCGCGCCTCGGCCGGCGCGAGCGAGCTCATCCGCGTGGCGCTCGTGACGAACCTGGCCACGTGCCTCGCGCGGCTCAAGGACGAGGGGTTTTTCGTACAGGGCGCGGACGCGAAAGCCGCCAACCCGGTGCACGGCGTTTCGTGGCGCGGGCCCTGTGTGCTTGTGGTCGGCAACGAGGGCAAGGGCCTGCGGCGCCTGACGGCCGAACGCTGCGACGGGCTCTTCTCGATACCAATCGCGCCAGGCTTCGACTCGCTCAACGTCTCGGTCGCCGCCGCCATCGCCCTGTACGAGGCCGCCCGTCAGCGCGCGCTGCCCGAGGATGCGCCCCGAGGCTGACAGGCCATCTTACGCATTCACGCTCGCGGTCGTGACCGCGGGAGGCGCCCTTCTTGCGGCGAGGTGCACGATCGCGTCGCGCCTCGGTCTGGCGCCGGACGAGGCCTACTACTGGCAGTGGTCGCGCGACCTCGCGCTCGCCTATCCGGATCACCCGCCGCTCGTGGCGTGGCTCATCCGTGTCGGCACGGCCATCGCCGGTGACACGCCGCTCGGAGTCCGGCTCCTCACCATCGTCGCGGGGCTTGGCGGCGCTGGGCTCGCGTACGGGTTCGGGAGGGCGCTCGACTTGAGCCGGCGCGCCTCGGCGCTGGCCGCACTCCTGTCCACGCTGCTGCCGGCCCCGGCAGTGGGATCGATCCTTGCCACGCCCGACGCGCCGCTCGGCCTCGCGTATCTCTGCGCGACGCTCGCGCTCGTGCGCCTCGAGCGGGGCGGATCGGCCGGCGACTGGTACGCGCTCGGCCTGGCTCTCGGGATCGGGCTGCTCGCCAAGCACGCGGCGCTCCTCGTGGTCCCTCTCGCGTTTTTCACCGTGCTCGCGGCGCGGGATCTGCGACGGCAACTTACCACGCGGCATCCGTGGCTCGCGATCGCGCTGGCTTTCGTGGTCGCGGCGCCGAACCTGATCGCCGAGGCGCGCGCCGGCTTCCCTTCGTTCTCCTTTCAGCTCGCCCATCTCTCGGGACGCGGTGGACCGCCCCTCGCGCCCGGTTTGCTCGGCGCCCTTGCGCGCGTCGGCGAGCTTTTCGCGGGTCAGCTCGGGCTCCTCACGCCGGTCGTGGCCGTGCTCGCGGTCCTGTTCGTGATCCGCCGCGGCGCTCCATCCGGGTGGCTCGCGGCGCGCGTCGCGCTCGTCCTGCCCGTGGCCGCAACGGCGCTGGCCGCGCTCTTTAGCCATCCGGAGCAGAACTGGGCGTCCCTCGGCCATCCGATCGCCGCGGTCGGAGCGTTCGCGGTGATCATGGGACCGAAGCCCGAACCCGCATCGTCGCGGGGCCGCGCGTGGCTCGCGATTGCCGCCGGCATCGCCGTGGCCGCCACGGTGCTGATCCACGCTCATGCCCTGCACCCGTTCCTGCCGCTTCCCGCGGACAGGGATCCCGTGTCGCGCTTGCACGGTTGGCAGGCCCTCGAAGGGTTCGCCGGCGACGTCTTCGACGCGGACGCCGTGGTCTGCGACAACTACGGGCTCGCGGCCGAGCTGGCCTTTGCCTTGCGCCATCGGCCGCTGAAGGCGCCCATCCGCAGCGCGGATCGCCCGTTCGCGGCTCCGGCCGGGCAATGGCTCCTGCTCGATGAGCGCGGAGACTGGTCGGCGCGATCCCTCCGCGTCGATTGCCTGAGCACCTATGCCCCGAGATCGCTTATCATGCGAAGAGCCGACGGAGAGGCGGTCAGGGTCGTGGACGCATTTCTCGGCGAAGCGTGTCGGGTCGCGGGCCGCACGGCCAGTGGAGAGCCTTGGTGAGACGCCGCAGGGCAGAAATCTTCCTCATCGCGCTGGCCGCGGCCGGTGTGCTGGCCGGGATCGGCATCGTGGCCGCGCTACGCTCCTCGAAGCCGCAAGCCCGTCCGCAGGCGCGGATCGTCGCGCGGGGCGCCGGAAAGGAGGACGCAGGCGCGCGCGCGGCCGGAGCGGGCCACGGAGGCTGTCGCATTACCGGGATCGTGACGCGAGACGGCAAGCCTCTTGAGGGCGCGCTTGTGCGTGTGCGCCTCGACGCCGCACCATGGGCCTCGCCCGACCTCGCGGCGCGCGCGATCACGGCTGCCGACGGCACGTTCAAGCTCGCGGGCCTGCGCGCCGGGGAGCGCTACACGGTCTGGGCGTTCCTGCGGGGCAGCGCCACGGACGCTCAGAGTGGGGTGGGCTGCGCCGAGAATGTGCCCCTGGAGCTTCCACCCGGCGCCGAGATGAGCCTCGTGTTCGTGCCGCCCAAAGGCGTGGCGCCGCGAGCGGTCGAGCTTCGCATCGCGGCCGGCTCCCTGTGGCCTCCGCGGACCGCCGTGACCGGGATCGACGGGCGCATCGTGATCGCTGGCCTCGCGCCGGACGACTACAGCATCTGGGCCGCGGCCGAGGGAGGCCTGGCGTATGTGACACGGGAGCCGCTTGCGCTGGCCGCCGGCGCGCGCGATCGCTTCGAGCTCCCACTTGAGACCGCGGGCACGGCGCGCATCCGCGTCGAGGATGCACCGGACGGCCGGCCGGTCGCCGCGAAGGTGGTCGCGGTTCCGGAAGGGTTGCCGATCGTGAGCCGCGTGGCCGCGACCGATCCGGGCGGGGTGGCTGTGATCGACGGCCTCACGGCCGGGGCATTCCAGGTGTCGGTGGCGGCCGCGGGGTATGTGTCGCCGTCGCCGATCGCGGTGGAGGCGGGCGACGAGGCCACTGTGAGGGTGGAGCGCGGAGGCACGGTGGAGGGGGTGGTGCGCGATCTCGACGGGCGGCCCGTGCAGGGAGCGTCGATTGCGGTCGCGAGGGACATGGGCGAGGCCGTGGCCGACGTGCCCGAGGGCGGACGCCCGTTCCTGGCGAGGCTCGGGGTCGCGGAGCAGGCCGGTTGGCCGCGGGCGTCGGCCGTGACGGACGGAGTCGTGGCGCTGGGCCCGCCGAGCCTGCCTGTCCCGCCGGGCGTGGCCGACGGCTCGGGCGCGGCAGGGGCGCCGTCGTGGACGAGCGGCGCGGACGGTCGTTTCGTCCTGACGGGGCTGCCGTCCGGAGAGGTGTCGCTCGGCGCCTCGAAGCTTGGGCTCGTGACGGTCCGGCAGGCCACGATCAATGTGGAAACCGGGCGCGTCTCGAACGGCGCCGAGATCGTGATGCGGGAAGGCCTGACCGTGATCGTGCGTACGCTGAACGAGGCCGGGTTTCCGATTCCGGGTGCGAGCGTGGTTGCGTACGACGCGGACGGCGCCGAGGCCGGCAACGGGATCACGGCGCGCGACGGTTACGTCCGGCTCGCGGGGTTGCCTTCGTCCGTGCGGCTCGAGGCCACCATCGACGGGCGGGTGCCGGCCGCGGGTCGGCTCACGTCCGCGCTCGGCCGGACAGATACGGTGGAGCTTGCTCTCCCGCTCGCGGATCGCGTCCTGCGCGGCCGGATCGTGGACGCACGGGGTTACGGAGTCGCGGACGTGTCGATCACGGCCCTCTGCGTGACCCCGCGCCTGTCGCAGGTGCTCGTGGGGAAGACCGCGGACGACGGCACGTTCGCGCTCGAGGGCGCGGGACCGGGGGACTATCACCTGGTGGCCGACACCGGGGCAGGGCAAGGGGCGCAGACTCCGTTCGCCACGGCCGGGACCGAGCTCAAGCTGGTGCTCGAGCGCGCTCCCGCGGGATTCGCGGCGCGGGTGCTGGGGGTGGCGAGCGGGCCGGCCGAGCTCTACCCGGTGGAGACAAAGAAGGCCGCGAGAACGCCCGCCACGGCGTCTGAGATAGTCATCGGGCCGCCCATCGGCGAGCCTCCTGGCGACGAGGTCGAGAATCTGGGCTCTTACGACCTTCCGCGCCCCGCGGCAGCGCGCCCAGAGCCCGTGGATACGGAGTCGCAGGCCGAGCCGAGCTCGGTCGAGACGCGCTTCGGCCAGGCGGACAACATCGACGTGACCGGCCCCCCGCCGGGCAAGGGCGGTCTGCCCGTGAGCTTCGCGGTGAAGGGCGGCAAGCTGATCGCTGCGAGCGTGGAGCCCGGATCGCGCGTTGCCGCGGCCGGGCTGCTCGCTGGCGATCGGATCGTGGCCGTGGACGGGGAGCCCGTGCGCTCGCCCGAGGCGGCCCAGCGCGCGGTGAACGGCATCATCGGCTCGGTGGTGATGATCGACGTGGAGCGCGACGGAGAGCACTTCGCCGTGGTCGTGCAGCGCGTGCGGGTGAGGTAGGGTGCTCGGGTTCGGGGGAGAGGTGTGGAGCGGGGGAATCCCATGCCGGTGTCCAAGACAAGGATTTTGAAAGTGGAGCGAGCCACGGCCCTGTTGTCGTGGGCTGGGTGCATGGAATTGTGGGTTCGACTCAGCGGGGAGCGGGTCGAGCTTTACGGTTGGGAGGATATCGTTTGCCTGCTCTTCGCGGTGATCGGCATTCCACTGATGTATGCCTTCGACTTTTTCAATCGGGTTGGCGCGGTCAAGAGGCTTGTACAATTCTTCTATTTCATGGCCATGGTGGGTTTCGATTTGCTCCTCGTTGCGAGGAGCGAGCAGATATTCAACAGCAGAGCAGCGGCCATTCTCTCGATGCTCGTCGTCACAGCGGTGCTCTCGTGGAGGATTCACGCGAATCGAGGGAGACGAGGGATCGACGAGGAGGAGAAATCGCAGTCGATTGCGCAGGAGAAACCGGACCCGGATCTGTTTCGGCCGCCGGGCAAGGGGCCAATCCACCTCGAAGTCGTACCCGAGCACGAATTTCTGTCCGTCGATCGCGACCGCAAGATCGCCAAGTGGCTCTCCTCCGATCTCGCAAGTCATCTGTCACGCGCCGGTTACGTCATCGGCGCAGCTCCGGCCGACGCCGGAATTCTCGTGGACTCGTTCGTGCTGAGAATCCGGTTCAGGAGGGATGTGGGGGAGGGCGAGATCGGGGTATCGTGCGCGCTGTGCGCGGCGAGCAAGGAGCACCCGATCGCGACGTGGAGCGCAGATTCCAACGCAGCGTCGTTCAAGGCGGACGCGAGGAAGAAGCACGAGGAGCTGAGGCTCCTTATCAACCGGAAAGTGCGGGAGTTACGGGGGGAGAGTATAGGGGCAAAGAGTATAGGGTCAAAGCTGCCCGATCCCCCTTCCCAACCAAACGGATCAACGCGAATCGATTGAAGAATCAGCGGAAGTCCCCCTACGGCTCCGGGCTCAATCCTCGCCGTTCGAGCTGCTCTCCCCTGTTGCCGCGCCTTTCACCACCCGGTATGCTCCCCAAAGGATTTCGAACCGCGAGGAACCCATGGCGTCCACCGAACCGAGCGCGATCCGGATCGAATTCGAGAGCAGGGCGGCGCTCGAAAAGGATTTCGAGCAGAACCTGCGCAACGGCGGGGCCATGGCCCGCGGCGCGATCGAGGCCGTGGAGGGTGAGGTCCGCAAGGTGGAGATCGTGCACCCTGATGACGGGCGTGCGCTCACGCTCGTGGGGCGCGTGGTGTGGGTGGGCGAGCAGGGCGGCGCGCGCGTCGTGGGGCTCGCCTTCGTGGACTTCGGTCCGGACATGCGCAAGGAGCTCGCGGGCTTCGTGGGCGAGCACAAGGCGCCCCCTGCGGAGGACAAGAGCCCGCCCGAGAGCATGTACGATCGGCTGCGCGGGCTTTCGACCGCGGAGCAGATGAAGATGGCGCGCGACGGCGAGGTGACCGAGCGCATGGCGCTCGAGCGCATCTACGGCAAGGGCGTGTGGGAGCCGTTGCTGCGCAACCCGCGGCTCACGCTGCCCGAGGTCGCGCGGATCGCGCACATGGGCTCCTTGCCCGTGCCGCTCGTGGATCTCATCGTGTCGAACGGCGCGTGGCTCGCGAACTCCACGGTGCGCCGGGCCCTGCTCGGCAACCCGAGGCTCGGCGGCGACGCCGTCACCAAGGTGCTGCGCGCCATGCCGCAAGGCGAGCTCAGGCTCATACCCAAGCAGACCGCATACTCCATGCAGGTGAGGGAGGCGGCGCGCAGGCTCCTGCGCGCGTGACCTCCATGCGCGTCGCGCTCATCCATCCGGCTGGCTCGAACTTCGTTCCGGGAAAGAGGGACGTCACGGTCGTGGCCAACCGCATGCCACCGCTCGGCATCCTCGGCATGGCGTCGGTCCTCGAGCGCGAGGGTCACGACGTCGTCGTGCACGACTGTCTGGGACCGCGCGCGCCAAAGGGGATGAAGGCCAACGTTCGCGCCGTGCTCGACGCGCGTCCGGACCTGGTCGGCTTCTCGGCCACGACCTCGGCCTTCCTCGACGCGTACGACATGGCGAGCGCGATCAAGGAGGCCCGTCCGTCCGTGCTCACCGTCTTCGGCGGGGTGCACGTCTCGGCCGTGGGCGGCGCGCTGCTCGGGCGCTTCTTGGCCATCGACTGCCTCGTCGTGGGCGAGGGTGAGCTGACGCTCGCGGAGCTGGTCCAAGGACGCCCGTTGCGGGAGATCGACGGCCTCGTGTGGCGGGACGGCGAGGAGATCGTCGTGAACGCGCCCCGCGCCTTGGCCCCGGATCTCGACTCCCTGCCGATGCCGGCCTACGAAAAGCTCGAGGGGTTCCCGCGCGGCTACGCCCTGCCGCCGTTCAGCTACGTGCGGTCGCCGGGCGCCACGCTCGTCACGAGCCGCGGGTGCGTCTATCGCTGCTCGTACTGCGATCGCTCGGTCTTCGGCAGGGGCTTTCGATACAACTCGGCCGAGCACGTGTACGAGCACATGCGCCTTTTGCGGACGCGCTTCGGCGTGCGCCACGTGAACGTCTACGACGACCTGTTCACCACGAACCGCGCGCGCATCGCCAGGCTGTGCGGCATGCTCGCGGACCGGCCGCTCGGGCTGCGGTTCAACTGCGCCGTGCGCGTGGGGCACACGGACGACGAGCTCCTTGGGATGCTCAAAGAAGCCGGCTGTCTGATGGTGTCGGTGGGCATCGAGTCGGGCGATCCGGCGCTGCTCGAGCGCCACAAGACAGGCGTGGGGCTCGACGAGGTGCGCGATACGGTCGCCCGCATCCAGGCGAAGGGGATCCGCGCCAAGGGGCTCTTCATGATGGGCCTGCCCGGGGAGACCGAGGCGGCAATCGCACGCACGAGCGACTTCATCATGTCGCTCGGCCTCGACGATATGAACATGTCCAAGTTCACGCCGTTTCCCGGCGCGCCGGTGTGGGAAACGATCCGCGAGGAAGGGACGTTCGACGAGGACTGGCGCCTCATGAACTGCCTCAACTTCGTGTTCGTGCCCAAGGGCATCGAGTCCAAGGAACGGCTCGACCTGCTCTACAACCGGCACGTCAAGCGCTTCTACTGCGACCCCGCGTGGCGGGCGAAGCTGCGCGGGCGCCTGTGGCAGCACCGCGCGACACTGTGGCGCATGCTCGTGCACCTGCCGTCGTTCCTCGCGGCGAAGCGCCACTTCGAGCCGGGGCGGAGCCCGTAGCGCGGGCCGGCCCGCAGTCCATGTTTGTCATTGTTTTGGAACGGCGTTAGCATGATCCCATCATGCCGGTCGTGCTCAGGTACAAGGGATACAGGCTCTTCTTCTACTCGAACGAGGGTGAGCCGAGAGAGCCGTTGCACATCCATGTTCGCAAGGGCGAGGCGGTCTGCAAGTTCTGGCTCGATCCCAGGCCGGCGGTGGCACAATCGTATGGGATGAGCTCCGCGGAGTTGCGCGAGTTGGCCGCGGTAGTGCTTGAGAACAGGGAACAGATCGTGAGGTACTGGAATGAGCACTTCGGCGACTGAGCCTCGGGCGACAAGGATCGAGTTCAAGGCGGACAGCATGTGGGTCGAGCTGGCCGATGGCAGGACGATCGGCGTGCCGCTGGCGTATTTCCCGCGCCTGCTCGCCGCGACCGAAGAGGAGCGCGCAAGGGTCGTCATCTCGGGCGGAGGCACGGGCCTCCACTGGGACGAGCTCGACGAGGACATCTCGGTCCTCGGGCTGCTCCTCGGGATCGGCGATCGCACCCGGACCGAGCCGACCCCGCAGCGTGCCGCCTCCTGAGGAGGCATCCATGAGGCACCTTTCTCTGCTCGCGCTCGCGACCCTCGCGCTCGTCGCATCCGAGGCGCGCGCCATGACCGTCGGCGCGCCGTTCCAATTCGATGATCCGGTGCCGGATACGGGCGGCGTGGGGCGGATGGAGCCGGCCATTGCCTGGAACGGCAGCATCTACCTCGTCATCTGGCAGGACGTTCGGGACGGGGACAACGCCATCTACGGCGTGCGGGTGGATGCGGACGGGACGGTGCTCGATGCGAGCGATCTGCGCATCGGCGGGCCGAGCGACGCCATCTACCCACCTGCCGTCGCGGCGATCGGCGAGGATTTCCTGGTGGTCTGGAACGTCTTGGACAGCGTCGATATCTTGCAAAGCCGCGTGCTCGGCGTGCGGGTCTCGGGCGCGGACGGCTCGGTGCTCGACGCGGAGCCGCTCCTCCTCGCGGATTCGGCGCTCGAGCCTGCCACGGCCGCGATCGGAACCAGCGCGCTCGTGGTCTTCCATTCGCTGAGCACGGAAAGTCACATCCGCGGGGCGCGCGTCGAGCTGGACGGCGGCGTGCTCGACACGGACGGCCTTCAGATCTCGAACGGCGACAACAACGAGATGGCTCCAGCGGTGGGCGCTTCGGGCAACCAGTGGCTCGTCGCCTGGCGGCAGGACGGCCCGGATGGTCACAGCTACATCATAGACGGCGTACGTATCGCCCCGGACGGCGGGGTGAAGGATCCCTCGGGGATTCCGATTGCAGCAAACGCGGGCGACAAGCTCTCCCCTGCGGTTGCGTCCAACGGGAGCTCGTTTTTCATCACATGGACGGACGAGCGCAACGACGACAGCGATGACAACGACGATGTATTCGGGACCCGGATGGCGTCCGACGGCGGAGTCCGGGATCCGGAAGGCATCCCCATCGCGACCGCGGCGAAGAACCAACAGGCATGGTCCGTGGGATCGAACGGCGCGGGCTTCCTCGCGACATGGTCCGAGACCTCGACCGCGAATTATCTCGATGCATCGCTCAAGGCGGCACGCATCGACGGCACGACGGGCGCCGTGCTCGACGCCTCGGGTTTGACGATCAACAATGATGTCTATCCTTTCCACGGCCAGCCCATGATCGCCTCGGACGGATCATCTTACATGGCCGCGTTCATGTTGGGCCTCTATCCCATCACCAACGTGGCCGTCGCGCGAATGGACGCCGCGAGCGGCACGCTGCTCGATTCGGAGCCCATCCGGCTCACGACCGGGCCGAACAACGAGCTCAATCCCGACGTGGCGTTCAACGGCTCGGTCTATCTGGCCGTCTGGGTCGACAGCCGGAACGCCGCCTCTACGGGATACGACGTCTACGGAGCGCGGCTGGACGCCGACGGCAAGATGCTCGGCCCGGGCGCGATCCAGATTTCCAGGTCTCCCGATGCTTTCGAATACCTTCCCCGCGTGGCCGCCGTGGGCTCGACGTTCCTCGTGACATGGCCGACGGGCAACATGGGCCAGTCCGGCCTCAGCGTCGTCGGTGCGCGTGTCCGCGGCACGGACGGGATGGTGCTCGATCCTGACGGCATCGTTCTCTCTTCGGCGCCCGGTCACGGCGCGAACGCCGTGGTCGCGTCGAACGGGACGGACTGGCTCGTGACGTGGTTCGACACCCGCAACACCGACTGCGAGATCTGGGGAACCCGGGTGAAGGGAACGACCGGCGAGGTGCTCGACCCGGACGGCATTCAGATCGGGTCACCGGTCACCATAGGCGGGTATCCGTCGGTGACGTCGAACGGCGACGGGTTCTTCGTGGCTTGGGTCGAAGGATTCGATTCGGGAACCAAGAACATGGTCGTCGCGAGCCGTGTGGCCGCGGACGGAACCGTGCTTGACCCCAACGCTGTCCCGGTCAGCGATCTGCTCGACTACAATACTAGCTTGTTTGGCCAAAGCGCTCTTCTCAGCGCGCAGACGGCCTCGAACGGCAATGGCTATCTCGTGGCCTGGAGGGAGTACCAGGGCGGCGTGCACGCCGCGCGCGTGACCGGGGCCGGCCAGGTGCTCGATCCAGGCGGCTTCACCGTGAGCGACGTGGGTAGCCCGTCGGTCGAGCCTCGCGTCGTATCGGACGGAACCGACTACCTCGTGACCTGGGCCGACGGTCGGGCGCAGCCGACGAGGCCGAACATCACCGATCTCTACGGCGCGCTCGTGCGGGCGGCGGACGGCAGCTCCCTTGAGCCCAACGGCTTCGTGATCGCCGCCCGGACTCCGAATCCCGTCGTCGGCGGCAACGGAGGGCCTGCGGCGTGGGATGGCTCGCGCTTTCTTCTGGCGGACGTCGAGATCGTGGATCAGTCCTATCGGGCACGCGGGCGGTTCTTGACCAAGGGGACCTGCACGATCGGCGGCAAGAGCTACGACGAGGGCGAAGTCGATCCGTCGGACAAATGCAAGGAGTGCAACCCGTTCGTGTCTTCGACCGCATGGACTCTGAGGAGTTGCACGCACCTCGACGGACTTTGTGTTCAGGGCGCGTGCCAGGCGGCCACCGGGCTGTGCGTTAGACAGGCGGCCAACGAGGGCGGCGCGTGCGACGACGGCGACGGTTGTACGACGGGCGATGCCTGTACGAGCGGGACGTGCAAGGGCATGCCTGTGGATTGCTCGTCACTGGACGATGTGTGCGTCGTGGGAGAGTGCGACCCGTCGGACGGATCGTGTCAAGCGGACGTGCCGTATGGCGAGCCCTGCGACGATGGCGATCCATCGACGTGGAACGACCAGTGCGTGGATCTGGGATACTGCGAGGGCTCGACCGACGACACGGACACAAGCGACGCGGGCTCGGACGGAGGATCGGACACAGATACCGATTCCGATACTGACACCGACACCGATTTCGATACCGATACCGATACCGATACCGGCACGGATCTCGATGGCGGGACGCATGTGGACGCCGGCGACGACGGGCGCAACTCAGGCTCGTGCGCGTGCACGAACGCGGGCAAAGGGATCGAACTGGGCCTGCTCGATCTGTTTATGAACGCCGCATGAAGAAGAGAAGGCCATGACAAACACGTTATTGAGAATCACCTTGTCGTGCATCGCGTTCGCATGGCTTGTGGTGTGCGGCAGCGGGTGCAACGGCGGCAAAGACGTCGATGGGGGCGCCGACGAGGCGGACTGGACCGAGTCCGCCGAGGTCGGCGAGGTGCTCGGCTCCACGGGCACGGGGCTCCTGATGGTCGGGGCCGAGACCGGCGTCGCGTACATGATGCGCCGCAGCGGCGCGGAGGAGCACGTGCTCGTCGTGCGGGTCGAGGACTATCCCGGGTTGTTGGCTATCGAGCTCGGCGGCGAGCGGGGTGGCGGAGCGAGCCTCGACGTCGTTGGGTGCGTGTATCGCGACGGGGACGGCGTCCCGGCAGGCGAGGTTCCGGCGACGGGATCGGTGGCCCTTTCCGGGATGATCTCGGCCAGAAACGAGAGATGGAAGGCGAGCTTCTCCGGTGCAGCCCTGTCGCTCGAGGACGCCCTCGTCGCGCAGGACGAGATCGATGCAACGGATCTCGAGGCGTGGGTTGGCCTCGAGCCCCTGGCGCACATCGAGGTCGATGTCGCTTGCATGTTGAATGACGGGGATCACGAGTACAGCGCGTCGATGGACGCCGTGGCCGTTCCGGGGACCAAGGACGAGGTCGATTCGTGGTGGGACGCGCTGTCTTCCCTCATCCCGGACGCTTGAGCGGTTCGGAGTGAGGCGATGGCATGATCGGGACGTGCGGGAACGATCTGTGGGAAGGTGCGCCATGAGATACTGTTCTCTGCTCGCGCTCGCGACCCTCGCGCTCGTCGCGTCCGAGGCGCGCGCCATGACCGTCGGCGCGCCGTTCCAATTCGATGATCCGGTGCCGGATACGGGTGGGGTGGGGCGGATGTTTCCCGCCGTCGCGTGGAACGGGAGCGTCTATCTCGTCGTGTGGTTCGACGCCCGGGATGGAACCTTTGGCGCATATGCCGCCCGCGTGGCCGCGGACGGAACGGTGCTGGACCCCGACGGCTTTCTCGTGGGCCAGCCAGCCAGCTATCTCGTCGATCCCATCGCGGTGACGGCAATCGGGACGGATTTCTTCGTGGTGTGGAACCACTGCGAGGATGCCCTGTCGCAGAGCTGCGGCCTTCTCGGCATGCGGGTCTCCGGCGCGGACGGTTCGCTCCTCGACGCGAGTCCGTTCGTGATCTCCGATTCTGCGGAGGAGCCGGCCACAGCGGCCCAAGGGGACACGGCGCTCGTGGTCTGGCACGCATCGGGCTCTGACGATGGCATACGTGGGGCAAGGGTGGTGGCGGACGGCACGGTGCTCGATCCCGACGGTTTCCAGATCTCCAGCGGAAACTCCGGCGAAGTGCAGCCGTCGGTGGCCGCAGCCGGCGACGAGTGGCTGGTGGCGTGGAGCCAGGACGGCGCGAGCGGCCAGGACGTCGTCGGTTCGCGCGTGGCTTCCGACGCCGCTGTGCTCGATCCCTCGGGCATCGCAATCTGCGCGTACGAAGGTGACCAGAGAGGTCCGGTCGTGGCCTCCAATGGCGTTTCATACTATGTGGCGTGGTCCGATACGCGCAACGAAGTGAGCGACGACAACATGGATGTCTACGGCGCTCGTGTGACCGACGCGGGCGTTGTGCAGGATCCGGACGGCGTGGCCATCGCCACCGTCGATGGCAACCAGGGCACCCTTTCCGCGGGATCGGACGGCGCGGGGTTTCTCGTGACCTGGGCGGATATCTCGAGCACGGACGTTCTCGATTCCACGCTCATGGCCGCGAGGATCGACGGTGCGACCGGCGAGGTCCTCGACGCCTCAGGAGTGTTCGTCAACGAGGACTTCTACATGCTTGCCGGCAGTCCCACCGTGGCGTCGGATGGCGCGAACTACCTCATCGCGTTCGGAATAGGAGCCCTGCCGGTGCTGAACGTCGCGGTCGCGCGGATCGCGGCCGCGGGCGGAACCCTGCTCGACACAGCCGGCATTCGCATCACGACGGGAGACAACAACGAGGCCAGCCCGGATGTGGCCTTCAATGGCTTGATCTACCTCGCGGTCTGGGTCGATACCCGTAACGCCGGGGCCACCGGCTACGACATTTACGGCGTGCGGATGGCGAAGGATGGATCGCTGCTCGACAATACGGCCATCCGGATTTCCGGCTCCGCGGTCGGGGAGGGTGCGCCTCGCGTGGCGGCTGTGGGGTCAACGTTTCTTGTCGTGTGGACGGTAATGCCCACTCTCCCAACCGGAATCGGCGCGGCACGAGTGCGCGGATCCGACGGGACGGTGCTCGATTCCGACGGGATCGTTCTCAGCTCCGCTACGGGGGATCGCGCGTACCCTGCGGTGGGATCGAACGGAACGGACTGGCTCGTGACGTGGGCCGATGAGCGCAGCGGCGACTGGCAGATATACGGGACCCGCGTTGGCGGGGCGGACGGGCAGATCTTGGACCCGGGCGGTACCCTGATTTCGTCCTCGACACCCGTTTGGGGCTCCACGGTCGTGGCATCGGACGGTCAGGGATTTCTCGCGGTATGGGTTGACGATCGAGATCCTGACTCGCGACAAGCGATCTACGCGGCTCGCGTGAGCGCCTCCGGCGCGGTGCTGGAGACCGCCGGGCTCCAGGTGAGCGAATGGATGGACGGATATTCCCTCGGGTTGACTGCCGCATCCGACGGAAAGGACTACCTCGTAGTCTGGAGCGGATCTGCGGGAGATCTGTTCGCATCCCGCGTCACGGGTGCCGGGAAAGTGCTTGATCCCGGGGGATTCGTTGTGAGCGATGCGGACGGCATGCAGCTCGCGCCTCGGGCCGCCTCGGATGGGACCGACTACTTCGTGACGTGGGGGGACGGTCGCCACAACTTGAGCTACCAGACACCTGGAGACAGCCGGTTGGAAGTGTACGGTTCCTTCGTGCGCGGGGAAGACGGCAGCGTCATCCCATCTGGAGGTGGCGCCGTTGCCGCACAGGGAGGCAACACCGTCATGGGGGCGAACGGCTTGGCGGCGGTGTCGGACGGATCACGCTTCCTGGCGATCGACGTCGAGATCGCACAGCAATCGTACCGCGTGTTCGGCCGCTTCGTGACTAAAGGCACGTGCACGATCGGCGGCACGGACTACGCCGAGGGCGAGCCCAACCCATCGGACAAGTGCAAGGAGTGCAACCCGTTCGCGTCCTCGAGCGAATGGACGCCGCGCAGTTGTGTGCACTTCGACGGAGATTGCACGCACGGCGCGTGCCTGGCGCTCACAGGGCTGTGCGCCAGGCAACCAGCCAATGAGGGCGGCTCGTGCGACGACGGCGATCCGTCGACCGTGAACGACAAGTGCGACGCATTGGGTGACTGCGTGGGAACGCCATCCGATTCCGACGCCGGCACGGACAGCGACGCTGACACCGACACGGACACAAGCGACGCGGGCTCGGACGGAGGCTCGGACACAGATACCGACACCGACTCCGACTCTGACACGGACTCCGACACTGACACCGATACCGACACGGACACCGACACCGACACGGGGCTGATGGATAGTGGCTCGGACGCCGGCGACGACGGACACAACTCGGGCTCGTGCGCGTGCACGAACGCGGGGCAGGGCGGGGAAGCGTTCGGACCGGACCTGCTCTGTCTCATCGCGGGCGCAATCCTTTGAGTGTGTATTGACATTGGCATTACACATGTATAGTGTGTAATTTGGCAATGGAGGAACGAGCCATGGCGAGCCGGATACAGGTCGTGCTGCAAGGCGTCGAACGGGAGCGCTTCCGCGAGGAGGCGAAAAAGGCGGGGATGTCGCTCAGCGCATGGATGGCGGCGGCGGCGCGGGAGAAGATGGGCGAGATCGCAACCGCGCGAGCGATCGATTCGGCCAAGGCTCTTAAGCGGTTCTTTGCAGAGTGTGACTCGCGGGAGCAGGCTCCCGAGCCGTCGTGGGACGAGCACCTCCGCGTCATCGAGAGATCCAGGGGGGCGGGAGGCGGCGACTCGTGATCTTCGTCGACACCAACGTCATCATGTACGCGGTCGGAGGCCCCCATCCGCTCAAGCGCGAGGCGCGGAAGTTCTTCGAGATCGCGATCGATGATCCGAGGTTGAAGCCCTGCACCTCCGCCGAGGTGCTTCAGGAGCTGCTGCACGCCTACGTGCCGGTGCAGCGCACGAGCACGCTGGACGCGGCGCTCGCGCTCGTCGAGTCGTGCATTCCGACCATATGGTCCGTCGAGGAGGCTGATGTGCGCGCGGCCCGATCGCTCGTGGCGCGTTTTCCGGCGCTCGGCGCGCGAGATCTCATCCACGCGGCCATGTGCGCGAGGCGCAACGTCACGGAGATCAAGACCTTCGACCGGGCGCTCGCCGCGGCGTTCGGCCGCCAGATGCCCGGAAGACGCTGATCCGTTCACACAAGGAGGCACGATGGATCTTTTCGAAGCCATGAAGGAACGCCGCAGCGTCCGCAGGTTCACCGCGGATCCGATCGGCGACGGCGATCTCGAGCGCATCCTCAAGGCCGGGTGCGACGCGCCGTCGTGGGCCAACACGCAGTGCTGGGAGGTGGTGGTGGTCCGCGATCCGGCCACGCGGGCGGCCCTGTCCGAGACCCTGTCCGAGCACAACCCGGCCAGGGACGCCGTGAAAAACGCGCCCGTCGTCATCGTGGCGTGTGGCCGCAAGCGGGCGTCGGGCTTCAAGAAGGGCGAAGCCACGACCGTGCTCGGCGACTGGCTCATGTTCGACGTGGCGCTCTTCCTGCAGAACGCGACGCTTGCGGCGCATGCCCTCGGCTACGGCACCGTTCACGTGGGGCTCTTCGATCACGCGGCCGCCGCGCGCATCGTGGGTGCGCCGGACACGGTCCAGGTGGTGGAGCTCGTCCCGCTCGGCCGTCCGTCCGGCCCAGCGCCCAAGGCCCCGCCGCGCCGTCCGCTCGCCGAGCTCGTGCGCTACGAGAGATTCCGGGATTGATCGCCTACTTGGCGCAGCGGAAGCCGACGCCGTAGTTGGCGTACGACGGGGTGGAGTAGCCGCGGTATCTCGCACGGAGCCAGGAGGCGTCGATGTTGAACAGGCAGCCTCCGCGGAACACACGGTACGTGCCGGTCGGAGAGACCCAAGCGCTCCCGTCCGTGGGCGCGGACGTGTAGTCGTTGTGATACCAATCCTGCACCCATTCCCACAAGTTGCCGGCCATGTCGCACAGCCCCTGGCTCGTGTTGCCCGCGGTCTTGCTGCACGGCGTCATCGTGTGACCGGTGTTGCAACCGTCGCTCACGTCGCCCATCACCGCGTACGAGCACGTCGCGGTCGTGTTGCCCCACGGGTACACGATGTCCTGCCCCCTCGAGCGTGCCGCGAACTCCCATTCGGCTTCGCTGGGCAACCGGGCTCCGGCCCATGTGCAGAAGTCCACGGCCTGCTGCCAGGTCGCGCAGTTCACCGGGTGCCCGCTGCGCCCGGCCGCGCCCCAATTGCCGTAGCTCGTCGATGCGCAGGTCCCCGACGTGTCCGGCGCCGTGCACGACGTCGCGGCGACGCACGCCTGATACTGCGCCACGGTCGCCTCGGCCTTCATCATCTGGAACGCAGGCACTGTCACCGAGTGCGCGGGCTGCTCGTTCGAGGCTCCTGACGACGAGCCCATCTGGAACGATCCGCCGGTCAGGGACACCCATTCAATGTCGCTGTCGGAATCGCTGTCGGTGTCGGTATCGGTGTCGGTGTCCGTATCTGTGTCGCCGTCAGTGTCGGTGTCCGAATCCGTGTCGGTGTCAGTATCCGCGTCGGTGTCGGAATCGGTGTCGGTGTCCGAATCCGAATCCGTGTCGGTGTCAGCATCCGTATCGGTGTCGCCGTCGGTATCGCTGTCGGAATCGCTGTCGGTGTCCGTATCGGTGTCGGTGTCCGTATCGGTGTCGGTGTCCGTATCGGTGTCGGTGTCCGTATCGGTGTCGGTGTCGGTATCGGTGTCGGTATCGGTATCGGTATCGGTGTCGGTGTCGGTATCGGTGTCGGTGTCGGAGTCCGTGTCGGCATCCGAGTCCGTGTCGGCATCCGAGTCCGTATCGGCATCGGAGTCCGTGTCGGCATCCGAGTCCGAGTCGCTGTCCGAGTCGGTGTCCGTGCTTGCATCTTCCCAGGTGTCATAACCGGACCCGGTGTCGGTCGAGCCGTCCTGGACCTGCAACTCGGCGCAGCCCTGAACAAGAGCACCAAAGAACAGGGTCGCTCCCAGCACCATTCTCCACCGATTCATGATTAAGACCTCCTCAAGAGTAACTGTATGTGCCGACCGTTACTTGGCGCAGCGGAAGCCGACGCCGTAGTTGACGAATGACGTGGTGCCGTAGCCGCGGTATGCGGCACGTAGCCAACTGGCTTCGTTATAGAGGGTGCCGCCGCGAAAGACGCGATAGGTTCCAGCCGGGCTCTCCCACGCGCTCCCGTCCGAGGGTGCTGAGTTGTAGTTGTCGTGGTACCAGTCTTGAACCCACTCGAACACGTTGCCGGCCATGTCGCACAATCCCTGCGTCGTGTTTCCGTCGGTCCTGCTGCACGCGGCCATCGTATATCCCGTGTTGCAGCCATCCGTCGTGTCTTTCATCACCGCGTACGAGCATGTCGCGGTCGTGTCACCCCATGGATATGCGATATCCTGCCCGCTCGAACGCGCCGCGTATTCCCACTCCGCCTCGCTCGGCAGGCGGCCGCCGGCCCACGTGCAGAAGTCCACGGCCTGCTGCCAGGTCACGCAGTTCACGGGATCCTTTTTCCGGGTCGCCGCTCCCCAGTTGCCCTGGTTGGTCGACGCGCAATTATCGGACGTGTCCGGCGCGGTGCAATCCGTCGCGGTCACGCACGCCTCGTACTGCGCCACCGTCACCTCGGTCTTCAACATCTGAAAGGCGGGGATGGTCACCGAGTGCGCCGGCTGCTCTGCGGTGGTCGCGGTCGAACCCATCTGGAACGTTCCACCTGCCAGCGCGATCCATTCGGCGTCTGAACCAGTGCTCGTGTCCGTGTCGCCGTCGGAATCCGAGTCGGAATCGGTATCACCGTCCGTATCACTGTCCGTGTCGCCGTCCGTATCGGCGTCCGTATCGCCGTCAGAGTCTGTGTCGCCATCCGTATCGCCGTCCGTGTCGCCGCCGGAATCGGTGTCCCCGTCCGTGTCGCTGTCCGTATCGGTGTCCGAGTCCGTGTCCGTATCGGCGTCCGAGTCCGTGTCGCCGTCCGTGCCCGAATCTCCGCTGGCATCATAGTCGGTCCCGTTGTCGGAAGGACCGTCCTGGCTTTCCAAACTGGCGCAGCCTTGAACGAGAACATAAAAAAACAGTGTGACTCCCAACAGTCTTCCGAGCCTATCCATGATTGCGACCTCCATAAAAAGCACGTTTGTTTACGTCGATTCCCATAAACATCCCTGAAAGCGGGTCTACCCGCCACGATTTCACGAAATCCACGGGGCGCATCATAAAGATCCCGAATCATATTCGCAAGACACGAACGCAACACCGAACGTGGTGCCCCGAGTTTATTGCAGGTACCCGAGGGCCTTGAGGCGTTTCTCCTCGTCCTTGGTGAGCGACACGGGCGCGCCGGGGCCCACTGCGCGGCCGGGCGGCCACGAGTCGAGGATCGCGGACAGCTCGGTGACGAGCGTGGGCTCGGATGAGGAGAGATCGTGGCTCTCGGAGGGATCAACGGCCAGATCGAAGAGCTGCTTCGCGCCGGACGAGCTCACGATGAGCTTGCGCGCGCCGCTCATGAGGGAGCGGTAGTCGGTGGAGTAGGCCTTCACGTCCCTCACCAGTGTCGGGTTGGCAAAGGCCTCGGCTACGAGGGGGTGGCGCCTGTACGAGCCCACGGCGCCCGCGAGCGGCAGCAGGCTCGAGCCCAGGTTGGTGGGGGGAAACGGAGCCCCGGCGGCGGCGAGGAACGTGGCCAAGAGATCCACGGTCTCGACTGGCTCGTCGACCGTGAGGCCCGCGGTCACGCCCGCGCCCACGAGCACGAGCGGCACGTCGAGCACCTCGCGCCACAGCACGAGGCCGTGCGAGTACAGCCCGTGCTCGCCGAACAGCTCGCCGTGATCCGCGACGACGGCCACGAGGGCGTTCTTCAGCATGCCGCGCGCCTCGAGCCCGTCGAGGAGCTTCGCGAGCGCCGCGTCGGCCTGCGCGATCTCGGAATCGTAGTTGTCCACGGCGGCCGCGCGCACCGAGGGCTCGAGCGTCTCGAGCCCGGCCGCGATGCGCGCGAAGCGGGGCAGGCGATCAATCAAGCCCGCCAGGGCCACCTGCCGGGTCATGGTCTTGGGGTTGATCCACGGCGCGTGCTCGGGCCGCGCCACGTAAGGGTCGTGAGCGTCGAAGTAGTTGACGAGCACGAAGCGCGGGCCCGGCGCGGTCTGCCGGTCGAGCAGGGCAAAGAGGCGATCGTTGACCAAAGCCGCGGACGGCTCGGCGGCAGGCGTCGCGCCCTCGAACGCGTCGAAGCCGCGCGTCACGCCCAGCCCGCGAGAGAGGACCGGCGCGCCCACCGAGGCCACGCTCGTGTATCCCGCCGCGGCGAGAAGCTCGGGCAGGGTGGGAACATCCCGCCGCAGGCGTAAGATGGGATCGGTGCTCTTTCCGGAAGGGCCCGCGAAGCGCGCCCCGTGCAGCGACGGGTACGTGCCGGTCAGCATGGAGGCGTGGGACGGGTGGGTCCAGTCCGCGGCGGACGAGGCGCGCGTGAACTTCGCACCGCGCGCCGCGATACGCGTGAGCGACGGCGAGGTCTCGCGGCCGTAGCCGTAGGTCGAGAGGTGGTCGCGCCGCACCGTGTCGAGGACCACCAGGATCAAGTTGGGCGCGTCGGATCTTGGCGTCCCGCGCTTCACCACCGGCCTCGGCTCCTGCTCGGCGCGGTGCTCGCGAGGGAGGGCCTCGGCGCGGGGCTCGCGGTCGCGGCAGCCTGCGAGAAGGAGGCCGAGCGTAGCGAGGGTGAGGATGAGCTTGATCGCGGGTGTCGTCATGGCGTCATTGTTCGTCCGCAAGGAGAGGGACTGAGCCTGACCGCTACCTGTGGTTCACGAGCAGGTCGCGCACGTCGAAGGAACAGATGAGGCACCTCCAGCCGGCGTTCTTGTATCCGGTGTCGGAATCCGAGTCGGAATCCGAGTCGGAATCCGAGTCGCTGTCTCCGTCCCCGTCGCCATCGGAATCGACGTCACCGTCAGAGTCCGAGTCGGTGTCCGCGTCCGAGTCGGATGACCCGCCGCAATCACACCACGAGAACCCGCTGCCGTCATCGAGGCAGGTCTGCACACCTTCATCGTTGGCCGAGCACATGCATGGCTGCACGAACCCGGGCACACACAAGGTGCCCGGTTCGGTCGAGCTGTCGTCATCCGATCCGGTTCCCGAGCTGTCGCTGCATCCCGAACCGAGCGCGCCGAGGGTCAAGCATGCAAAAGCAACACGGATTATCCAGGCTTTATGTCGCATGAGTCATCCTCCTTGATGCCCACAATCATACCATACAGGGCGCCGCATCGACGATGAAACCGTCGGCCCGTTTTCCCGCGTCGCAACCCCGTGCATCGCGACCCCATTGCGGCCTCTTCTTGCGTCCCATACACTCTGCGCCGTGAGAATCCGTTGGAGAACATTCCTCGTGGCGGCGGCGGCGGTGCTGCTGCCGTGCTCCGCGTGCTCGGCGGGCAAGGAGCCCCTGCGTCCCGAGAGCATCTCGAGCGCCGATCCGTCTGCCGAGAAGGCCTTTCGGGCCGCGCGGGACGTGTTCGATCGCGGGGATACTGAGGTCTCGGATCGGGCATTCGCAGCGTTCATGAAGGCGTTCCCGAGCGACCCGCTCGTCAAGCTTGCGGCGCTCTACCGGGCCCGCGTCGCGATCGCCAGGGGGGAGCCGTCCCGCGCCAGAGAGCTGCTCGCGCCCCTGCTCGGGATCGAGGGCTCCCTCGGCGAGCGGGCGGCGTTTTACGACGGCGTGGCCCTGGCCGGGCTCGCGCAGCACAAGGAGGCGGTCCTGCGACTCGAGCCCTTTGTCGGCCGCATGACGGACCCGGCCGAAGGCCTGCTCCTGCTCGACACCCTGTGGCGCAGCGCACGAGAAGCCGGGCTCGAGCGGCAGGCTGTGCTCAGGCTGGACGGTTACGTGGCCGCGTGTCCGCCTGGCGAAGCGCGCGAGAACGCCAGGAAGGAGCTCGCGAATCTCGTCGACGAGGCAGGGGATCGCAAGGCCCTCGAAGATCTGGCAGGTGCGCTGGACCGGGGCGGGGCAGGGTGGCCCCTGGTCGTGGCGCGGCTCGCCGCTCTGCATTACGAGGCCGGCGAGCTCGACGCCGCGGCGAAGCTGCTCGCCGAGGCGAGGGCCGCAGGGCAAGGAGAGGATCCGGGGATCGCGCGCATGTGGGATCTCGTCGGCGATCGCTCGGACGTCGATCTCGGCGCCGTCGGCTGCCTCGTGTCCCTGTCGGGCCGCACGCGGCTCGTGGGCGAGACCGTGGTGCGGGGCGTCATGCTGGGCGCGAAGGACGAAGGAGCCGGGCCCGAGGTCAACGTGGTCATCAAGGACGTGCGGGACGATCCGTCGCTGGCCGCGCGCGCCGTGGAGGAGCTCGTGCTCCAGGATCACGTGGTCGCCGTCATCGGTCCCGTGGACGCTGTCTCTGCCGAGATCGCCGCGACCCGCGCCGAGGAGCTGGGCGTGCCCCTGCTCGCCCTCTCGGCCAAGGAGGACCTCCCGGCTGGCAGGTCGCGCGTCTTTCGCGAGTTCGTCACGAACCGGGCCGAGGTGCGTTCGCTGGCCGCGGCCATGGCGTCTTCCGGGGCGAGGACCGTCGCCGTGCTCTATCCGAGCGACGCTTACGGCCGGACCATGCGGCGTCTCATGTCCGAGGAGACGGCCACCAAGGGGCTCTCCACCGCGGTCGAGGTGTCCTACGATCCGGCGACCACCGACTTCACGGACGCCGCACAGACGCTCTCGAAAATCGCGTTCGACGCGTTGTTCGTGGCCGATGAGGACGGAAGGATCGCGCTCGTCGCGCCGGCGCTGGCCTCGGCCGGCCTGTGGTCGGTCGCCCGGGACGGGGCGGCCCCGGGGCAGGGGCGTGCGATTCGTTTCTTCGCGCCGTCGTCGGCCGTGAATCCGGATTTGATCCGCCGCGCCGGACGCTATCTCCAGGGCGCGTCGTTCGCTGCGTCGTTCAGCGAAGCAGGCTCTCCCGCAGCGGCTTCGTTCGCCGCGAAGTTCCGCGCCGAGTACAGGAGCGAGCCGAGCTATCCGGCCGCGTTCGGCCATGACGCGGCGCTTCTCGTGCGGCACGCCCTGCGGTCCGGAGCGCGCACGCGAGGCGCGGTGGCCGACTGGCTCGCGCGGTTGTCCGGGCAGGCCAACCCCAAGGTCGCGACGCGGTTCGCGGGTTTCGACGGCCGGCATGAGCCCGTTGCGCTGCCGTGGATCCTTGTCGTGAACGGGACGAGCCTGGAGGTGGGAAGGTGAACGCCAGGCCAGCCCCCGCCTCCACGCTCACCCCCATGCTCATGGAGCGGCGCGTGATCGTATGCGCCGGCGCGGGCGGCGTGGGGAAGACAACTCTCGCGGCCGCCATGTCCGTGCGCGCGGCCCGGGCGGGGAGGCGCGTCGCGTGTCTCAGCATCGATCCGGCGCGGCGGCTGGCGGACAACCTGGGCGTGGCCCACGGCGATGAGGGCGCTGGGCCGCGAGACATCACGGGCTTGCTCGGCGGCCGAGTCGAGAACGGCGGACGCCTGTCGTTCGGCATGCTGGACGCGGAAAGGGCCTTCGCGACGCTCGTCAGGGATCGCGCCTCGTCGCCCGCGGTCGCGGATCGAATCCTGCGCAACAAGCTCTACCGCTACCTGTCCGGCTCCTTGAGCGGCGTGCAGGAATACATGGCGCTCGAGCAGCTCTCGGCCATCAAGGAGGATCCGGACGTGGAGCTGGTCGTGCTCGACACGCCCCCCACGGTGAACGCGCTCGACTTCTTCACCTCGCCCAGGCGCATGGTCGACGCCCTGGACGGACCGCTCGTCCGGGTCATGCGGCGCGCCTACGGGGGCCCGGGCAGGATCGGTTTCGATCTGGTGGGGCGATGGGCGGGCGCGGTGCTCAAGGCCATGGGGAGGTTCACGGGAGGCGAGCTTCTCAACGAGATGATGAGCTTCGTTGACGCGCTCTCGGACCTGTTCGGGAGCTTCGCCGAACGGGCGCGAGTGGTGGAGTCGGCGCTTCGGGGCAAGGACGTGGCGTTCTGCCTCGTCGCAACCGCGGATAACCCGACCGTGCGCGAGACCCGCGAATTTCGGAACCGCCTCGCACAGCTCGGCCTGGCCGTGAACGCCGTGGTCTTCAACCGTGTGCACGCGCCGCACGCGGACGATCCGCCGGCCGGGCTTCAAGGGCGCGCGGCCGAAGTGATCCGGAGCCTCAACGCCGAGTGGAACGAGGCTTCGAGGATGGAAGGCGCCGTGATGCAGAGGGTCAAGGACGCATGGGAGGGGCTCGATGCGGTGGTGGCCGTGCCGCTTCTGCCGGAGGGTGCGGACCGCATCGAGGCGCTCGACGGGATCGGGGCCCACCTGTGATCGATCCTTGTGCGGCGCTCAGCGCTCCGGTCCGTCGTAGCGGCGCACGCGGAAGACGGGCGAACCGCCCACCTCGACCGTGAACTGGAACGTGAACATGACGAGGCCGGTCTTCTTGTCCTTCATGCCCTCTGGCACGTGGGGGAAGGGCGCGGCCGACTCGACCGCCCGGTAGGCCACCTCGTCGAGGAACGGCGCCCCGCTCGGCTCCATGACATAGAGATTGCTGACCGCTCCGTCGCCGGTGAGGACCACGAGCAGAACGGTCACGCGATCCTTGAGGCCATAGACGTTGCCGTACGGATCGCGGCTTCGAAATTCCTCGTCAGGGTGCCAGCGCTGCTCCACCTGTCGTTTCACCCGGTTCAAGAACGCCGAGTACTGCCAGCTCGCGGCGTTGAGCACCGTGGCCTCGCCGTCGAGAAGATCCTCGACCCGGTCGAGCCCGCTCCCGGCGATCGCGTCCGCGAGCGCCTGCGCGCTCGGCTTCAGGTCCACGTCTTCGAGCGATAAAGGTGTCCGCCTCTCGGCCTGCCTGCCCTCCTGCCGCGCGCGCTCGATCTCAGGCGGCAAGGGGCCCACCCCGGCCTGCTCGGCCGGCGTGTTCCGATCCTGCGCGGCCTTGGGCTCGGCCGCGCTCGCCGCTTGTCCGCCCGCAGGCGTGCGGACGCGGACGGTCGTCTCCTTGTCGGTGCGCGAGTCCTTCTCGGCCAGGAACCTGGGCTTGATCGGGGGCGGGCGCGTGTCGGGAGAGGGCTTTGCGCGGACCACCTCTCCGTCCGGCGGCTTTTCCCTGGGCTCGTATTTTTCGAGCATCTCGTCGGGCTTGAGGATCTCCATCTCGATGCGCCCCTTGTCGTCCTTTGACGGCACGAGGCGACCGCCCAGGAGGAGCAGAAGGACGTGCAGGGCGAGGGCCAGCGCGAGCCCCACGCGCAACCCGTCGCTCCCGGGTTCGGCGAGCAGCTTTGCGAGGCGGTACACGAGATAGAACGGGATCCGCACCGCGAACGCGATCACCGTGGCCACGGCGGACAGGATGGAGACCGGGCCGAGCCGGCGCCCCGATCCTTTCTTTCCTGGCCGCGTCGTTTTCGTCATGGGCGGTTCACTGCAGGCGGGCTCGGAGCTTAGCCGCGGCGCAAAGCAACGTCAAATGGGAGCGCGTGAGGAGGGAGGGGCAGGGGAGCGGCTACTTCGCAACGATCCCCTTCTTCTTGGCGGCTTCGCAGGCGGTCTCGACGCCCGTGGGGTTGCCGTCGATGGAGAGCACCTTGAACTCCACGCGGCGGTTCTGTTCCCACGCGGCCTCGTTGTGCCCCTGCGCGATCGGGCACAGGGCGCCGTAACCCGCGGAGCGCAGCTTCTTGGGGTTGACGCCCTTCTTGGCGAGGTACGACACCACGGACGCGGCGCGATCAGCCGTGAGCTTGAGGTTGTAATCCTCGGCGCCGCGCTCATCCGCGTGCCCCTGCACCTCGATGAGGTCGATCTGCGGGTTGCCCTTGATGGTCGCGGCCACAGCGTCGAGGATGCCGTACGACATCTCCTTGATGACGGCCGAGTCGTACTCGAAATAAACCTTCTTCAGGATCTGGATCGAGTCGCGCGTCAACACCACATCCCCCTGATCCGGGCAGCCATCGGTGTCGTCCTTGCCGTTGTATGTTTCCGGCTCGTTCGGGCACTGGTCGTTGACGTCTGGGATCCCGTCGCTGTCGTTGTCAGGGTCCGGGCAGCCGTTCTGGTCCTCGAACCCGTCCATGTCTTCGGGCTCGTTCGGGCACAGATCGTTCACATCCAAGATCCTGTCATTGTCGTTGTCCTCGTCCGGGCACCCGTCCTTGTCCTGGAATCCGTCCAGGTCCTCCGGATCGTCCGGGCACTGGTCGACGTTGTCGAGAATGCCGTCGCCGTCCCTGTCGTTGGGGTTCTCGTCCGGGCATCCGTCAGTGTCCCGATCGCCGTCCCTGTCCTCGGGGACGAGCGGGCAGTCGTCGTTGACGTCCGGGATCCCGTCCCTGTCGTTGTCCGGATCCGGACACCCGTCGCTGTCCTCGAACCCGTCCATGTCTTCGGGATCGTCAGGACACTTGTCGAGATCATCCTTGATACCGTCACTGTCACGGTCGCCGATCGAAGGCTCGAACGCGAAGCCCAGGAACATCCGGTGCTCCATGCTCTGGAACCCGTACATGGAATCGGTGCCGGCTACGGGCAGGCCGTGCGCGTAGCCCGCCATCAGGTACGAGCTGCGCTCCACGTACACCTTGAGGCCCAGGTTGGCCTCCATCGAGAAGTACGGGCTCGACAGGTTGGTCAGCATCTGGTTCCCGTACACCTCGAACACGAAGTCCATGACGCCCGGCCACAGCACGAAGCTCTGGCCGATGCCGAAGCTCATCATGGGGCCGTACTCGAAGAGGTTGCGGTTCGCCGGGCAGATGCTCGCGGCCGTGCAGAAATCGCCGTTGAGCTCGTTCTTGTCGCTTGCGCCGATGGCATACCTGGCGCCGACATTGAGGGCTGCGCGGTACCAGGAGATCGGCTCGCTGTCGACGATCATCTTGGCCGAGATCGCGCTCGTCGGGTCGCCCATCAGGAACTCCGGCTTGCCCACGGGCGCCTGGTACTGGATCACCGTCCCCACCCCGAACATGTGCCGGTCCGCGCGCAGCCAGCGCAGCTTAAGGTGCAGCGCGATGTCACCGATGCCGCCCTTTGTCGACCACCCGGCAGAGGAGGCTTCCGGCGGGGTCCGGGCCGTGTCCGCGTCGAACGCCCGACCCGACGTGATGTCGAGCGGGATCTGCACGCCGACCACAATCATGTCGAGCAGTCCCAAGTTGAACATCAGGACCGAACCGATATAGGTATCGACCTTGGTCTTGTCGTAGATTTTTCCCTCTTGCTCTACCGCGACCCACTCATTGAATCCGAAATCGAGCAACAGGCCGAGCGAGATGGCCAGGTGCGGCAGGATGGGCGTGGCGTCCACCGTGAAGTGGCCCTTGGTGTCCACCGCCGACCGGAAGAGACGGGCTTCCATGCCATTGCCGCCTTTGACAAGCGGGGTGTCCCCGGCTCGAACTGGTGACGCGGCGAAGATGAGAAGTGCGACGACAATCCCGGTCATCGCGCGGAAACGCAAAGCAGCCATCACGTCCTCCGATTTAGGCGAACTGCCCGTAATTTTTCGACAAATCGACATCTGCCGGAGCCTATACCATGGCGCTGCCCATTGTCAATTGCGAGATGGAATTCCTGAGCGATTTCCTTGTAGATGTTGACATGTGGCCGGGATTCTGCATAATCCCCTCACCCCGAGCCATGGGGAAGCGATCGTGAGGTGCCGGCTATGAGCGGAACCGTACTTAAACTGTACGAAATTGAACAAGAACAGTTGCGTATCAACCCTTTGCCGAGCTTCCGGCCGGGCGATACGGTTCGCGTCCACTACAAGATCCGCGAAGGCGAAAAAGAACGCGTGCAGGTGTTCGAGGGCGTCGTCATCCGCCGTCGGGGCGGTGGTCTTCGCAGCACATTCACGGTTCGCAAGGTCTCCTACGGGATCGGTGTCGAGCGCGTCTTTCCGATTCACTCCCCCCGAATCGAGCGTCTCGAGGTGAAGAGCCGCGGCCGCGTGCGTCAGGCCCGTCTCTATTACCTGAGGCAGCGTCGAGGCAAGGCTGCGAGAATCCGCGAGATCGGGGTGAGCTGAGGGATCCCCATCCTGGCGATGGATGCAAAATCGTGTCGTGTTGCGGCTTGCCGTGCGGGATTGAGGGTCGCGACATGGGGGGTTGCGCTTCTTTTCGGTTGCCGGTGTGGTGCTCCGGTCATCGTTCCACTCAAAGCGAGCAGCGCTCTCCCGGAGAACGTGCCGGAGTTGGTCACGCTCGCCGATCTGCACGCCGCCGAGGATGCGGATCTCGACGACCTCACAACCGCGGTCGAAGCTTTGGAAAAGGCGGCGAAGCTCCTGGGACGGGAACCGTCATCCGTTTCTCCCTACGAGGTCCACTGGCGCCTGGGACGGGCGTGCCTGTTCGCAAGCGAGATCGAAAATGCCTCGGCCGAAAAAACCGCATGGCTCCTGCGGGGCGAGGATGCGGCCGAGGCCGCCACGCGCGAGAACCCGAACGGAACCGAGGGGTACTACTATCTCGCCGCCTTGAGAGGCCGACGGGCGCAGCAGGGCGGGCTCGGTGGTATCACGCTCGTGAGGTCCGTTGAGAAGCTGGGACTCAAGGCCGCGGCGCTCGATCCCAAGTTCGAGGACGCGGGAGCCTATCGTCTGCTGGGCATGTTGTATTCCCAGGCACCGCCATGGCCTACCAGTGTGGGGGACATGGATTTGGCCGTGGAGTATGCCCAGAAGGCGGTGGACACTTCCGACTATCCCCTAAACAAGCTTTTCCTCGCCCAGGTGCTGATCGAGGCGGGCAACCCGCACGAAGCGAGGACCGCGTTACGCGATGTCCTCGCGGCGCCCAAGGTGGGGCGCTGGGCCAGGGTGGGGGAGAGGTGGCGCCCATACGCCCGTCAGCTCCAGAATCGCCTGGAAGAAAAGAAATAGAGCAGGGCGTTCCCCGCGGGGAGTGAGAGTCTTCAGAAATAGTGCTTGACAGTAATATATTGAGTGGAATATATTTCATGCCACATACTGAGACGAAAACAATGAATGGAAGATTTCTAGTAGATAGCACGACCTCGGAGACGAACGACAACCGCCTCCTGTCCGAGCGGGATCTGCTCGAGATCGAGACAGCTCATCCGCACGGGCTCTCTTCCGGCGAGATCGTCGACATCTTCTCCCGGCGAGGTGTGAAGCTGTCCGAGGCGACTTTCCGAAAATATGTGCAGCTCGGCCTCCTGCCGCGCAGCCGGCGGGTCGGCACGAAGGGCAAACACAAGGGCTCGAGGGGGCTGTACCCGCCCGGGACCGTGCGTCAGCTCAACGAGATCAAGCGCATGATGAGCCTCGACTACACCATCGAGGACATCCGGCAGCAGTTCGCGTTCGTGGGCGGCGAGATCGAGGAGCTCAGGAGGCTGCTCGTCCGCGTCATCGAGAAGTTGGAGCAGAGCCTGGAAGGCGGGGAGAAGGGCGAAATCGCGGCGCAAAGCCTGAAGCGTCAAATCACCGAGGCCCGGGCGGCGGCCGAAGCCCTGGTGACGATGCTTGAGGATGCGGGCAGGCGCATCCGTGAGCAGGTGCAGACGGCGAGGGAGGCGGTCTAGGAGACGGGGCGCGGTTTGGCGCCCATTTTCGTAAACAGGGCAGGCAAGAAGAGCAGGGAGGGAGCGACATGGAAGAGGCGAAGAATCTGCAGGGCGAAGAGGTTGAGAAGGAAGGTGGACGGCGGCGGCGAAGCACGCGGCGCAAGCGGCCCGTCCGGGCAAGGACCATCCCGGTCAAGAAGATGACCAAGGAGCAGATCCGGCTCGGGAGGCTCCTGTATCCGGAGATGGACTACGTGAAACCGCAGGTTCGGTTGGACTGCGCGAACGGCGAGCGGCCTTGCCCGTTCGTGAGCTGCAAGCACCACCTGTATCTCGACGTCAATCCGGAGACGGGCTCGATCAAGATGAACTTCCCAGACATCGAGGTCTGGGAGATGACCGAGACCTGCGCCCTCGATGTGGCCGAACGCGGAGGAGTGACCCTCGAGGAGGTCGGAGAGATCATGAACCTCACGCGCGAGCGCATCCGCCAGCTTGAGATGAGCGGCCTTGCGAAGCTCACGAACATCGACGGGAGCCTCGGCGTGGATCTGAGTGAGTTCAACGAGGCTTCTTCGATCTGATCGAGCCTAGCGGCCGAGGCGTCCCTCGAGGAGCAGGTCGTCGCCTGCCCGAGAGACGCGCAATGATTCGAGTCGCAGGGCCTGCGCGAGCAGCCTGGGTTTTTCAAACCGCACCCAGGGGAGGCCGCCCCCCAGGAGACGCGGCGCCAGGAAGAGCGCGAGTCGATCGGCAAGCCCCGCCGTCAGGAAAGCTTCGTGCACGCGGCCGCCGCCTTCAACGAGGACCGACAGCACGCCGCGAGCCGCGAGCTTCGAGAGCAGATCGGCCGGATCGACCCTGCCATCCTGACGGGCCGAGCATTCGAGGATCTCGACGCCGTGCAGGCCGGCGTACGCCGCGGCCGACTCGAGGGAGGCGCCCGCGTGGGCCAGGACGGTCGGCACTTCGGCGGCGGTCGCGATCACGTTGGCGGTCGCGGGCGTCCGCAGACCCGAGTCCATCACCACCCGCATGGGGCTCCTGCCTGGGGCGAGCCGCACTGTGAGGAGCGGATCGTCGGTGAGAACGGTCTCTACCCCGACGATGACGGCTTCGACCTCTGCACGCATGGCGTGGACCATGGCACGTGCCGGTTCGCCCGTTATCCATTTCGAGCCGCCTTGCACGTCGGCGGACATGCCGTCCAGGGTGACCGCCGCCTTGAGAGTGACGAGCGGACGCCCGAGCCTGCGGTGCGTGGCGTATGCTTCGTGGGTGGCCGCGCACTCGTCCGCGAGCAAGCCGACGTGGCATTCGACGCCGGCGGCCTCGAGCGCGGCGACTCCCTTGCCGTTCACCCGCGAGTCCGGGTCGATCATTCCGATCGCGACGCGCGCGACCCCGGCGGCGGCGATGGCGGCGGTGCAGGGGCCGGTGCGTCCTTGGTGGCAGCAGGGCTCGAGGGTGACGTACATGTCGGCGCCGAGGGCGTCGCTTCCCGCCTCGCCGAGGGCGACGATCTCCGCGTGCGGCATGCCGGGTCGCTCGTGGTGTCCGCGGCCCGCGACGCGGCCGCCGTTCACGATCACCGCGCCGACCCTGGGGTTGGGGCTTGGCCTCGAAAGGCGCGAAAGCTCGAGCGCGAGCGCCATGAACGCGGGGTCGAGGTCCGATCTCGGCATGTGGCTCACTTCGCCTCCGCGTCGGGCGGCGGCTCGCGACCCTGGATGAGATCGGCGAGCTCGACCATGAATTCGTCCACGTCCTTGAACGAGCGATAAACGCTCGCGAACCGCACGTAGGCCACCTCATCGAGGGTCTTGAGGCGCCGCATGATGCGCTCCCCGACCATGCGAGACGAGACCTCGGGCTCTCCCATCGCCGAGACCTCCGCACCGATCGCCTCGGCCAGCTCCTCGATGGCCTCGACCGGGACCGGGCGCTTTTCGCAGGCCCTGGAGACGCCGCGTATGATCTTCTCCCTGTCCCACGCCTCCCGGCGGCCGTCTTTCTTGACCACGGATGGGAACGAGCGCTCCGGGCGCTCGTAGGTGGTGAAACGGTGCGAGCAGGTGTCGCACGCGCGGCGCCTGCGGATCTCCGTCCCGTCCTTGTTGACCCGGGAGTCGATGACGCGCGTTTCCAGGTCTCCGCAGACCGGGCACCTCATGGCGGGTCGAGCTTCTGGATCCGGCGCGCGTGGCGCCCCCCCGCAAAGCCCGCCGCCAGGAATGCCCGTACGATCTCCTCGGCAAGACCCGGGCCGACGACTCTTCCGCCGAGGCAGAGGACGTTCGCGTCATTGTGTTCGCGGCTCATGCGGGCCGTGTACGGGTCGGTGCACAGGGCGGCGCGAATGCCGGGCCGCCTGTTCGCGGCGATGGAAACCCCGATCCCCGTGCCGCACAGGAGGAGCCCGAAGTCGGCCTCTTTGCGGAGAATGGCCTCGGTGAGCGTGCGCGCCACGTCTGGATAGTCCACCGGATCGGGGCTGCCCACGCCCAGATCGACGATGTCGATGCCCTGTCCCGCGAGGGCCTGGACGAGCGCCTGCTTGAGGTGGAATCCGCCGTGATCGCATGCGATGGCGAGACGGACCGCCACGGCGTCACCCCTTGAACTTCGAGAAGAGCAGCGCTGCGTTTGTTCCCCCGAAGCCGAGCGAGTTGGAGAGTACGTTTTCGATGTGCATGGGGCGCGGCTCGCGCGGCACGTAGTCGAGATCGCACTCCGGATCGGGAGTGTCGAGGTTGATGGTAGGGGGTGCCACCTGGTGTACGATGGCCAGGATCGACGCGATGCCCTCGATCGCGCCCGCGGCCCCGAGCAGATGCCCGGTCATGGATTTGGTCGAGCTGATGGCCAGCTTGCGGGCGTGGTCGCCGAAGCAAACCTTGATCGCCATGGTCTCGAGCGGATCGTTGATGGGCGTCGAGGTGCCGTGGGCGTTGATATGCTGCACATCCTGCGGGTTCACGCCGGCGTCGTTGACGCAAAGCCGCATGCAGCGCACGGCGCCCTCGGCGCCCGGAGCGGGCTGGGTCATGTGGAAGGCGTCCGCGGTCGCGCCGTACCCCGTGACCTCCGCGTAGATGCGAGCCCCGCGCGCCTTGGCGGATTCAAGATCCTCGAGGATCAGCATTCCCGCGCCTTCCGCCATGACGAAGCCGTCGCGATCCTTGTCGAACGGGCGGCTGGCCGCCTGCGGGGCGTCGTTGCGTGTCGAGAGCGCTTTCAAGGCGTTGAAGCCGGCGATGCCAAGGGGCGTGATGGTCGCCTCGGCCCCGCCGGTGATCATGGCGTCCGCGTCCCCGCGCTGGATCCACCGCGTGGCTTCCCCGATGGCGTGCGCCGCCGACGAGCACGCCGAGGTGGTCGTGAGCGACGGTCCCTTGGCGTGATGGCGCATCGATATCTGCCCCGGCGCGAGGTTCGAGATGAGGGACGGGATGAAGTATGGCGACAGGCGCCGCGGCCCTTTTTGCACGAGCAGGTCCCGGTTAACCTCGAGAGTTTCGAGCCCCCCCAATCCCACTCCGACGAGAGTCCCGACCCTGTCGGCATTCTTCTCATCTATGACGATGCCGGAGTCCTTGACCGCCTCATCCGCCGCGGCCACCGCGAACTGGATGAAGCGGTCCATCTGTCTCACCTCGCGCTTCGGAATCCACTTCTCGGGGTCGAAGTCCTTCACCTCGCCGGCGATCTTCGTCGCGTGGTCGTTGGCCGGGAACCGCGTGATGGGGCCGATTCCGGACCTGCAGCCCATGAGTCCGTCCCAAAGCGCCGATGCGGTGAGCCCGAGCGGGCTCACGCACCCGAAGCCGGTCACCACCACCCTGCGTTTGCTCGTCACGGGCAGACTCCCCTTTAGCTCGCAGCCTTGGCCGCGATGTACGCCACTGCGTCCTTGAACGTGCGCAGCTTCTCGGTGTCCTCGTCCGGGATGTCTATCTCGAAGGACTCCTCAAGGGCGAGCACGAGCTCGACCACGGCTAGGGAGTCGGCGCCCAGGTCTTCCACGAACGATGTCTCCATCTTGACCTGTTCCGGATCCACGTCGAGCTGCTGGCAAACGATCTCACGAACCTTGCTCTCGATGTCCATTCTCTTCCCTCCGATCAATGTGTTGCGGCCCGCGGCCGCGTTGCCTCGAATCAGGTGTTCCCTTTGAGCAGGCGCGCCGCTTCCTCGGCCGCCTTGGGCGTGTCCACTGAAACCACGGTCGCGGAGCGTTCGATGCGCCGCACGAGGCCCGCGAGCACGTTTCCGGGACCGAGCTCGACGAAGGTCGTCACCCCCGCGTCGAGCATGAAGCGCACGGAGTCGGTCCACCTCACGGGGCTCACCACCTGCCGCACCAGGAGATCCGCGACGCGCGAACCGTCTGCGTTCGGGGCGGCCTCGACGTTCGTGACCACCGGCGGCCTGGGATCGGCGAAACGTACGCCCTCGAGCACCTTCGCGAGGCCTCTGGCCGCGGGCGCCATGAGCGCGCAGTGGAAGGGCGCGCTGACGGCGAGCGGGATGACCCTGGCCCCGCCGGCCGCAAGGTCGTCGCAGACGCGTTTGACCGCGGCGGCATGCCCCGAGACGACGATCTGGCCGGGCGCGTTGAAGTTGGCCGGGGAGACGACCTCGCCGGAGGCCTGGCGTGCGCAGGCGTCCGCGATCTCCTCGGGGGACTTGTTCATGATCGCGGCCATGGCGCCCTGGCCGGTGGGGACGGCTTCCTGCATGAAGCTTCCGCGCGCCCGCGTGGTCCGCACCGCGTCGGCGAAGCTCATCGCGCCGGACGCGACGAGCGCGGAGAACTCGCCGAGGCTGTGTCCCGCCACGAAGTCCGGGACGGCGTCGGTGAGCTCGCGCAGCGTCCGGTAGGCGGCCACCGACACGGTCAGGATCGACGGCTGCGTGTTGGCGGTCAGGGTCAGCTTCTCCTGCGGGCCCTCGAAGATGAGGGTGCCAAGCGGCTCGCCGAGCGCGGCGTCGGCCTCCTCGAAACAGGCGCGTGCGGCCTTCGAGGCGTCATAGAGGGCCCGCCCCATGCCGACCTTCTGGGCGCCCTGTCCCGGGAAGATGAAAGCGAGCTTCATCTGCTCACCACCTCGCAAGCGCGGAGCCCCACGAGAGGCCGCCTCCGAGAGCCATCATGAGGACCATGTCCCCGCCGTTCACCCTTCCGCCGCGCACCGCCTCGTCGAGGGCGATGGGGATCGAGGCGCTCGATGTGTTGCCGAATCGTTCGATGTTCAGGACGAAGCGATCGAGCGGGATGCCGACCCGCTTCGACACGCCGTCCAGGATTCGCATGTTGGCCTGGTGCGCGACCACCACGTTGACGTCATCTGGTCCCGCGCCGTTGGTCTCGAGGGCCAGCATGGCCGCTGAGGACAGATAGCGCACCGCGAAGCGGAAGACCTCCTTGCCCTCCATGTGGACGTAGTGCAGCCGATCCGCGACCGTCGCCTCAGACGCGGGCATGGCCGATCCGCCCGCCGGAATGGTGAGGAGCTCGGTGAGGGAGCCGTCCGTGAAGAGGTGCGTGCTGAGCAGGCCGCTCCCGGACTCGTCGGCCGCGAGCACGACCGCGCCGGCCCCGTCGCCGAAGAGCACGCAAGTGTTGCGATCCTTGAAATCGAGGATGCGCGAGAGCAGCTCCACGCCGACGACCCCCACGCGCTTCGCCGTCCCGGTACGGATGAAGCCGTCGGCGATCGCCATGCCGTAGATGAACCCCGAGCATGCGGCCGCGATGTCGAACGACGGGCAATTCTTCGCGGCGCCGATCTTGCGCTGCACGTAGGCCGCCGTGGCGGGCAGCGGGCGATCGGGCGTGACCGTGCCGCAGACGATCATGTCGAGATCATCAGGGCCGATGCCGGCCATCTCGACGGCCTGCCGCAGGGCATGCGCCGCCATGTCCGACGTGAGCACGTTCTTGCCAGCCACGCGCCGCTCGCGGATTCCGGTCCTCTCCACGATCCAGTCGTTGCTCGTGTCCACCATCCTCTCGAGATCGCGGTTGGTAAGCACGCCCTCGGCCGTGTAGCTGCCGGTTCCGATGATCCTGCTGCGAATCAAGCTCGTCATCCCTTGCCTGTCACCGAGCGGTTTTTCTGGCTGGCATGGACGCTCGGGAGTGGGGTCCGATCGCAAACTTCGCTATTCGGTTTTTCCCTTCTCTTCGGCCACCTTCAGCACCTGGCGGCCACGGTAGGTGCCGCACTCCGGACAGACCTGGTGGCTCGCGGCCGGGGCGCCGCATTGCCGGCACGCGGAGATGGCGGGCAGCGCCACCTTCTTGTGGTTCGCCCGACGCTTGTCGCGCCGGGATTTCGAGAGCTTTTTCTTCGGGACTGCCACGTCAGTGCTCCTTTGCAATTTTGATGCCCTTGAGGGGCGCAAGCCTGGGATCTATAGAGCGTTCTTCGATCGGCACAAGGGCCTTTGCGAGCCCCGGGCAGGCCGGCCCGCAAGAGATGTTCATCGGCATTTCAAGAACGATACCATCCCGTATCAGATCATCGAGCACGATTTCGTCGCCATCGAACCACTCGCGCTCGAGATCCTCGGGAGTGAGATCCTCCGCGTCCTGCTGTTCGCGGGCTTCCTCCACGGGCATGAGGTAGGATGTGATGGGGGCGGAAATGTCGAGAAAAACCTCGGCCAGGCAGGCGGCGCACTCCGCACGCAGCCGCACAGCGGCCTCGCCGCGCAGCAGCACGCCGGTGCCGCAGGGCGTGAGCTCGAGCCTGACGCGGCCGTGGAGGGGGGTGGCCCCGCAGTCGCAGCACGACAGCTCGGAGGCCAGCCAATCGAGGGGAATGTCCCGATCGAAAACGCTGTCGCCCGCGCGGATCGCCCTCACGTCGACCACGAAACGCCGGGTGCCGGCCTTGCCTTTCTCGAGCCTCGTCATGACCTGAACAAACGGAGCCTGTCTCCCCCCCTTTCGAACGAGGCGCACAGTACAAGGGCACGCCGGACAGTGTCAAGTGTGTAGGGTTGTTCGCACCCGCGCGTAAATGCTGACCCATTTCGAGGTGTTGGATTCTCTCGTCTTGTTTCCGAACGGCATTGACAATGCGGCCCGGCTGGCGGATTTCCTTTTCGTCGGGCGCGCGGGCGCGCGCCTATGACAAGATTATGGAGAACTCCCATGAGTGTCGAAATGGATCTCGTGTACGAAGGAAACCTGCGTTGCAAGGCCACGCACGGTCCGTCCGGCAAAACGCTCGCCACGGATGCGCCCGTGGACAACGGGGGCGAGGGCTCGGAGTTTTCGCCCACGGATCTGGTCGCCGCCGCGCTCGGCGCCTGCGCGCTCACAGTCATGGGGCTCGTCGCGAGGCGGATCGGCATCAATATGGACGGGGCGCGCGTGAAGGTGATCAAGGAGATGGTGCGCGAGCCCGTGCGGCGCATCGGCGCGATCCTCGTACGGATCGAGATGCCCGGGGGGCACGCGTACGCACCCGAGGACCGCAGGCGCCTCGAGGCTGCGGCCAACGCCTGTCCGGTCCTGCACAGCCTGCACCCGGATACGCGTGTGGAGATGGAATTCGCTTGGCCGGCGACGGTATATGGAAGGTGACGCATGACCGACATCACGGTTCCACCCATTGACGAGCAGAAAATCGAGGAGGCGCTCGTTGCGGGACAAAGGCACGACGCGGCGCGTGCCCGCGAGGTGCTCGACCGGGCCAGTGAGATGAAGGGCCTGTCGTCCGGCGACGTGGCCGTGCTCATGGGGCTCAGCGACCCGGACCTGCTCGGGGAGCTCTTCGCCGCGGCGCGCAAGGTGAAGGAGGAGATCTACGGCCGCAGGATCGTCCTCTTCGCGCCGCTCTACATCTCGAACATGTGCCGCAACGAGTGCCTGTACTGCGCCTTCCGCGCGCGCAACACGGCGGTCAAACGGCGCGCGCTCACGCAGGAGGAGATCGCCCACGAGACGAAGCTCCTGGTGGAGCAGGGACACAAGCGCGTGCTGCTCGTGGCCGGCGAGTCGTACCCGCACGAGGGGTTCTCCTACGTCATCAAGTCGATCGAGACCATCTACGCCACGCGCAGCGGCAACGGCGAGATCCGGCGCGTCAACGCCAACGTGGCGCCGCTCACGCTCGACGAGTTCAAGGAGCTGAAGGCCGCGCGCATCGGCACGTACCAGCTCTTCCAGGAGACTTACCACCGCGGGACCTACGCCAAGGTGCACCTCGGCGGCGTGAAACGCGACTACGACTGGCGCGTGTCTGCCATGGATCGCGCCATGGAGGCGGGCATCGATGACGTGGGCATCGGCGTGCTGTTCGGGCTGTGTGACTGGCGGTTCGAGATCCTGGCCATGATGCAGCACATCCGGCACCTCGAGAAGCGGTTCGGGGTGGGGCCGCATACCATCAGCGTGCCGCGGCTCGAGCCCGCCGTGGGCTCGGACATGGCGAGTCAGCCGCCGCAACCGGTCTCGGACATCGACTTCCGCAAGATCGTGGCCATCCTACGGCTCGCCGTGCCGTACACCGGCATCATCATGTCCACGCGCGAGTCGGCCAACATCCGGCGCGAGACCTTCGCGCTCGGCGTGTCGCAGATCTCGGGAGGCAGCCGCACCAACCCTGGCGGCTACACCGAGGGCGAGAAGGAGGATGGCGGCCAGTTCTGCCTGGGCGATCACCGGCCCCTCGACGAGGTCATCCGCGACGTGGCGTCGCTCGGCTACATCCCGTCGTTCTGCACGGGCTGCTACCGGCTCGGCCGCACGGGGCGGGACTTCATGGACCTCGCCAAGCCGGGCGACATCAAGCACCACTGCGATCCCAACGCGCTGTCGACCTTCGTCGAGTACCTGATGGACTACGGCTCGCCCGAGACCCGCGCCGTGGGCGAGGAATGCATTGCGAAGACGCTCGCGGGCATGGACGACAAGGCGCGCGCCTTGTCGCAGAAGATGATCGAGAAGGTGCGCTCGGGCAAGCGCGACGTGTTCTGCTGAGAGGGGATGGGGGATCCAGCCCTTTCAAGGTGCCAACCTCGCGAATTCTTGGCCGAAAAGTTGTCCCCGGCTGGCGGGGTATCGTAGCCGGGTTACATGCTGATGGCTGAGATCTTCGATAGGTTTGCCAAGAAGACTCCGG
>JAQTNF010000030.1:27139-42343 GCA_028713995.1 Deltaproteobacteria bacterium | reverse complement strand
GCGGCCCACACGTTGTACGGCACGAAGCTCATGACCGTGCCGGCGAACACGGCCGGGTTGGGACCGGACATGACCTTGATCATCGTGCCGGTGAGGTCGTACTCGGGCGGCGCGTTGCAGCACTGGTAGGAGGTGGTGCCGCTGTTGCACGCGGCCGTGTCCGTGCACCCGGGCTCCGCGTCCGAGAGGATCTGCAGCACCTCGTAGGGCTCGATATCGATGTTGGCCGTCAGACCCGGCGCGAGAGCCGGGTATGTGGCGTTCGAGTAGATGTCCGACGCCGCGGTGTGGGCCGAGGAGGTGACCCCGAGCTGGGTCGTCCCGCCCTCCACGCCCACGATCGCGACGAAACCGGGACGGCTCATGGAGCTGAAGAGACTGGTTTGAAGCTTCAACGTGCCCCGGGTCATGACCATGTACTCGTCGCGGTACACGTGCGACGGCAGGAGCAAGGAAGCGTCGTTGGTGAAGGAGAATTTGGAGCCGGACTGGTAGTGCAGCGGGTTGAACTGGTACGCGGTCACCGGCCGCGTGGAGGTGAGGTGGTACGCCGCGTTCGCGACCTTGCGCGTGGCCCAGGTGTTGGTCGAGCAGTCGCCCGGGTTCTTGATGGTCATCTTCCAGGGCAGGTCCTCGATGGTGATCGTCTCGCCGCCGGGCACCGTGTAGTTGTTGTTGATGTCCGCGCCGTCCGTGACCGTGACCTCGGCCTCGTCGTTGCTGTTGTTGGCCACGGCGATGGCGTAGTGGAACGGCCCGTCGTTGTAGACGTTGTTCTCCGTGTCCCAGTTGAGCTCGATGTTGGCCAGCGTGGTGCCCCAGTAGTCGCACCCGATGTAGGAGTGCTCGTTGATGGCGTCCGCGCACTCCCGGCTCACGTCGTCGCACTTGCCGGCCGCGCACACGAGCCCCTCCTGCCCGCAGTCCTTGGATTTCTTCCAGCCTTTCCCCTCCGCATTGCACTTCGCGACCCAGCCCCGGTAGCACCAGATCTCACCCGGCTCGCAGGTGATGTCTTCGTTTCCTCCGGTGGCGCTGTCGGTGTCGTCGGTGCCGCCATCGAGGCCGCCGTCGCCCTCGTTGCCGTCGCCCCTCTGTGTGCCCTCGCACCCCGCGACGACCACCACCGTCGCAATGAAAAGCCATGGGATCATCTTGAGCATCGCGGTTCCTCTTCTCCCTGCCGGGACAAAGCCGGCGAAATGTCACTCGACCGGAACGGTGTCGCAGCCGAACGTGGTCGCCACCACCTTGCAGCCGCCGTCCTTGAGCTTCTGGCACGCATCGGTGCAGAACTTGATGGTATCGCCGTCAACCCAGTCCCACCCGGCGCCGTCGGCGCAGCCGTCGTCGAGACCGAGGACGTTGTCGGAACCGTTCGGTTCGTCGGCGGCCGCCTTGCAATAGAGGTTGACGAGCGCCGGATTCTTGGACGTCCCCTGGGGCAGGGTGTCCCAGCCGACGTCGAACTTGCAGTCCGTCACCGTCTTTGTGATCTGATCGAGGGCCTGCAAGAGGGCCGTCGCGTTCTCCGCCGGGTAGTATTGCGAGGTGCCGCCGGCGTCGGCGATGCCGTTCATGACCTGCTGCCAGTCGAGGCTGTTGCCCACGCCGATGACGTAGACCGGGATGCCGGCCTCAAGCAGCGCCTTGGCCGCCTTGTTGGACTCCTGGTCGTCGATGCAGTTGAGCACGTTGGACGCAGCGCAGCAGTCGCCCTGCGGACACGTGCAGGTGGCGCAGGGAAGCATGGGGTTGCAGTTGGGCGCTCCGTCCGTGGCGAGCAGCACGTAGCGCGAGTTCGTGTCGGTGAGGCCTTTGAGGTACGTGAGCGCGCTGGTCATGGTCCTGGCCGTGGGCGTGCCGCCGCAGGTGCCCATGCCTCCCAGCTCCTTGGGCCCCACGGCCGTAGCGATCTTCTGCACCGCGTCCGCGTCGCCGATCTGCACGGCCGGCGTCGTGGACTCGTCGCACTGGTCGCTGAGCCCGCTGCAGAACAACGTGGGGAACGGCAGGAGGCCGAACCTGATCTTGTCGGCCTTCTCGCTCGTGACCTGCGTCAGCGCCTGGCCCATGGTCTCCCACAGACTCAGGGTGTCGGTGTCGGCATCGGTGTCGGCCATGCTGTTCATGCTGTTGGAGCGATCCAGCACAATCAACATGTCCGCGATTCCGGTCGATATCTTGAAATCGATCTGCGCGCAGTCGGTTCCGGCGTCCGAGTCACCGTCCGTGTCGCTGTCCGTATCGCCGTCCGTGTCGGAATCCGCGTCGCCGTCCGCATCCGTGTCGCCGCCGCTGTGCGTGTCCGTTCCAGGATCCTCCGTGGCCACCCTGTTCGCGGGCGAGCACCCCGCCAGCCCGACGAGCGCCACCGCAAGAGCCCATATGAAGCATCCCCGCGACATCCTCTTCATCTTCAGCCTCCGTGTTCTTTCGCGTTTGCCGTGTTCCTGGAGGGCTGGTGCATCGAGCGGGCCCGGACGGGCGGAAAAAAAATCGGGCGGAAAAAATCACTCAGGGTTCGCGGTGAGCTCGCCGAGCCTGGTTCTCGCCTTTGACGCGAGCACGCTCGAGGGGTGCTTCAGGAGGAACTCCTCCAGCGCCCGTTTCTCCTCGTCCGTCCTCGCGAGCGACCGCAACGCCCGGCAGACGCCGAAGAGCGCCTCCTCCACCAAGGGACCGGCCGGGTTGTCCTTCAGGTAGCTTACGAAGCCGAAGAGCGCCGCCTCCGGCCGGTCGAGATGCCGCAGGTGAATCTCGGCGAGCGGCACGAGCACGGTCCTTCCCTCGGGAAGCCCCGGATACAGATCCCTGACTTGCGTGTACTTGTCCGCGGCGCACTGCCAGTCCCTCGCCGTCTGGCAGGCCCTCGCCTCATCGAGCAGCCCGGCCAGGGAGGGCATCGAAGGCTGCGCGTCGTCCTTCGACGATCCGGCGTGCGCCGTGGTCTTGTCTCCCGCGCGGTCGGCGTGTTCGCGCACCAGTGGCGCGTCATCCTGGATGGCGGGCTGCGGCGCAAGCCGAGCTCCTCCCGTCTGCGGCTCGTCCGCTGCGCCACCGCTGATCATTTCCAGGACCCGGTCTCGCGCGGGCGAACCGAGCGCGTCGATCGTCCATACCGGGATGGCGAGCGACTGGCCGGCCACCAGGCGGACCGCGCGTCCCTGCCCGCCGCCGACCGGGACGACCTCAACCTCTCCGCGGACCACGCTCACATGGATCTCGTCGGCCCCGACATCGACCGAGAACACGGTGCCCTTCACCTCCACCGTGGCGAGCGACGTCCGCACCGCGAACCGCACCTTGCGCGCCGGCACGGGCGACACGTCGACCGCGAGAGACCCGGACCGCAGGCGGACGTCCACCTCGTCCCGCGCCAGGCGCACAGGCTCCACCACGGCTCCGGGGCCGAGAGACATCGTGGCGATCGCGTCCGCTCGCAGGCGGGCCAAGCCCCCGACCGCGGTGACCGTGCGGCCGATCGCCTCGAGCTTCCCCGACGACCGGACGACGCCCGACACGTTCACCCGTCCGCCGATCAGCCCGAGATCGATCCCGCGCTCGGGTCCGATCTCCCCTTTCCCGCCGGGGCGAACCACGAACACGAGCGTCGCGACCGCGGCGGCAGCGAGAGCCGCGGCGGCCACCCCGGCGAAGCGCTTTTGCCCGCGCCGCATGAAATATGTCCGTCTGGCCCGGATCGCCGCCATCCGGGACTCCGCGCTCGACGGCTCATGGCCGAGGTCCGGCAGCTTCTTCACGAACGCCGCGAAAGCCTCACAGTCCGGGCAGGCTCCCGTATGTCGTCCGAGGAGGTCGCGGTCCCGCTCGGACAAGGGCCCCTCCTCGACGAGATCCGCCTCGACCGCCCTGAGCGCGTCATCGCAACAATTGCTTTCAGTCGGGGGAGTGTTGGTATCTCGATCCATCGCTCTATTCCTCCAGCTTCAGTTCCTTCAATACCGGGTCCTTGGCGAAGATGACTCTCAGCTCCCGCAAGCCGGTCCGCAGGCGATCCTTGACCGTGTTCACGGAGACGCCGGTGATGTCGGCCACCTCTGTCACCGCATATTCGTAGACGAGACGCAGCACGAGCGCGGTTCTCCGCTCCGGAGAGATGCGCGTGAGCCTCGCGCACAGTCGCTGCAGGTTCAGGCTCGACGCCGTTTCGCGCTCCGGGTTCAAGGATGAGACTCCCGGTTCGTCCTCCGTCCCGATAAAAGTGCGCTCGCGCCGTCGCAGGCCCTTCAGCTGGCGCATCACGACCCGGTAGGCCACCTGCCCCGCCCACGATTCCAAAGAGCCCGTACCGCCGTACGTGTGGAGGTGCTCCAGGATTTCGACGAGACAGATCTGCACGAGCTCGTCCGCGTCCTGCGAGGCGCCCGCGGCCGCCCTGACCACCCGGCACACCCGGGGATGGATCCGCTCGAGGAGCCGATCCGCGGCCGTGGGATCGCGCCGGGCCAGGCGGGCGAGCCGCACGTCCTCGAAAATCAGCACCTCCACGTCGTTTGCTTCCGCGGCGCTCACGCGAGCCTCCTCCTCCCTGTCTGGTGCACGGCGCGGTCCGGACGGGTGGAACTAAAAAATCACGAACGCCACGCCGGCGAGCACCGTAGGCCTGACATCCAGAGGGTCGATCACCTTCACGTCGCGTTCGGACGCCTCGACGACCGACGGGCTCTCATTGAAATAGATGTCGGCGGAAACGGTCAGAAAGAACCTGTAGATGCCGTACGGCGCCCATCCGACGGTCACGCTGGGGCAGGCCGCGACCAGCCAACGGAATCTGTTGCGCTCCGGCCTGACGGAGACGTCCTTGGTTCTGAGCGACCACGTGAGCGGATCGTTCACGAGGGCGATCCCCAGATCTACGGCGACCTTCGATGGCCCGAGCCTCAGGAACGCCCCGACCTCGAACGGGTGCGGGCTGAACTCCACCGAGACGAGGTCGTTCGCCTTCCGGATCGGCGCCTCGATCCTGTAGGCGGCCTTCACCCAGAATCTTTCGGAAACGCGACCAGCCAGCCCGACGCTCGCCCCGCTTCGCCACGTCGGTTCCTTATCGTACAGGGACCCGACGTACGCCCCGGCGATCTCCAGCAGGTCGCGCGGTGCGGACGGTTGCGGCTTCTCGCGCCGCTTCGGGCCGGAATCGGGAGGCAAGACCGGTGGCTTCGGAGGCGGGGACGGGGGCGGACGTGCGGCCTCGGGTTGGGGGCGCGTCACGCCGATCTCTCCCCCCTCGATGATGGCTTCCGCGACGGTTCGCACGATGATCGCAATGACATCGACACGGCCCAGGGTCTCGTCCGTCTCGGGCTCCACCGCGCGCACGAGCACCCTGCCGCCGCCCGGCTCGGCGATGTAGAGGAAGACCCTGTCCTCCACCGAAAGATCGATCCAGAACGTCAGCCTGGCGCGGCTTCTCTCGGCGACCTGCCTGACCGTCTCGTACTGTTCGCGCAGGGTCCCGAAGAACACCGGCACGCGCGTGAGCGTGAGATTCACGTTCATGTCGCTCATCTGCGCCCGGATCGCGGCGAACGTCTTCTCGACCTCGCCCGTGTCCTGCTCGGAGGCGACCATCACCAGCCGCGGGGGTTCGTCGCCCTTGCTCTGCGTCTCCTGGGCGGCGGCAACGGGCGCGACCGACAGGGCCAGCACCATCACTGCCATGTCCGTCCGGAACGTTCGCATGCGTCATCCCCCCCTCGCGACAGTGCGCACGAGATGTGCGGGTCGAACCACGTGCCGGACATTACCACATCGCGAGCTCACGGGACCATCGCGCCCCGGAGGCGAGCTTGGGTCCGTCATATCCGGTCTCTATTATGAAAAACGCACCGGAGACTTCACCATCCTTGACGCGAGGTCGCCGCGGGTTTCTGATCGAGGTGTAGGGTTTCAAACCGCCCGTCTGGCAGAGGGCATCACGGAGGTCGGATATGGAAAAGCACCCCTTCTCCTTCATCGCTCCCGGCGCTTGCCTCTGGCTCGTATGCCTTGTGGCGGTCTCGTGCGCGAGCGGGAATGGCGCGCCCGGCGACGACGATACGGGCACGGATACCTGGACGTCGGGTGACGCCGGCACGGATTCGGATTCGGACGCGGACGCCGACGCCGATGCGGACACGGACGCCGATGCGGACGCCGACACCGACTCGGATACCGGCTCGGATTCGGACGCGGACTCGGATGGCGACACGGACACGAGCTGCGTCGACAACGACAGCGATTCGTGGTGCGCGGGGCTCGACTGCAACGATTCCGACTCAGCCGTCAATCCGGACGTGGAGGAGGTTCCCAACAACGGGCTCGACGACGACTGCGACGGGGAGACGGACGAGGCCACGTGCACGGATTCGGACTGCACGAGCCCGTGCTCGCCGTACCAGCTCGGCAAGAGCTACATCGGCTGCGAGTACTACCCCACGGTCACGCTCAACGAGCAGCTCAGCTCGAGCCCCAATCAGCCGTCGTTGAGCCAGGTCCACTTCGCCGTCGCGGTCTCGAACACGTCTTCCGACCCGGCCAACGTGACCGTCACCATCGGGACGAGCACCGTGGCGACCCAATCGGTGGCCGCGGATTCCGTGGCGCTCATCTTCCTGCCGTGGACCGACCTGCGCGCGAGCATCTCCGGCACGGTCAAGGTGGCCGACGGCGCGTACCACCTCGTCTCCGACCGTCCGGTGACCGTCTACCAGTTCAACCCCCTCGAGTTCTGCATCGGGGCCCTGTGCACCTACACCAACGACGCGTCGCTGCTCCTGCCGGTCAACACGTGGGGAACCAGGTACATGGTGGCCTCGCGCAACACGTGGGTGTTCCAGACCGCCAACCTCCCCGGCTTCTACTCGGTGGTGGCCAAGGAGGACGGCACGACCGTGACGATCACGCCGTCCGCGACCGGGATGGCGATCCGGCCCGGGGCCGGGCTCACGAGCAACTCGGGAAACGTGACGCTCGACAGCGGCGACGTGCTCCAGGTGCTGTCCGGCACGTCCGCGGCGAACGACCTGACCGGCACCCTCCTCGTCTCCGACAAGCCGATCCAGGTCTTCGGCGGGCACGACTGTACCTACGTTCCGGCGAACGTCGCCGCCTGCGACCACCTCGAGGAGTCGATGTTCCCCATCCCGACGCTGGCCAAGGAGTACATCGTGAGCCCGCCGTCTCTGCCGACCATGACGCAGCCCAAGGCGTTCTTCGTGCGGATCATCGCCGCGGAGGGCGGGACGACGTTGCAGTACGATCCGCCGAACGCGTCGTGGCCGACCGGGATCGCGAACGCGGGCCAGTACGTGGAGATCGACTCATCGGTGGATTTCAAGATCAAGGCGGACAACCGCATCCTGGTGTCGCAGTACATGAAGGGAATGAACGCGGGCGGCGGGTCGGGCGACCCGGCCATGGCGCTGGCCGTGGCGACGGAGCAGTTCCGCACGAGCTACCTGTTCCACTCGCCCGTGAACTACACGTCGAACTACGTGAACATCATCGCGCCGACCGGCTCGAACGTGACCCTGGACGGGACGGCCGTGACGAGCTTCTCCCCGGTGGGATCGACGGGGTTCGGGATCTCGCGCGTGCTGTTCCCGAACGGCGGCAACGGCAACCACAAGGTGCAGGCGGACGCCAAGGTCGGGATCACGGTCTACGGGTACGGCCGGTACACGAGCTACTGGTACCCTGGGGGGCTGAACCTCGACGACGTGATCTGGTAGGCGGAAAGGCCGCATTCGTTTTCGTCTCAGAGCAGATCGCCGCGGCCCCTGGCCTTGAGCGCGTCCACCACGGCCTTCACGTCCTGCGAGCGCTCGCGTCGGCACACGAGCAGCGCATCTCCCGTGTCCACCACCACGAGATCGCGCACGCCCACGAGCGCCACGAGCTTGCCCGCCGGGGCCCGCGCCAGGCATCCCTCGGACCCGACCACGACCGCGCCGGCCTGGAGCGCGTTGCCCGCCTCGTCCTTCTGCGACCGGTCGTACGCCGCGCCCCACGAGCCGAGGTCGGACCAGCCGAACGAGACGGGCACCACCAGGATGCCGTGCGCCTTCTCCATCACCCCGTAGTCGACGGACACGGCCTCGAGCGTTGGGTATAGTCGCGACACGACCTCGGCCTCCTGCGCGGTGCCCGCGACCTTCGCGATCGCGTCGAGGCCGGCCGCGAGCGACGGCATGGACGCGCGGATCTCGTCGAGGATGCGGCGCGCGCCGAAGAAGAACATGCCCGAGTTCCACAAAAACCGCCCGCTGGCCAGGTAGCGCTCGGCCGTAGGCAGGTCGGGCTTCTCCACGAAGCGTGAGACGGCGCGCACGCCGGGAGAGGCCTCGTCGCCGGCCTCGATGTATCCGAATCCGGTCTCGGGCCGATCCGGCGTCACGCCGAAGGTCACGAGCGCGCCCTTGCGCGCCGCGGCCACCGCGATCCTCACGCGCGAACGGAACGCGGCCTCGTCGGCGATGAGGTGATCCGACGGCATGACGGCCAGGACCGCCTCGGGATCGCGGCGCAGGGCGTGAAGCGCGGCCCAGCCGATGCACGGCGCCGTGTTGCGCCCCACGGGCTCGGCGAGGATGTTGGCCGCGGGCACGCCGGGCAGGGCGCGCGCGCACTCCTTCGCCGTGATCTCTCCGGTCACCACGATGACGCGCTCGGGGGAGATGTCCGGGGCCAGCCGGGCCACGGTCGCCGCGATCATGGTCCGGCCTTCGCCAGTGAGATCGAGGAGCTGCTTGGGCGCGCGGGCGCGGCTCTCGGGCCAGAACCGCGAGCCCACGCCGCCGGCCATGACGACTGCGTAGGTGTGTTCCATGGGTGCGGGGTAGCGCGCCGCGCGGTCTTTGGTCAAGCGCCAAGGGCCTCGCGCAGTTGTTCGAGCGACGCACGGGCGCGCTCCATGGCCCGCGGCTCCACGGCGCGCCTCGCACGCCACAGCAGGTTGTGCGGGGTGACTGTGGGCGACACGAGCGGCGCGACCGTGACCTCGTAGCCGTAGGACTCGAGCCGTAGCGTGCGCTCCGCGTCGACGAGCGCGTCCAGAAGCCTGCGCCGCACCGCGCCCTGCCGGGGCGCGCCCATCAGCGTCGCCCACTTGGAGGCGCCGCCCGCGAACGCCACGCCTTTGCCGTAGCAGCAGGGAACAAGCAGGATGAAGCGCGCCCTGGCACGCGCCGCCGCGTCAATCACCGCGTCCGCGGCGAAACCGCAGGCGTGCAACGCCGCCACCACGTCCGGCGCCTCGGGCCACGCCCCGAGATCACCCACGTCCGCGTGTCTGACCTCGATCTCGGCCCGACGTGTGAGGCGGGCCGCAGCTTCGCGGCAGGCCTCGACACGCCCCGCATCGCGCTCGATGACCGCGATCCTTGCGAACCCGAGCAGCTCGGCCGCGAGCAGGCCCACGGGCGCTTTGCCGGCGGCCGCGTCCACGAGGAGCGCGTCGCGTCTGAAGCGCGAGAGCTCTTTGAGCATGGCCGCGAGCTCCACGGCCTTGACCTCGTCCTCCTTGCGCAGCGCCGTGCCTCGCACGCCGATGAAGAGCCTGTGCAGCGCCCCACGCACCTCGTCGACCGTCGGAGCTTTCGCCCTTGCCGCCATGCTCCCCATCTTGCACGAGAGCGCGCCTTGCGGCAAAGGACGCGGGAAAAACGAAGTGTGCTTCACCGCTCGTCAGATCGCGGCCTTGAGCCGCTCCACGGGCCGGACCGGCCGGCTCCGCGCGAGATCGTACGCGGTCTGCAGGTTGACCCAGAATTCCGGGCCCGTCCCGAGCGCCTGCGCAAGGAGCCACGCGGTGTCTGGAGTGATGCCGCGCTTGCCGCGGATGATCTCGTTGACGCGCTGGACCGGCACACCGAGATGCGCCGCCAGCAAGACCTGCGAGATCCCGAGCGGTGAGAGGAACTCCTCCTTCAGGACCTCGCCGGGGTGCGCGGGAATACGGTTCTTCGGAAGCATGGATTCATTCTCCTTCAATGATAGTCCGTCAGCCGGACATCCAGAGCGTCGCCGCAGGACCAGCGAAATAGAAGCCTCCACTGGTCGTTCACTCGGATGCTGTGGAAGCCCTCCATGTCGCCCTTCAGCTTCTCGAGGCGGTTCCCCGGAGGCGCACGGAGATCCCTCAAATCGGATGCCGCGTTCAGCATGTCAAGCTTGCGCGCGGCCAACCGGAGAACCTCCGAGGGGAATCGCCGCAAACGTGCCGTCGCATATCCGTGAAACACGTCCTCAGTCGCCCGGTCGCCGAAGGAAACGATCATCGCATCCTCTCTTCTCTTCCAAAATTTTAATGCTTTCACGGAAGGCATGCAAGATCTCCGCCCGAATTCGGATGGGTTCCATATCGGCCGCTCGTGCTGAAAAGTTTCCTAAAAATGACATGATCGACGGGTTCGTCGGGTTCGAAGAACACGGGAGCCCGTCCGCATTTCGATCGCATTTCGGGGTTGACGTTGGTCGAAGTCGGGTCCATGACTCTTGTCCGCCGAACGGTCGGGAGTCGGCACATTCAAAGAATGATCAACGTTGAACAAGGTAGGATCGTGGGGAGCGGCGGGATCGGGGGCCCGGACACGGTCTTCGAGCGCGGGACGCCCGGGTACCCGGAGCGGCTGCTCGCCCTGCCGGATCCCCCGGATCGTCTGCACGTGCGGGGCCGCATTCCCGAGGGCGCCATGGTGGCCCTGGTGGGCTCGCGTGCCGCGGATCCGCAGGCCCGCCGCTTCACCCAGGGCCTCTCCGCGGACCTGGTCGCGCATGGGCTTATCGTCGTTTCCGGAGGCGCGCTCGGCATCGACACCGCGGCGCACGAGGGCGCGCTGTCAGCGAACGGCGCGACCGTGGCGGTCATCGGCTCGGGGTTCGATCACATGTACCCGCCCGCCAACCGGGATCTGTTCGCCCGCGTCGAGGCGTCCGGGGCGCTCGTCACCGAGCTCGAGGCCGGGACGCCGCCCGCGCGCTGGACCTTCCCACGGCGCAACCGCATCGTGGCCGCGCTCGCGAGCGCCGTGGTGGTGGTGCACGCCGGGAAGGACTCGGGCGCGCTCATCACGGCCCGCATCGCGCGCGACCTCGGCGTTCCCCTGGGCGCGGTCCCGGGCAACGCGGGCGATCCGCACGCGCGCGGCTGTCACGATCTCCTGCGGGAGGGCGCCGCGCTCGTGGAGGACGCGCACGACGTGCTCACCCTCGTGGAGAGATGCGCCGGGGCGAGGCAGCTGCGGCTGCCGGGGCTCGCGCCGGGCCCGCGTCCGCAGGCGAAGCCCGTGTCGCACGAGCACCTGACCGGTGCGGAAAAGAGGATACTGGATCTGCTCGGCCCGAGGCCGACCCACATCGACGACATCGCGGCGCACGCAGGGCTCGGCCCGGGCGAAACCAGCGCGGCCGTGCTGTCGCTCGAGGTGGCCGGGCTCGTCGAGGATCAGGGCGGCAAGAACTTCGTCCGCGTGGGATGAGGGGGTATAGAGGAGAGCATGTCGCGATCGCTGCTCATCGTGGAATCGCCCGCAAAGGCGCGCACCATCCGCAAGTACCTGGGGCCCGCGTGGGTCGTGAAGGCGTCCCTCGGGCACGTCAAGGACCTGCCCAAGTCCAAGCTCGGCGTGGCGGTCAACGAAGGCTTCCGCCCCGAGTACAAGGTCATCCCCGGCAAGAAGAAGATCCTCGCCGATCTCCTGCGCGCCGCGGGCCAGGCCGACGCCGTGTTCCTGGCGCTCGACCCCGACCGCGAGGGCGAGGCCATCGCCTGGCACATCGCCGAGGAGCTGCGCGTCGACAAGGACCACGTGCGCCGCGTCCTGTTCAACGAGATCACCAAGAAGGGCATCGAGGAGGGCCTCAAGAGCCCGCTCGCCCTGAACCTGCCGCTCTACGAGTCGCAGCAGGCGCGCCGCATTTTGGACAGGCTCGTGGGCTACGAGCTCTCGCCCATCCTGTGGAAGAAGGTGCGCCGAGGCCTGTCCGCGGGCCGGGTGCAGTCCGTGGCCCTGCGCCTCATCGTGGACCGCGAGCATGACATCGAGACCTTCAAGCCCGAGGAGTACTGGCGCATCGCCGCGGAGGTCGAGGCCGCGCGCCCGCCGCGCTTCATCGCGCGCTTCGTGGGCACGGGCGGCAAGAAGGTTGAGATCTCGGACGGCGAGACCGCGGCCGCGATCAAGGCCGAGCTCGACGCGGCGCGCTTCGAGGTCGCCTCGGTGGAGCGCAAGGAGCGCAGGAGGGCCCCGCCGCCGCCGTTCATCACGAGCCGCCTCCAGCAGGAGGCCGCGCGGCGCTTCCGCTTCACGGCCAAGCGCACCATGATGATCGCCCAGCAGCTCTATGAGGGCGTGGACATCGGCTCCGAGGGCGCGGTGGGCCTCATCACCTACATGCGAACCGACTCGGTGCGCCTGTCCGCGGACGCGGTCGAGGACGCGCGCCGTTATATCGCGCAGCGCTACGGCGCCGAGCAGGTGCCGGACAAGCCCAACTTCTTCAAGAGCCGCAAGAGCGCGCAGGACGCGCACGAGGCCATCCGCCCCACATCCGTGGCGCTCACGCCCGAGCAGGTGGGCAAGTACCTCACGCCCGACCAGCGCAAGCTGTACACCGTGGTCTGGGAGCGGTTCGTGGCGTGCCAGATGAAGCCGGCGGTCTACGACCAGACGTCCGTGCTCGTGAAGGCGGGACGCCACGACCTGCGCGCCTCGGGCTCGGTCCTCAAATACCGCGGGTGGCTCGAGGTGGGCGCGGCGGAGGAGCCGGTCAACGGCGCGGGCACCAAGGACGCCGAGGGCGACGACGAGTCCGTGGAGCTGCCGAGGCTCGCGCAAGGCGACGCGCTTTCGCTGGCCGGGGTCGGGGTCTCGGCGGACCAGAAGTTCACCCAGCCGCCCGCGCGCTTCACCGAGGGCACGCTCATCCGCGAGCTCGAGGAGCGCGGCATCGGACGGCCGAGCACCTACGCGACGATCCTGTCCACCATCCAGGACCGCAAGTACGTGGCCAAGGAGGAGGGCAAGCTCATGCCGTCCGAGCTCGGCCGGCTCGTTGTCGAGCGGCTCGTGCTCCACTTCCCGCGCATCCTCGACGTCGACTTCACCGCGTCCATGGAGGAGACCCTCGACCGCGTGGAGGAAGGCAAGGAGGACTGGATCGCCATCCTCACGAGCTTCTATGGGCCCTTCCACGAGGACGTGACGCGGGCGCTGACCGAGATGAAGGACGTTCGCGACATCGCCGAAGCGACCGACGAGGTGTGCGAGAAGTGCGGCAAGCCCATGGTGGTCAAGTGGGGCCGCAACGGCCGCTTCCTGGCCTGCACGGGCTATCCCGAGTGCCGTTTCACGCGCGACCTCGAGGCAAAGGACCCCTCGCGCGCCTCGACCGTACCCCTGGACATCGCGTGCGAGAAGTGCGGAAAGCCCATGGTGCGGAAGAAGGGGCGCTTCGGCGAGTTCCTGGCCTGCTCGGGATATCCGGAATGCAAGGCCACGCGGCCCGTGCCCACGGGCATCTTCTGCCCCAAGGAGGGCTGCAAGGGCGAGCTCGTCGAGCGCCGCACCAAGACCGGCCGCGTGTTCTACGGGTGCAGCGAGTACAAGGCGTCCGGGTGCGACTTCGTTGTGTGGGGCTTCCCGGTGAAGGAGGCCTGCCCATCGTGCGGCGCGACGTTCCTCGTGACGGGCGGCAAGCGCAAGGGCGGCCGGGAGCTGCGCTGCGTGAAAGAGGGCTGCGGCTTCAAGCGCGTCGATTCTTAGAAATGGAGCGGGTGACGGTGATCGGAGGCGGGCTCGCGGGTTGCGAGGCCGCGTGGCAGCTCGCGCGCCGTGGCGTCGCGGTCACGCTCGTGGAGATGAAGCCCGCGGAGCGCACGCCGGCCCACGCGGCAAACGGCCTGGCCGAGCTCGTCTGCTCCAATTCCCTGCGCGGCGCGTCGCTCGGGAGCGCCGTGGGCCTGCTCAAGGCCGAGCTCGAGACAATGGGCTCGCTGCTCGTGGCAAAGGCAAAGGGGACGGCAGTGCCCGCGGGTCGGGCGCTCGCCGTGGATCGCGCGCGCTTCTCGCGGGCCGTGGAAGACGCCGTGACGTCGCACCCGCTCGTGTCCGTGGAGCGCGGCCGTGCGATTGCCCTGCCCTCCTCGGGCCGCGTGATCGTCGCCACCGGGCCGCTCACGGACGGCAAGCTGGCCGCGGCGCTCGCGGGCGCGGGCGCGATGCTGCACACCCACGACGCCATCGCGCCACTCGTGGACGGGGCGAGCATCGACCCGGCGGCCACGTTTCGCGCCTCGCGCTACGACGAGGGCGAGGACGGCGGGGATTACCTCAACTGCCCCATGGACGAGGCCGAATACCACGCCTTCGTGCGCGCGCTCGTCGAGGCCGAGAAGACGCCGCTCCACGGCTTCGAGAGCGCCCCGTTCTTCGAGGGCTGCCTGCCCGTGGAGGAGCTCGCCGAGCGCGGCCCGCTCACCCTCGCCCACGGCCCGCTCAAGCCGGTCGGGCTCACGGATCCGCGTACCGGCAGGCGTCCGTTCGCCGTGGTGCAGCTACGCCAGGAGGACGCGGCCGGCACGGCCTACAACCTGGTCGGGTTTCAGACGCGGCTCACGCGGCCCGAGCAGGAGCGCGTCCTTCGCACCATCCCCGGGCTCGAGAAGGCCGCGTTCGAGCGCTACGGCGAGGTCCACCGCAACAGCTTCGTGGACGCGCCACGCGTGCTCGACGAACGCTCGCGGCTGAGGTCGGATCCGCGCGTGTTCGTGGCGGGCCAGCTCTCGGGCGTGGAAGGATACGTGGAGTCCATGGCGTCCGGGCTCATGTGCGGCCTTTTCGCCGCGGCCGAGACGCTCGGGCTCGACGTGTCGCTCCCGCCGCCCACCACCGCTTTGGGCGGGCTCCTGCGCCATTTGCAACGCCCGGGATCCGGGTTCCAGCCGTCGAACGTGGTGTGGGCCATGATCGAGACGCGGCCGCGCACGCGCGGCGAGGGCAAGCGCGACCACCGCGAGAACGCGGCGAAGCAGGCTCTCGCGGACCTCGGAGCGTGGATCGACGCGCACCGGGCGTTGTTTTCGGCCTGAACGGTCGGACCAGTCCGCCCCCCGCTCCCCCATCAAAAGAGATGAAGAAACCTCGTTGGCCCTGACGTATGGCGAGGGCGAGGCCAAGGCGGCCTTCGAGAAGGGCAAGG
>JAQTNF010000030.1:0-27129 GCA_028713995.1 Deltaproteobacteria bacterium | reverse complement strand
GGCGCGTTCCGCGAGGCGACCCGGCTCCAGCCGTCGTGGAAGCTCTACTACAACATCGATCGGATGGTCCGGGTGAGCGGCGGGCAGACCGTGGTCGTGGAGGTCGAGGCCGAGCCTGCTGCCCCACCCCGGCCCTCTCCCGACGGGGGAGGGTCGAAAGGTTCGATGGGGAGGGTCGTTCCCGCCATGTCCGACACGTCCGTTCTGTTGTATGATCACCCATGATGAGCAAGGGCACCTTCACGCACGGTTGGGAACAGGTCCACCTCTTCGAGCGGGACGAGGCCGCGTCGAGGCTCGCGCTCCTCACTCCGCAGCAAGGCTACGAAGAGTTCCTGTCCATGTACCTGCTGTTCGGCGCTCACATCCCCGAGGACCTCAAACCGCTCGCCGAGGCCGACTCCGAGGAGAGGGTGCTCATCGCAATGCGGAGACATCGGGCCTTCTCGGATCTCGCCTCGGCACGGGTAGCGCGGGACCGCGAGGCCACGCCGTGACGCCCGACCGATTTCGGGCCCTCAAGGCGCTGATCAACGCCATCAACAGACCGGCCATGATCATCGGAGGCGTCGCCGTATCGATGCGCGGACGGCCGAGGATGACGCTCGACGCCGACGTCACGCTGGCGGCGGATCCGGGAGACCTGCCTGCGATTCTCGACGCGGCGGGAGCGTGCGGGTTCGAGCCGCGCCCCGCGAACCCGGCCGAGTTCGTGGGGAGCACGCGGGTGCTCCCGCTGCGCCATACAAGCGACGGATGGGAGGTCGACCTGATCTTCGCGGGCACGCCGTACGAGCTCGAAGCCGTCTCGAGAGCCCGCATGGAGCGGCTGGGCGAGACGGATCTGCCCGTCATCTCGGCCGAGGATCTGCTCGTGCACAAGATCCTCGCCGGGCGTCCGAGGGACATCGAGGACGCGGAATCGATCGTGCTGCGCCAGGGCGCGCGCCTCGATCGCGCGACGGCGAGGGCCACACTTCTCGATCTGGCCTCCTTCCTGGCCGACGATGACCTGAAACGGCGCGTCGAAGACCTGCTCCCCTCCGTCGATCAATCGACCAATCAGGACGGCTGACGGGATGGAACGCAAGCCCTGGTACACGGACGGTCTCAGGTTCGAGTGCCACGCGTGCGGCGCGTGCTGCCGCACCCACGGAGAGGCCGACGAGTACGCCTTCGTGTACCTGGCCGAGCAGGACGTGGAGGCCGTGGCCGCGCACATGGGCCTCGACCGCGCCGAGTTCATGGCCCGGTTCTGCGCCCGCAACGGCGGCGGGATCCACCTGCGCACGGACACGGTCGACTGCCCGCTCCTCGACGCGCAAGGCCGCTGCCGCGCCTACGAGGTCCGGCCCAAGCAGTGCGCCGCCTGGCCGTTCTGGCGCGAGAACCTCACGCGCCGCGCCTGGGACGGTCCGGTCAAGGCCTGTTGCCCGGGCATCGGCCAGGGCCCCCTGCACACGGCGGACGAGATCGACCGCATCGCGGACGAGCGGGACGAGTGGTACGCGCAGTAGCGCGAGCCCATCCCTTGAGCCTCGCCTACTCGGTCAGGTCCATGAGATAGTCGGCCCAGGATGCGGCCTCGGAGAACGCCAGGGACTCGTAGGGTGGCTGTGCGTTCGCAACGTAGTACGGATAGCGGCTGTTGGGGTGGAAGACCGACAGCCCGTGGCTGTTGCCGTAGTCGGCGCTAATCTCCGTGTCTGGATGCGTCCCGTTGTTGAAACCGTTTTCAAGCACGAGACCGTCGTCGAAGGCCGCGATGACCGCCGCGGCAGCCGTGCGGACCGTCTGGGGCATCTCGGGTTGCGTCAAGGCTCGGGCGAGATCCTCGATGTCGACGTACGCGGACAGGAGATCACCTAGCTCATAGGTGTAGCTCTGCGCCTTTCCGGCGGCATCGAGCACGGTCTCGGGCGCAAGGCCCGCGACAAGGGCGTCCGAGGTCGCCCGGGCCATGTCCGCCATCGCATCGACGAGAGGCGGCACGGCGTCGAGGTCGATGGCCGACCAATGGCAAGGCACGCCATCGCGCTGCACCCCGGCAAGGTGGTCCGAGAACAGGAACCGCGCCACGTCCTCGGCGTCGGCCCCAGGATGCTGCTTCAGGTAGCTCACCGGGTAGGTGCCGGTCACGTATGACAGGGACTCGGGGCCCACGTGGTACTGCGCGTGGCCGACCATGCCGAAGGTGTTCTCGATCATCTGGCCGAGGCACACCATGGACTCCACCACGTCCACCTTGTGAGAGGTCGCCTCGGCCACGTACGCGACGATTTCCGCCTGCTCGTCGGCGTCGAGGGAGTCGGCCGAGGTCTGATCAAAGAGCATGTTGCGCGCCACCTTGCCGTCGCCGTCCTGCGCGCGCGGGCCCACGCCGCCTTTGCCGGACCATGCCGTGGACACGGCCCCGTCCCCATGATCGTGAAACGACAGCATGTAGCGGCGCGCGGTGTAGCGCGGCAGCAGCCAATCCACGAACGCGCGGTAGGTCTCGACGTCGCCCATGTTCACCTCGCCGCCCTCGGCGGTCTCGACCCCGAAGCTCGACGTGGTCCCATCCGAGTCGCCGACGACCAGGTAGCGGGAGTCGCCTTGGGCAAAGCCATCCCACAGCACGAGGACGTTCACCTTGTCCGATGACCCGCCTTGGGCTTCGAGACCATCCACGTTGAACCAATAGTCGTAGCCGTAGTCGCCGTCCGACGCGAGGAAGTAGATGAGGGTCCAATCGGCCGGCTCCCTCGTGGCAGAGGCGCTCACAGAGATAGAGGGCTCCGAGACCGCATCTCCCTGCCTCGCCCGCACCTCGTATTCGTAGCGCCGGCCTAGCAGCGGATCCGCGTCCGTGTATGTCCGTGCGCCGTCGGTCTGGCCCACGACTGCAAACTCCGTTGCGCCCTCCATCCGCCGCAACACGTCGAACTGCGCACCGGCGGATATCTCGTGAGCCCACGACAACGCCACGCTCAGCTCCTCGGATCGAGCCTTCAGGTCCGTGGGCGGCGCCAGATCATTCTGGGACCCCGAGTCCCCGGTCTCGCCCGTCGACGAGTCGAAGCAGCCCGCCGCGAGCAATGCCGCGACAATCACAATATCGATTGATTTCAGACACATGGGCTTTCCTTTACCCTTTGCAGGCACTTGTGGTTCCAGTGGGAATGCTTGATGAATATTCGATGCAAGTATCGAACCACATTTCAATCCCCATGCCCCTCCGTATCGTATAATGTCCTGTCATATATAGTTGTTGCGACTGCCGGGGAACGGCGATACGATCCGTTGAAAGTGGAATCGAGCACAAAAAAATGAGCCCGTCCGAATTATATGCACTCAAAAAAGCGGTCAGGTTCTCCGGAAAAGGGTCCGTGCGCTACCCAGGATCGGGACTCGCCATCTGCTCGACGGCATGCCTGCTCGCCGCGTGCGCCAGCGTGAACCTGCGCGGAGACGACACCAGCGGGCCAGACACCGAGCACGACAGCGGAGTCGACAGCGGCACCGACTCGGAGACACTCACGTCCACGTCGTCGGATGCAGATACGGATTCCGACGCGGACACGGACTCAGACACGGACTCGGACACCGACTCAGACTCCGACTCAGATACCGACTCAGACTCGGACACCGACTCAGACTCAGACTCAGACTCAGACACCGACTCAGACTCAGACACCGACTCAGACTCAGACTCTGACACCGACTCAGACTCCGACTCAGACTCCGACTCTGATTCAGATTCGGACACAGACGCGGATTCGGACTCGGACACCGACACCTCCAGCGGTTGCGGCGTGGCCGATGAAGCCAAGGAGCCCGGCGGGACCGCCTGCTGGAAGCGGTGCCCACTGGGCAAGACATGGGACGGCTCGTCATGCACCGGCGCGGCCACCACGTACACCCAGGCCAATGCCATCAGCGCATGCCGCGCGCTCGCGACATCCTCATCCAACTGGCGTCTGGCCACGACGCGGGACTTTGCCCGGATCCTGGGCGGAGTGACGGTAGGCAACGAGACCGGCCCGAGCTTTACCGGCACGGCGTGCACCACCTCGACCACGGGCTGCCACGCCATGTTCGACTCCGCGACGCGCGCCACGACCGGGATCTGGAGCCAGAGCATGGCCAGCTCCTCGAACGGAGCGCTCGTGAACCTGAGCACGGGCGCGGTGACGAGCGTGGCCAATACCGGGACCTCCCAGGCGCTCTGCCTCAGGGACATGGACGCGGACGCGGCCTGCCAGTCAGCAGCCTCCGGATTCGTGTACAGCTTCGAGACCGGCGAGCCCGCGACGACTTTGTACGGATCCCCAAGCTGCTGGAGCGTGGGCACTCCGACGGCCAACGCGTCGGCCCCGTCCTCCGCGCAGTCCGGCACGTTGCTGCTCGGGTGCCCGCGCACGAGTGTCTATTCGAACAATCTGTCGAACACGACCAATTGGGCCGAGGGACCCAGGACGAGCATCTGGGAGGGTTTCAAGATCGCCGCCTGCTCGGGCCAGAGCGTGAGCGTGCACTTCTACATGTGGACCGACATCGAGCCGAACGCGTCGTGGTGCACGGACGGCGTGTATTGGGAGATCTCCACGGACGGCGGCTGGACCTGGACCGGGGTCGCCACGTCGGTGCCGTTCACGGATACCCACGGCAACTGGTGCGCGCTCAATTCGGGGTGGCTCGAGCACACGTACACGCTGCCTGCGGCGTACCTGAACGACCAGTTCCGGATGCGGTGGATCTTCTACTCGGACGCCCAGAACCGATTCCGCGGTCCGTTCGTGGACAACGTGCACCTTGTAAAGAACTGAATGCGAGCGACTCCGCTCACGCGCCGAAGATGCTCGTCAGGCTCTTCTCGACCGATTCTTCCGAAATCTTGAGCGCGAGCGCGAGCTCGGTGATGAGGAGCGAGCGAGCCGTGTCGAGGAGCCGCCGCTCTCCGAACGAGAGATCCTTGTCGGCCTTGAGGCGGAAGAGGTCGCGCAAAACCTTGGCCACCTCGAACGGAGAGCCGCTCTTGAGCATCTCCATGTACTCGCGGTAGCGCCGGTTCCACGGCTGGGTCTTGACCGCCACGTCCTTGGACTTGAGGATCTCCATGACCTCCTTGGCCTCCTTGCGCGTGATGACGCTACGCAAGCCGGCCGCGGCGGCGGTCTCGACCGGAACCATGATCTTCATCCCGTTCTCGATGATCTTGATGATGTAGAACGAGCGCTCCTGGCCGCCCATGTTGCGGGTCTGGATGTCGGTCACCTCCCCGACGCCGTGCGCCGGGTAGACCGCCTTGTCACCGACCTTGAAGGCGCCTGGAGCTGCCATATCCCGTCCCTTCCGTTCGACCCGGATGGTCCCTGCACACCCCCTCCGGGTCGTGATCCCTATCTTGTGAACCGAAAACGATAGGGGCGAGATAGATACCATACCGACGCCTTGCGGTCAACGCACCGGGGCGGCCGCAGCTGCGGAAACGGCCCGATTTCCCCTTGCTTTCCGGAACGCATGGAATAATCTTACGCAGCTTCGCGCGTGGTTTTTTTTGCAAGGAGGTCTTTCGAATGGAAGAGACACTGCGCCGCACCCCCCTTTTCGAACTCCACAAAAGCCGTGGCGCGCGGATCGTCCCCTTTGCCGGCTACGAGATGCCGGTGCAGTTCGAGGGCATCAAGGCCGAGCACCAGGCGGTCCGCGACAAGGCCGGGCTGTTCGACGTGAGCCACATGGGCGAGATCTGGCTCGAGGGCGAGGACGCGCTCGCGTACGCCCACTGGCTCGTGACCAACGACGTGCGCGGGCTCAATGACGGCCAGGTGCTCTACACGCCCATGTGCCGCGCCACGGGCATGATCGTCGACGACCTCCTCGTCTATCGCTACGGCACGAGCAAGGTGCTGCTGGTCGTGAACGCGGCCAACCACGACAAGGACTTGAAGCACGTGCAGGAAAACGTGCGCGGCAAGGTGACCGTGACGGACCGCAGCTACGAGACGGGCCAGCTCGCGCTGCAAGGGCCGCTCGCGGAGGATATCCTGTCCCGCGTCTCGGGCGGAAAGTTCGCCGGCCTGCCGTTCTTCCGCTTCGCCGAGGGCGACGTGGCGGGCAGGCGCTGCCTCGTGTCGCGCACGGGCTACACCGGCGAGGACGGCTACGAGATCTACTGCCCGAACGCGGACGTCGTCCCGGTCGCGAGCGCCCTCCTGGAGGTGGGGGAACCCATGGGCCTCAAGCCGATCGGGCTCGGCGCGCGCGACACCCTGCGGCTCGAAGCCAAGCTGTGCCTCTACGGTAACGACATCGACGAGACCACGACGCCGCTCGAGGCGCTCCTCGGCTGGACCGTGAGCTTCGACACCGGCGACTTCAACGGGAGGGACGCGCTCCTCAGGCAGAAGGAGCAGGGCGTCACGCGCAAGCTCACCGGCTTCACCATGGAGGACAAGGCCATCGCGCGCCACGGCTACGCAATCGTCGCGGAAAACGCGCCGGCCTCGGCCCAGCCCATCGCGCACGTGGCTTCCGGATCGCCGTCGCCCACGCTGGGACAGAACATCGGCCTCGCGTACCTGCCGACCAATGTGTCGAAAGTGGGCTCCGCGTTCGGCGTCGTGGTGCGCGACAAGGTGATGAGGGCCAAGGTCGTGAAGACTCCATTTTACAAGCGCCCGCGGTAGGTCGGGCCCAAGCACACGAAAAGGAGCGAGCCGAGCCATGAAGATTCCGGAGAATTTGCGGTACACCAAGGAGCACGAGTGGGCGAAGGTCGAGGGGAATAGGGCCGTGGTGGGCATCACCGCCTTCGCGGTCGACCAGCTCGGCGACATCACGCTCGTGGAGCTGCCGGCGGTCGGCGCGCAGATCAAGGCGGGCGACACGATCGGCACCGTCGAGTCCGTCAAGGCCGTATCCGACCTCTACTCGCCGCTTACCGGCAAGGTCCTCGAGGTGAACGCCGGGATTGACGAGGCGCCGGAGAAGGTCAACGAGAACCCGTATGAAGACGGCTGGATGCTGAAGATCGAGCTCGGCCGCCCGGACGAGGTCGGTTCGCTGCTCGACGCGGCCGCATACAAGGCCCACCTCGCCAACCTGGAGGAGTAGCGTGCGTTACATCCCTCATTCGGACGCGGACGTGCAGGCCATGCTCGAAACGATCGGCGCAAAAAGCGTCGACGAGCTGTTCGCGCAGATCCCGGAGCGGCTCAGGTTCGGCCGCAAGCTCGACCTGCCGCGGCCCCTGTCCGAGCCGGAGCTCATGGCCCACCTCGAGGCACTCGCGGGAGCGGCCCCGGCCGGCGGACGCACGTCGTTCCTGGGCGGCGGCGCATACTGCCATCACGTGTCGCCGGTGGTGGACCAGATCCTCCTGCGCTCGGAGTTCTACACGGCCTACACGCCGTACCAGCCCGAGGTGAGCCAGGGCACCTTGCAGGCCGTCTTCGAGTTCCAGACGATGGTCGCGAGGCTGCTCGGGATGGCCACGGCCAATGCGTCCATGTACGACGGGGCTACGGCCGCGGCCGAGGCGGCCCTCATGGCGCGACGCGTCACGGGCCGCGATCGCGTGCTCGTGTCGGCGGGCGTGCACCCCGAGTACCGCGACGTCATCCGCACCTTTCTCACGGGGCTTGACGGCGGGACGCCGAAGCTCGACGTGGTGCCCGTGGACGACAGGACCGGCGCCATGGATCTCGCGGCGCTCGACAACACACTCGGCCCGGATGTGGCCGCGATCCTTGCGGGTTACCCCGGGTTCTACGGCGTGGTGGAGCCCCTGCACGAGGTGGTGAAGCGGGCCGCGGCCGCTGGAGCGCTCGCGGTCAGCGTCACGGCCGAGCCGTTCGCACTCGGAGTCCTCTGCGCACCGGGCGACCTCGGCGCGGACATCGCGGTGGCCGAGGGACAGGCCCTGGGCGTGCCGATCTCGTTCGGCGGGCCCGGCGTGGGGCTGTTCGCGTGCCGCGACGACAAGAAGCTCCTGCGCCAGATGCCGGGCCGCCTCGTGGGACAGACCACGGACGCGAACGGCAACACGGGTTACGTTCTGACGCTGTCGACCCGCGAGCAGCACATCCGCCGGGAGAAGGCCACGTCCAACATCTGCTCGAACCAGGGGCTGTGTGCGCTCGCCGTAACCATCCGGCTGTCGCTGCTCGGCAAGACCGGCTTCGAGGCCGTGGCCCGCTCGTGCCTCGCGCGCGCCGAGTACCTCAAGAAGGCCATCGCCGCCGTCAAGGGGTTGTCCCTGCGCTACTCCGGCCCCACGTTCAACGAGTTCGCGGTGCGGGTCGCCGGGCGCAAGGCGTCGGCCGTGCTCGCGGCGCTCGAGGACAAGGGTTTCCTGGGCGGCATCGATCTCGGCCGGTTCGATCCGAAGATGGACGACACGTTCCTCGTGGCGGTCACCGAATGCATCGACCGCGCGCGGCTCGACGCCTTTGTCGCGGCTTTGAAAAAAGTCTGAGGAGAAACACATGAAGCGTTCCATTGCAGCCACGGTTTTCACGTCCTGCGCGCTCGCGGCGCTCCTCGCGCCTGCGGCCGCATCGGCCCAGACCATGATGTTCGGGAGCGGAGCCGCGCCGTTCGACTTCGCCATGAACCGCACCGGCATCGACACCGAACTGCGCTTCGGCCTCGACGTGTGCGTGCCGACCGGCGACAACGAATGCAAGAGCATCCATACGGGCGGCGGGCTCGGTTTCTACGCCGGCTACCGCTTCCTGCCGTTCGTCGCCGCGGGCTTGAGCCTCCAGTACTACGAGATCGGCGACGGCGAGAGCGACATCTCCACGAGCACCAAGCAGATGCCGTTCCTCGAGGTGCGCGGCTACCTGCCGTTCAGCTTCCTCGACTTCTACGTGCGGCTCGGCCTGGGCTATCAGACGCGGGACATCACGGTCGACAAAACCGATAGTGATAGCACCGCATACGGAATCGGCTCCAAGGTGGGCCTGGGCGCCACGTTCTTCATCATGAGCTTCGACAAGTGGGGCGAGTTGGGTGCGGGTCTCGATCTCGACTACGCCATCGAGACGCCTCAGAAGGCCGAAGCCTGCCAGGACGGCAAGTGCAAGACCGACGACGTTCCCGGTGATTTCCAGTCAGACGATTGGATCATGCTCAACATGCACGTGTCCTACGTCCTGCCCATCATCTGACCCCCCTCAAACATTCTGGTTTCTTTCGACGCGGATTCCATTAAGATGGGGGTTACATGTTTTCTCTACTTATCAGGCGGGACGGGCTCATCGATCCCCCGGCAATGAGCGAGTTCGACGCCCATTGCCACATCCTGCCGCGCCTCGACGACGGCCCGGCGGACGAGCGCACGGCCCTCGCAATCGCGCGGCTGCTCGTCGAGATGGGTGTGCGCACGGTCGTGGCCACGCCGCACGTCATGATCGACACGTACCCCAACACGACCGACGCCATCCTCGCAGCGGTGCGCTCCATGCGCCGGTTGCTCAAGGACAGCGGGTTGCCCCTCGAGATCATCGCCGGCGCAGAATATTACGCCGAGCGTGGATTCCTCGCGCGCATCGAGGCCCACGACGTGCTCTGTTTCGGCGAGGAGCGATTCGTGCTGTTCGAGTCGCCCGTGGAACGGCCACCCATGGTGCTCGAGGACGTGGTCTTCTCGCTCAAAACCGCGGGCTACACGCCCCTGCTCGCGCACACCGAGCGCTACCGCTTCCTGCAGGACGACAAAGACGCGATCCTTTCGCTTCGGCGCCTGGGCGTCAGGTTCCAGATCAACCACCCGTCGTTCCTCCTGCCCCGCACGAGCCGTCGCGGAGAGCTCGCGCGCCTGCTCTACGTCAAGGGCTTCATGGACCTGCTCGGCACGGACATGCACCGCGCCACGGCCGAGTACCGCGTGCAGACCGCTCCGTTCCTGTCCAGGAATCCGCGCCTTCCCTCTTGAAGAACCCGCGCGGCCCTCTTCTTGACAGCCCCGGGGGCGTGGGGTACGGCTTCCCCCATGGAAGAAAAAGTGAAAAAAATCATAGAGGATCGCATCCGCCCGGCTCTCCAGATGGACGGCGGCGATATCGAGTTCCACGGCATGGACGGCAACAAGGTCAAGGTACGGCTGACAGGCGCCTGCCATGGCTGCCCGTCCGCGGCCTACACGCTCCAGCTCGGGGTGATGCGTATGCTCCAGCAGGAGATCCCGGAGATCGAGGGAATCGTCCCGGTCTGATCCCAAGGAGCCTTTGTCCCTTGCCGTTCACCTTCCCGCACGAGAGCCGCGCCCTGGTCCGACGTCTCACATACTGGATCGAGACGCTCGTCCGCATCACCCGGGAGGAAGAGCGCCTCGTCGTCCGGCTCGCGGATCTGGGTGTGATCGTGACCGCGTCGCCTCCGCCCACCTCCGGCTCCGAGAGCCCGAACGTGCTGCGGCTCAAGGAGGAGCTCGTGCGGCTCGCGGCCGAACGGGCCGGGATCGAACGGCAGATCGTTGAGAAGGGCGCGGTGATCCTCGATCGGCACACTCTCGAGATAGCGCTGCCCGGCGGCCCGAAGCCCGGCTCGGTGCTGAGCTGGCAGCCGGGCGAACCGGTCATCGGTTGGTTCCGCGCGGCACCCGACGCTTCGTCCCCGCGACAGCCACTGCCCGGAGCGGACTCAGAGAAGACGAAGCCGGTGCTGCACTGACGTGCGGCGACCCAAGGAGCATCATGCTGAAGGAAGAAAAGGAGTCCAAGCTGGCCAAGGCGGTCGAGGACTTCCTGCGCGCAGTCGACAAGTCGCCCGGCACCTACCACGAGCTCTTGCAGACGCCGGTCTTCACCGCGTCCACGTGGCTCGAGGACATCCTCGACGGCTACGATCGCGATCCGGCCGACATCCTGCGCGGCGGCTCGCCAGCGTCGGGCAACGACGGGCTCGTGGTCGTGCGCGACCTGTTCTTCCACTCCACGTGCCCGCATCATCTCCTGCCCTACTACGGCAGCGCGCACGTGGCCTACGTCCCGGGCGACCGGATCGTGGGCCTGTCCAAGATCGGCCGGCTGGTCGACTGCTTCGCGCACAGGCTCATCCTGCAGGAGGAGCTCGGGCGCCTGGTGGTGGAGTCCCTGGTGCGCGACCTCGGCGCCAAGGGCGCGGCGTGTCTGCTCGAGGCCGAGCAGCTGTGCATGGTCATCCGCGGGGTGCGCAAGCCCGGCAGCCGCTCCGTGACCTCTTCTTACGCCGGCACGCTCGCCACGGACCACGCGGCCAAGATGGAGTTCCTCGCCTCGATCCGCTCAGAAGGCTAGGTTTTCGCCTCCGCCTCGCGCTCTGGTATAATCGGCTCGCCATGACACGCGAGCTCAACGAAGGCGACCTCCTCGAGGGGAAGTACCGCGTCCTGCGCCGCATCGGCGAGGGCGGCATGGGCGTCGTATACGAGGCCGAGCACGTGCTGCTCGAACGGCGCGTGGCCGTCAAGGTCCTGCACCCGGTGGACGCCTCGGACCCCTCGATGCTGGCGCGCTTCAAGGCCGAGGCCCAGGCCGCGGCCAACACCCGCCACCCCAACATCGTCGAGGTCATGGACTTCGGCGTGACCCCGGACGGCCTGTCGTTCTTCGTCATGGAGTACCTCACGGGCGAGTCGCTGGCCGCGCGCATCGACCGGTACCGCCGCCTCCCCGAGCGCGAGGTGGTCGAGATCGTGGACCAGATCCTGACCGGGCTCGCGCGCGCTCACCAAGCCGGCGTGGTCCACCGCGATCTCAAGCCCGAGAACATCTTCCTCACGCGCGTCGACGACTATCGCGAGGTGGTCAAGATCCTGGACTTCGGCATCTCCAAGCTGGTCACCCCGCGCGGCGGCGGCGATCGGCTGGCGCTGTCCGGCAAGCCCGAGACCCAGGCGGGGATCGTGCTCGGCACGCCGGGCTACATCGCGCCCGAGGCCGTCTTCGGCCTGCGGCAGGTCGACGCCCGGGCCGATCTCTTTTCCGTGGGCGTGATCCTGTTCGAGGCCATGTGCGGGCGGCGCCCGTTCCGCGGCGACAACCCGCACGACATCCTGCTCGCCACCACCTCAAGCCCGGTGCCGCGGCCAACGTCGCTGCGGCCCGACATGTCCGAGCCCATGGAGCGGCTCATCCTCACGGCCCTCGCCAAGGAACCGGACGAGCGCTTCCAGACCGCCGAGGAGTTCCTGCGGTTCCTCACGGCGGCGGCGGTCGGTCGCTTGCCCGAATCGGCGCGACCGTGCAAGACCAAGGTCGGGATCCCGTCGATGCCGCCACCGGACGTATCGGTCTTGGGGCCGACCATCACCGCCGAGGGGCCGCCCATCGAGATCGTGCGCGCGTCGCCGGCCAGAGCCCCGGTGAGGACCCAGGCCTCCAGGGAGACGAGACCGCGCCCGGTGCCCGTGGTGGGCCCTCCCCCCCGCGCGCCGGCCCGGCGGGCCATGCTGCCCATCACCCCGCTCGGCGCGGTGCTCCTCCTCGGTCTGGCGGGCACGGCCTACTACCTGTTCGTCTATCAGAATCCCCTCGTCGTCGCGTCCACCGCGGATCCCCTCACCTCCGAGATCCGCGAGCGAGGCGCCGAGTCCCATCGCATCCGGGCAGTTGAAGAGCCCGCGGACACAGGGGCGGCGGCAACCGCGCCCGCACCGAAGGACCGGGCTTCCACGGTCACCATCTGGCTCGACATGCGCCCGAACGACGCGACCGTCTTGTGGAACGGGCGCCCCATGAGCGAGCGGCCGCTCATCGTACCGAGCGGCACCGAGCCCTCGGCCCTCGTGGCAAGCGCCCCGGGCTATTTCGACGAGCGCGTGACCGTCATCCCGGACAAGGAGCAGACGCTCACCGTCAGGCTCAAGCCCAAGAAGCCGGAGCCGAGACCCAAGGCCCGCAAGCGTTGACGCACGACAAGGCAGAGTACGCACGCCGCGTGGTCGGGCTCGTCTCCGACACTCACGGGCTCGCGCGGCCGCAGGCCCTCGCAAGGCTGCGCGGCTCGGACCTGATCGCGCACGCGGGCGACGTGGGCTCGGCCGACGTGCTCGTCGCCTTCGACGCGGTGGCGAAGGTCGTGGCCGTGCGCGGGAACATGGATCCCGCGCGCCTCGGGCGTCCCCTGCCCTTCACGGCCGAGCTCGAAGTGGGCGGTCTCCTCGTCCTCGTCATCCACGACCTTGCCAAGCTCGATCTCGATCCGGCCGGGGCCGGGTTTGCGGCGGTCGTCCACGGCCACACGCACAGGCCAAAGGTCGAGCGGAGGGGCGGCGTGCTCTACGTCAATCCCGGCTTTGCCGGGCCGAAGCGCGGGGACACGCCCCCGTCCGTGGGACGGCTCGTCGTCGCGGCCGGCCGCGTCGAGGCCGAGATCATGGTGCTCGCGGGCGCGGACTCATAGTATAAAGGCGCCTCGCGAAAGGACACGACATGACTCACGAGCAAGCATCCCCGTCGTCCTTAATAAAATGGATCGTGGCCGCCCGGCCGTGGGCCCTGCCCGCCTCGACCATGCCCGTGTTCTTCGGCACTTCGCTGGCGGTCGTGATCGGGGGCGCGCAGCTCGATGTGGGCCGGTTCCTCCTGGCCCTGCTCGCCATGATCGTCCTGCACTCCGCGGCCAACATGCTGAGCGACGTCTTCGACTACAAGCGCGGGCTCGACACGCAGGTCACGCCGGTGAGCGGGGCCATCGTCCGCGGCTGGCTCACGGCCCGCGCGGTCGCCACGGCCGCGATCGTCCTGTTCGTGCTCGGCAGCGGGCTCGGCCTCGTTCTCGTCGCCGTCACGGGCAGGCTGCTCCTCGTCATCGGCGCGGCGGGCGTGGTCATCGGCGCGCTCTACACGCTCCTCAAGTACAACACGCTCGGCGACCTGGCCGTGTTCCTCAACTTCGGCATCCTCGGAGGTCTCGGATCCTGGGTCGTGCAGACCGGGTCCTTCTCGTTAATCCCCACCCTGTGGACAGTGCCCATGGCCATGCTCGTCATCGCGATCCTCCACGCCAACAACTGGCGCGACACCATCACCGACTCCGAGCGCAAGGTCCGCACGTTCGCCGCGGTCCTCGGCGACAAGGGATCGCTGGCCTACTACGCGCTCCTGATCTTCGGCTCCATGGCGCTCCTCGCGCTCTTCATCCTGGTCCCGCGGCTTGTGGCCATGGATTTCCCGGCCATGCCCTGGACGTTCGTCGCGGTCGCGGCCGCCCTGCCGCTCGCGTTGCGCCTCTGGGGCCGGGCCGTGCGGCGGCGCGAGCCGCGCAGCCCCATGGACTTCGTCATCCTCGACGGCGCCACGGCGCAATACAATCTGGTCTTCGGTCTTCTGTGCACGGGCTCGGTGTGGCTCTCTTACGCCGTGCGCTGAGAGGCTCAGAACGCGGGCACCTTTCCCACTTCTTCGTTCGAGAGCTCGTTGTCGCGCTTGATCTGGATGAACAGCTGATCGCCCACCTCGGCCTTGAGCACTGCCGTGAACGACCCGTCCGGACCGGCCTCCTCCATGACACCCGAGCCGAGATCCTGGTTGAAGATCAGCACCACATCGCCGGGACCGGCCGCGTTCGGGGCCCCGGTCACGGTCACGTTGCCCGCGGCGTCCGGCGGCGTCATGGAGATGGCGCTGACCTCGGGCGGCGGCACGGGCACGGTCGGCGTGCTGTCACAGCCGGCGAGGACGAGGAGCGCGAGCGCCGTCGCCGCGAGAAAGTCGTGGATACCAGTGCCCATGTTCGCCTCCGTTGTGGCCGCCCGTGCGGGCCGATCCCTTCCATCTCCTCGTATTCAATTCCCATGCCGATGGCAAAAACTTGGAATTGCGCCCGATTCCGCGCGTTCAACCGCGCGCGTTGCCCGGGCTGCACCCTTTTCGCCAACCGCGTTACCGATATTTGCCAACAATGTTGACATGTGTCCTATGCCCCGGAAGGTGCTTATGTGTTGAATAAAAGCGCCTAAAAGGCTATCGTCTGCCCTGGTCTTCGGCCATACGGAACCGTCTGCATGGAAGAGTCAGATATCACCACCAAAATCAGCAGCGAGACACCCGTAAGCATCGAAGACGAGATGCGGCACTCGTACCTCGATTACGCCATGAGCGTGATCGTGGGACGCGCCATTCCCGACGTCCGCGACGGCCTCAAGCCCGTGCACCGGCGCATCCTGTTCGCCATGCACGAGCTGAAGAATTCCTTCGGCCAGCCGTACAAGAAATCCGCGCGCATCGTGGGCGACGTGATCGGCAAGTACCATCCCCACGGCGACCAGGCGGTCTACGACGCGCTCGTGCGCATGGCGCAAGACTTTTCGATGCGCCACCCGCTCGTGGACGGCCAGGGCAACTTCGGCTCGGTCGACGGGGATCCGCCGGCCGCCATGCGTTACACCGAGGTGCGCATGGCCAGGCTCGCCTCGGAGCTCCTCGCGGACATCGAGAAGCAGACCGTGGGCTTCACGCCCAACTACGACGGCTCGCTCGAGGAGCCCGTGGTGCTGCCGGCCGCGTTCCCCAACCTGCTCGTCAACGGCTCGGGCGGCATCGCGGTGGGCATGGCCACCAACATCCCGCCGCACAACCTGGGCGAGGTCATCGACGGCGTCGTGCTCATCGCGCGCAAGCCTGAGACCTCGCTCGAGGAGTTGCTCGAGCTCATCCCGGGCCCGGACTTCCCCACCGGCGCAACCATCTGCGGCCGCGCCGGCATCCACCAAGCCTACGCCACGGGCCGCGGCATCATCAACGTTCGCGCCCGCATCGAGACCGAGGAGGGCGAGAGCACCGGGCGCGAGCGCATCGTGGTCACGGAGCTGCCCTTCCAGGTCAACAAGGCGCGGCTCATCGAGAAGATCGCCGAGCTCGTCAAGGACAAGCGCATCGAGGGCATCTCGGCCCTGCGCGACGAGTCGGACCGCCGCGGCATGCGCGTGGTGGTGGAGCTCAAGCGCGACACGGTGCCCCAGGTCGTGGTCAACCAGCTCCTCAAGCTGACGCCGTTGCAATCGTCCTTCGGCGTCATCGCGCTCGCCATCGTGGACGGGCGCCCCAAGGTCCTCACGCTCAAGGAGGCGCTCCAGGCCTTCCTCGACTTCCGCGAGGAGATCGTGCGCCGGCGCTGCGAGTTCGAGCTCAAAAAGGCCGAGGCCAGGCTGCACATCCTCGAGGGCCTGAAAATCGCCATCGACCACATCGACGAGGTCGTGGCCCTCATCCGCGCCTCCAAGGATCCGGACTCCGCGCGCGCCGGCCTCATCTCGCGCTTTGGCCTTTCCGACTTGCAGGCGCGCGAGATCCTGGCCATGCGACTGCAGCGCCTGACCGGCCTCGAGCGCGACAAGATCCTCGAGGAGATCGACGCGCTCACGAGGGAGATCGACAGGCTGCGGCTCATCCTGTCGGATCGCGCGCGGCTCATCGACCTGCTCGTGCAGGAGCTCCTGGACCTCAAGGCGACCTACGCTACTCCGCGCCGCACGGAGATCCTGGCCGACGAGTCGGACCTCGAGACCGAGGACCTCATCGCGCAGGAGGACATGGTGGTGACGGTCTCGCGGCTCGGCTACATCAAGCGCACGCCCGTGGCCGACTACCGCGCCCAGCAGCGCGGCGGCAAGGGCCTGACCGGCATGGAGACGCGCGAGGAGGATTTCGTCACCAAGATCTTCGTCGCCTCCACGCACGCCCACGTGCTCTTCTTCTCGGACCGCGGCAAGACGTACCGCAAGAAGGTCTACCAGGTGCCGCTCGCCGGGCGAGCCGCGCGCGGCAAGGCCATCGTCAACTTCGTGGGCATGGAGGCGGGCGAGAAGGTGGCCGCGGTCCTGCCGGTGGCCGAGTTCGTGGGGTCCCGCTACGTGCTCACCGCCACGCGCGCCGGCTACGTCAAGAAGACCGACCTCATGTCCTACGCCCAGATCCGCGCCACGGGCATCATCGGCGTGGTCATCGACGACGGCGACGAGCTCATCGGCGCGGAGAACATCGGCGACGGCGACCACGTCATCCTCGGCACGCGCGACGGCATGGCCATCCGCTTCGAAAGCGGACAGGTGCGCCCCATGGGGCGCCAGAGCCGGGGCGTGCGCGGCATCGAGGTACGCCACGAGGAGGGCGGTGACGACGCGGTGGTCAGCATGGCCGTGGTGCCGGCGATCGCGGGGACGGCCACGCTCCTCACCGTGTGCGAACGGGGCTACGGCAAGCGCACCGCGCTCGAGGAGTACCGCACGCAGAACCGCGGCGGCATGGGCCTCATCACCATCAAGGTCTCGGACCGCAACGGCAAGGTGGTGGACGTACGCCCCGTGGCCGACGACGATCACCTCATGCTCATCACGGACGGCGGCAAGATCATCCGCATCGCCGTGGGCTCGATCTCCACGCTGGGGCGCAACACCATGGGGGTGCGGCTCATCCGCCTCGCCGAGAGCGAGCGCGTGGTGGGCGTCGAGAGCCTGGCCGACAAGGAATCGGCCACGACCGAGGTGGCCGAGCCTCCGGGCCAGTCCGTGCTCCCACCCGACCCGGAGAATTGACGGGATCGGTCCTCCCCGTCAGCTCGGCTTCTCGAAGCGCAGCACGTTGTGCGCGAAAATCTCCATGCGCGACAGGATGTTCGGCGGGTAGGGTTGTCCGTCGTTCTCGAGGGCCAGCACCGGATAGCCCCTCGCGCGCGCCCAAGGCGCGTAGACTCCCTCGATGAGCCGCCCCGGCAGGCACGCGAACGGCGCGATGATGGCCACGCCCGAGTAGCCGTCCGCCATGGCCGTGGCCGCCACGCCCGAAGACACCGTGGCCTCGGTCTCGAGCTCGGGATCGATGAAATGCTCCTTCGCGTTGCCGATGATGGTCTTCATGTCGTGCGGCGCGTGCGGGACGAGGCCGGTCGGCTCGAGGTGGCGCGACACCTTGTGGTCGACCATGTCCTTGTAGAACTTCTCAACGTGGAACCACGCCTGATCCTTGAGGAGGCCCGAGCCGAGCGACTTGATCACGCCCTCTCTGCGTTGCCGCGCGTCCATGAGGTACTTACGCGAGAAGTCGGTGTAGCGGATCCACTCCGTGATGTCGGTCACCTTGGGAAAGATGCCCTGCGAGACCAGGTAGTCGGTGATCTCCTGCACCGAGAAGCTGTCGCGGCGCACGTAGATCTCGCCCACGACGAGCACCTTGCGCAGCTCCTCAAGCGAGCGGCGACGCGGCACCGCGGAAAGCTCCCGGCCGGCCCGCGCGAGCGCCTGCTCGAGCTCGCCACGCCCCGCCGCGAAAGCGTCGAGCACGTTCCTCCAGCAGCGCTCGAAGACGGCCATGGCTGAATCCACGTCGGCCGCCATGAGCTTGAGCCCCAAGCGCACGTCGGTGAACTGGTCGCCCAGCACGAGCGCCCACCACATGTCCCGCGAGAAGGTCGGGCCCATCTCGCGATAGGAATTCTCGGAGCCGCCCACCAGGATGACCACGTTGTCGAACCCGAGCTCCTCGAACAGCCGCTCGTAGAAGACGTAGTACTGGCCCGTGCGGCAGGGCCCCAACGTGGACGGGATGAAGACCAGGAAGATCTCGTCGGGCCGGGCCGCCCCATGCTCGCGCAGGAACCTGAGCACCGACCCGAGCACGAGCAGCGACGGGATGCACTCCTTGCCCGAGGCCACGTCCCGAGCGAGCTGGGTGCTCCGGACGTCCGGGACGGGCAGGTGCAGGGACTTGATGCCCTGCCTGCGTGACGCGACTGCCGACGCCTCGGTAGCCAGATCTCCCATGGAGGGCCACACCAGGGTCACACGCGGGTCGCGGATATCGATGCGCTCCCCGGTGCGCCGATCCACGACGTCGACGAACTCCTTCTTGGGCTCGAGGTGGTAGCGCCGCTCGAACGGCCGTATCGCGGTCTCGTCCGCCACGCGCCTGTAACTCTCCACGATGTCGAGGAACGCCTCGACCCGCGTGTCGAGCCCGGCGTCGGCCGAGTGGGAGTCGATCTCGAGGACCAGGTAGGGCTTGTGCCCCATCATCCAGCGAACGTAGTGCAGCATGAAGGAATCGGGCGCGCACGAGAAGTTCGAGATCCACGTGAGGTAGAGGTTCTTGTGGGAGCGCACCTTGCGCACGGCCTTCATGTTCTGCTGGCCGTAGTACCAGTACATGTTGGGGAAGATCACATCGTCGGGATCGAAGATCATGTCGAACGGGACGACGGTCACGCCGTGTGAGACGAACTTGCGCGGGATGCCCATGTTCGCGTCGCGCGTGAAGGCGTTGTAAGGCCGCCCGAGCAGGGCCACGTAAGTCGTTTCCGGGTCGCTCTCGATGCGCGCGAGGACCTGCTCGCCCAAGGCTTTGTAAGCGTCGAGGAACCTCCGGTACTCGGCGAGGCCGCGCCGGTAGGCGCGAGCGCCCTCGGCGCGCGTGAACCCCAGGCGGACGGCCACATCCTCGAAGGCCGAGCGGCTCTCGTCCCAGCCGTGCTTCAGCGCCACGAGGGGACGCAGCACGCGATCATCGCCGAGCCCGAAGGCCTGGCGCGCGAAGAAGGGCAGCCCCTGCGTGAGCGGGCAGACGCACGCGTGAACGGGATCGGCCTCCAGGGATGGCATGTCGCGGAAGTGCGGCAAAAAGATGTAGTCGACCTTGCGGTCGATGCAGTCCTGGATCGCGCCGTGCGCGATCTCGGCCGGGAAGCAGTAGTTGCTCTCGATCTTGGCGAGCCCTTCCTTGGAGATGGATTGCGAGAGCACGGCGCGAACGCCGAGCGTGTGGAAGAACCACGAGTAGAAGGGCCACAGGGAGTGGGTCGAGAACGCGGACGGCACGCCCACGACCTTGTCCGTGCGCGGGACGAACTCCGAGGGGTCGGGCGCGAAGTCGCGAAACAGCATGTCGGCGCGGAGCTGCACGTAGTCGGTGACGCGCTCCTCGTCGACGCGGCGCTTCTTCCTCATGTTCGTGTACTTCGAGCAGCGCCCGCCGAAGGGGTAGCGGCGGCCCGTCACCTCCAGGTTGCGGATCTCGCACAGGTTCTCGCAGGCGCGGCACGTGAACGTTCCCCGGCTCACGATCTCGCGGGAGAAGATGGCGTCGAGGTCGAAGTCGCCCTTGGCGAGGAGGCCCTCTGCGTGCTTGTTGCGCGCGAGCAGCGCAACGCCGAAGCACCCCATGAGCTCCGGATCGGGCGGCACGACGACGGACTTGCCGGTCATCTGCGCGAAGGCGAGCGGCACCGCCGGGTTCTTGGCCACCCCTCCTTGCAGCGCGACGCAGTCGCCCACCGCGCGGTTGCCGACCACGCGGTTCAGGTAGTTGGCAACGATGGAGAAGACGAGGCCCGCCACGATGTCCTCGCGGGACGCACCCTGCGAGATGGCCTTGCGGATGTCCGAGTTGATGAAGGCGGAGCAGTGCTGGCCGAACTTGAGCGGGGAAGCAGCCTCGAGCGCGACGGGGCCGATGTCCTCGGCGCGTTCGATGCTGAGGTCGCCGCGGGCCGACTCCTCGAGGAACGAGCCCGTGCCGGCCGAGCATGCCTCGTTCATCGCGTAGTCGATGGGCACTTTGTTGTTGATGAACACGTACTTGGCGTCCTGGCCGCCGATCTCGAAGATGGTGTTCACCTTGGGCTCGAAGTGCGTGGTGCCCACGGTGTGCGCGATGATCTCGTTGTAGACTCCCGCGGTCTCGAGGAACACGCCGAGGAGCTCGCGGGACGAGCCCGTCGTGGCGAGCAGCGTGATGTGGGGCTTCGCGCCGCCGATCTGCTCCTTCACCTTGAGCGCGCACTCCTTGACCGCGCCGACCGGATCGCCGTGCGTGCGCCCGTAGTGGGCGGCCACGATCTCGAGGGTCGCGCTGTTGATGAGCGCGATCTTTGTGGTGGTGGAGCCGCCGTCGACGCCCAGGATGTACTCGGCGTCCGGATCGTACGCCCCGCGCATGGACGGCATGTAGCGCACCTTTGCGCCCTGGGACCGGAGCGGCGGGTAGACGCCGTACGACAGGGTGCTCTCGCCGGTGACGAGCGCCTCCGCGGCAGGGAGCGAGGCGCCGTGCTCATCGGCGAGGAGCGCGGCCCCGAACGCCTCGAAGTACGACGCCTCCGCGGGGAGCGCGAACTCCACGCGGGGCCACGCTTCGGAGAGGAAGCGGACGATGAAGCGGTTCTGGGTGACCCCGCCCACCAGCACGACCCGGCCGTCGCGGATCTTGGCCTTGGTCAGGAACTCGCTCACCTTGTCGGCCATCACCTTGCTGAGCGAGAGCGCGATGTCGCCGCGGGTGGATTCGCCCTTGTTGAGGCGGTGCGTACAGTCCGACTTCATGAACACCGAGCAGCGCGCGGACAGACGGTGCACGCTGCTGCATGAGGCCGCGCCGTCGAACTCGTCGAGGCGCAGGTCCATGCGGCCGAGCTGCTGCCTGAAGAACTCGCCCGTGCCCGAGGCGCACTTGTTTCCGGAGTATGTGCCGGTGATGTGGCCGCGACCGTCGAGCGCGTGGACCACCAAGTCCTCGCCGCCCATGGAGACGACGGCCCGCGCGTCGAGACGGAGCGCGCCGAGGGCGGCCTCGAGGGCCATGGGGCCGATCACCCCGGGCAAGGCGATGCGGCCGCGACCCTCGGTCCCCGTCACGAGCGCCTTCGCGTCCGGGGCGCCGCCCGCGAGGCGAAGCTCGGAAAGGACGCGCCCGAGCGTGCCGCACACGTCGCCGTCGTGGGCAAGGATGGACGTGCGCGCGACCTTGCCGTCCTCGAGCAAACAGACCTTCAGGTTTGTCGAACCGACGTCGATTCCAAGTGCCGTGTGTGCCATTCCGAGCTTTCCCAAGTCCGGTTTCTTCCGACTCGAATTCATGTTGCGCCGATCCCTGCGACGGAAAAGGGCCGGCCCGCGCAAACAGCCGCGATCAGGAGATTTTTAGTATCCGATCCGCGCGCTGGCAACTCTTTTGTGGGAATGATCGGGATGGGGCTCTCTCGCTGTCCATGGCATGGCTCGCCTGTGCAGGCTTGCGGGCCCCTGCGGCTGCCGCTATCTTTATTCTGCAAGGCCGAAGACGACGGAAAGGTGTCCTGACTTCCATGCCCATGATCTCGAAGACGCTCTACGTCACCGGGCCGCGAGAGTGGCGGGCGTGGCTGAGGAAGAACCGCAGGAAGGAGAAGGAGATCTGGCTCGTCTACTACAAGAAGGGATCGGGCAAGCCGCGCATCGACTACGACGACGCGGTGGAGCAGGCCCTGTGCTTCGGCTGGATAGACAGCACCGTCCGCAGGCTGGACGACGAGCGATACGCCCAGCGGTTCTCGCCGCGCAGGGCCGGGACCGGCTACTCGCAGGCCAACAGGGAGCGCCTGCGGGCGCTCGTCAGGCGCAGGGAGGTGGCGAAGGACGTGCTCGAGACGCTCGCGGGAGTCCTCGACGAGGACTTCGTCGTCCCGCGGGACATCCTGAAGGCCATCAAGGCGAGCAGGAAGGCCTGGGAGAACTTCCGGGGATTCTCAGAGGCCTACAAGCGCATCCGCATCGGGTTCATCGAGGACGCGAGGGGGCGGCCGGACGAGTTCGAGAAGCGCCTGCGCCATTTCATCGAGCGGACCGAGAAGAACCGGCAGTTCGGATTCGGCGGGATAGAGCGCCATTATTGACCCGGGCCGCGCTTTATCGATGACCCCCATTTCGACGTTCATCTCTATAAATCCCACGAGGTCCCACGAGCCTCATCCTCCGCGGGGACGAGCCCCGCGGCAACGATGCTCCTTCGCGTTGCACGCTTCGGAGCAAGCCCTTCGGGCTGGTTTCTGACCGTTCGAAAGCCCGCCAGGGCTTGCGGCGCCTCGCCATCCTTGCCGCGGCCCTCGTGGCCGCGGTCCTGGGCCGGGCCCATCCCAAATGAACAACGCGCGAACGGGCAGCCCCCTGTTCACGGAGGAAGAAGTCTTCACCCCGCGGGGAAGACCCTTTTTCGCCCGGTCAGCTTCTTCGACCTGAGCAAAAAGTCACGGACGTAACTCGGATCACCGGAAAGCTACCTGCCCCGCAGTCGCCTGATCAATTCCTTCATGTCCGCGGGCAATGGCGCCTCGAAGCGCATGTCGGCCCCGGTCTGGGGGTGCACGAACCCGAGCTCGGCCGCGTGCAGCATGGGCCGCGGGGCCTCGATGATCGGACCAGCGTAGTCGCGCACGTAGACGCGCTCGCCCACGATGGGATGTCCCGCCTCGCCGAGGTGGATGCGGATCTGGTGCGTGCGGCCGGTCTCGAGACGGCAGGCCACGAGCGTGGCGCCGCGCAGGACCTCCACGACCTCCACGTGGGTCACAGCCCGCTTGCCCTGGGATGAGCTGCCCTTCCTGCGGCGGGGCGCAGCCTCGAGCGAGCCGCGCAGCCCGTCGCCCCGATCGACCACGAGGTGCGACGCGAGCGTGCCGGTCTCGACGAGCCCATGGACGAGGGCCGTGTACCTTCGATGCGCCGTGTGCGCGCGGAACTGAACCGCGAGCTTCTCCTTGGCCGCGAACGTGCGCGCGAACACGAGGAGGCCGCTCGTGCCCCGGTCGAGTCTGTGGACCACGCCGAGCGCCGGACGCGCCCCGCGCCTTGCCCGATTGTCCGGATCGAGGCGCGCGAGCAGACCTCGCAAGCGGTTGTCGAGCGTGTCGGGATCGCGGCCCTCGAAAGGCACCGTGCTCATTCCTGCGGGCTTCACCACCACCACGATCCACTCGTCGAGGTGCACGATTGCCCGGGGATCGAGGTCGTTCTCTTTCTTCTGTCGCGGCGCGTCCATGCGCAATGCGACTGTTCCCCCGGCCGCGACCCGCGCTCCCGGATCCGTCGTGGTGTCGCCGTCGACCGAGATCTTGCCGCGCGCGACGAGCTCGCGTGCCCTGCCCCACGTGGTTTCGTAGAGGGCGCGCACGGCCGCATCGAGCCGCGCGCCGGCCAGGGCTTCCGGCACGATTTTCTGGTTCTCAGTAGGCATTTCATTCTGCCGGCCGAGGCGAGCGTGGCGCTGGCCAGCGTGATCCAGCTCTCGGGAAGATCCTCCACCCATCTCTCACAGCCCCAGGGCCGACAGCTCCTGCACAAAGACGGCGAACAGGCCGCTCGTGGGAATCTGGCGGAAATAGTAGACCCGGTCTCCGTCGATCTGGGGCTCTCCTTCACCCTCCGGCGTACTCGTGATCTGGTGCTCGGTCTTGGTCTTGAGGTCGTACATCCAGATGTGCGTGTCGGCGAAGTCGTACTTGTTGTTCGGATCCGAGCAGGCCCTGTAGTCCGTCCATACGATGCGATCGCCCGAGATGTCGGGGCCGTAGTGGATCCAATTCGCGTTGGTGATCCCGGTCGTTTCGCCGGTGGCGAAGTCGTGCATGTAGATATCCTGGTGCGCCAAGCTTCCGTCCAACGACGGGTTGGGTCCGTTGCGCAGATCGCTCCATACGACCCTCGTTCCGTCCATCCGAGGCAACCACTGACCGCTCGGGTGGTTCGTCAGGTTCCAGGTTTTGCCAGTGGATATCTTGTGAGCCCAGATGTCCGGGAGGCCGATGTCTTGGCCGTCCTCCCAGATCACGTAGTCGCCATCTGCCCTCACCCGGAAGGCAGTTTGGCCAATATCGAATATCGTCTTCCGTTCTCCCCCGATGGAATACAGGTCCACATAGACCGGATAAATAATATCCGAGTTCTCGTTACTTCTTTCCCATTTGAATGCGATCTTCTCTCCCGCCAATGCCGAATATTCATAATATATACGGGGATAGGTCGTTTGTACTTCCTCCAAACAGTTTTGCATTGCACCAGATAACAAGTCGACTATCTCGAGCCTTATTCGATACGGACTGCCCCAGTAATCGGCCACGAAAATAAGCCTATTCCCCTTGATATCCGGATAGGTCCCTTCCATCTCTTTTTCGACATCGGCGTAACATCCAGCATCCACGTCGATGACGTGCATCATGCCATTTAATTCATCTGTATACGCCACGTATCGATGTGTAGCCGCCCATTCGTTTACATTGTTGATCTCCTCGAATGTGAGCTGGCGGCAGCCTGGGCCGCAGTCGATGCCCTGGGGCAGGGGCTTCCAGTCGAGCGTTGTATGGCTGCTCTCGCAAGCCGGGACCGTGCCTGTGCCCGTGTCCGAGCCCGTGTCGCTCCCGCTTCCGGTACCTGTGCCGTAGTTGCCGTCGAAATCGCCGCATTCCATGCAAATGTCTTTTCCAGAGCAGCTGCTGCAAGCAGGCGCCATAAGCGCGGGCAAGAGGAACAGCATGGAACTGACTGACTGTTGGCCTATTTCCCTCATGGCCCGCCTCAGACCTGTTTTCACAGCCCCAGGGCCGAGAGCTCCTGCACGAAGATGGCGAAAAGGCTGCTCGATGGAACCTGCTTGAAGAAGAACACGCGGTCCCCGTCGATCTGGGGCTCTCCTTCACCCTCCGGCGTATTCGTGATCTGGTGCTCGGTCTTGGTCTTGAGGTCGTACATCCAGATGTGCGTGTCTGCGAAGTCGTACTTGTTGTTCGGATCCGAGCAGGCCCTGTAGTCTGTCCACACTATGCGATCGCCCGAAATGTCCGGACCGTAATGGATCCAATTCGCGTTCGTGATCCCGGTGGTCTCGCCGGTGGCGAAGTCGTGCATGTAGATATCCTGATGCGCCAGGCTACCGTCTTCCGATGGTTCCGGCCCGTTGCGCAGATCGCTCCAGACGACTTTCGTGCCGTCCATTCGCGGCAACCACTGACCGCTCGGGTGGTTTGTGAGGTTCCAGGTCTTGCCAGTAGATATCTTGTGAGCCCAGATGTCTGGGATTAAATCGTTTTTATCGTCCTCCCAGACCACGTAGTCGCCATCCGCTCTCACAAAGAAGGTATTCCGGCCGGAATCGAATATTGTCTTTCGATCCCCTCCAATGGAATACAAGTCCACGGCCACTGGATAGATAATGTCAAGGTTTTCATTCCTCCTTTTCCATTTGAATGCGATCTTATCTCCCACCAACGCCGGATTTTCATAGGAGATGTGGGGATAAGTCGTTTGTGCTTCTTCCAAGCACTTTTGCATTGCTCCGGAATCCAGATCGATGATCTCAATCCCCATCCGAAACGGATCGCCATAGTCGTTGTCCACGAAAACCAGCCTATTCCCTTTGATATCCGGATAGTCCCCGTTCATTTCCTTCTCTACGTCGGCGTAGCATCCAGCATCCACATCGACGACGTGCATCTTGTATTCGGTGTCATCGGTGTAGGCCACGTATCGGTGGGTTGCGGCCCATTCTGTGACGTTGTTAATCTCCTCGAACGTGAGCTGGCGGCAACCCGGGCCGCAGTCGATGCCCTGGGACAGGGGCTTCCATTCGAGCGTGGTATGGCTGCTCTCGCAGGACGGGACCGTGCCAGTTCCCGTGTCCGAGCCCGTGTCGCTCCCGCTTCCGGTACCTGTGCCGTAGTTGCCGTCGAAATCGCCGCATTCCATGCAAATGTCTTTTCCAGAGCAGCTGCTGCAAGCAGGCGCCATAAGCGCGAGCAAGAAAAGCAGCATGGAGCTGACTGACTGTTGGCCTATTTCCCTCATGGCCCGCCTCAGACCTGTTTTCACAGCCCCAGGGCCGATAGCTCTTGAACGAAAATGGCGAACACGCCTGTCGTTGGAACCTGACGGAGATAATAGACGCGGTCTCCGTCGACCTGCGGCTCACTCTCGCTCCCGGGGTAGCTCGTAAGCTGGTGCTCGGTCTTGGTCTTGAGGTCGTACGTCCAGATGTCAATGCCGTCCCAATCATACTTGTTGTTCGGATCCGAACAGGCCCTGTAGTCTTCCCACACGATGCGATCGCCCGAGATGTCCGGACCATAGTGGATCCAATTCGCGTTGGTGATCCCGGTGGTTTCGCCCGTGACGAAGTCGTGCATGTAGATATCCTGGTGCGCCAGGCTTCCGTCCAATGACGGGTTGGGTCCATTGCGCAGATCGCTCCACACGACTCTCGTTCCGTCCATCCGAGGCAACCACTGACCGCTCTGGTGGTTCGTCAGGTTCCAGGTTTTGCCAGTGGATATCTTGTGAGCCCAGATGTCCGGGAGGCCGATGTCTTGGCCGTCCTCCCAGATCACGTAGTCGCCATCTGCCCTCACCCGGAAGGCAGTTTG
>JAQTNF010000029.1 GCA_028713995.1 Deltaproteobacteria bacterium | reverse complement strand
TGTACGGCAACGAGGCCGACCCCGACCACGGGGACGTGTACGTGCCGTACCGCTTCGCCGGCCGCGAGTACGACCCCGAGAGCGGGTTGTACTACAACCGCTCGCGCTACTACGCCCCCAGCCTCGGTCGCTTCCTGTCGCTCGACAGCATCGGCATCTGGGGCGACCTCGGGAACTATGGGAATGGTTATGCGTATGTGGGGAATATGGGGAATGTCAGGAGAGATCCAGAAGGACGTTATCCTTTTATTGTTCACGCAGTGTTTTGGGTATATTCAAACTTGTTGCAAGAAACTCAAATGTACGCATGGCAGGCTACGACTGGCCAGGATCTCAGAGGCGGGAAATTGGCTGGCATTGGTCGCATGGCATCTGATGCAATTTATAACTACCAGCAAAATATCCTAACTCGTGTACAGGACGCAGTTTCCAGCGACAAGCACGGAATGAACAGGAACAAGGAATGGTCTGAGCGCATTTATATACAGGGAACCGCAGTCGATGGCGCTCAACAACTTATTCCTATTGAGCGAACGTTTATCAAAACGCGATATCAAGACAAGGACGGCAACTGGTATACTGTTGCCATTGTAGTAGATATAGACGCGTCAAATGGACAACAGTTATCTTATCTCAAGATAATTATGTCAGAGAAAGACAATAAAATTAAAGAAGCATGCATGACAACAACAGGGAAGTGCGATTTACCAAGCTACCCAGGCGCCATGCCTGATCCAGACTCAGATGAACCCAAAGATGTTAAAATGCTTCTTAGAACGGGAATGCTGAAGCCCAAGACCAAAGAAAAGGATCGAGACATCGAAGAATATCCATTTGACAAGATCCCCCTCCGGAAGTGGTTCTGGCTCAGGCCAAAAGAAAAGAAGATATTGGGAAGCGACGATGGAAGAATGTACCTCAGACGGGATCTGCACGTGCCATATGACGACCCATACAAGTGGCTGAATGTCAACAATCCGGGATTCGTTGACCCGATGCCACCTGACTGGTCGCGAACGAACTAATGTGACAATAAACGAAAAATCCGCCAAACTTGATTCCGTTGGCACGGTAGCATCATAGGACAAAAAAATTCCCCGCGAAGAGGTTGGGAGGAAAGAGAATGGATAAAATAGGGAAAAAGCAGGACGAGCAAATAACAAAAATACAAATATATGTGAAGAAGAGACATAGGTTGTTCTGCGTGAGTATAGTGGTTTCCTATGCGATGATATGTGGGATAATGGCAATGGGCATTAGAGAGCACTATCGCGGCTACATACAAACAGGGGCGGGTTACAGCAAAGAGAATTTTTATGGAGTCCTTGAAATGAAGGTAAATGCCGATGAACAATACAGTGGAGTGTTAATAATTGCGAGGGATCATCTGATGATGATATGCTGGAAAATAGCTATAATTGTGCTCAGCGGTGTGACGATGGTCATTGCATATATTGTGAGAACGATGTCAATAATGGAATTCTCTAAATATATGCGGAAAATAGCAGACGAAAGCGGGAAAGAGGGTTCTTCCGGATCGCGCCGGGGTGACATGAGGGGCCTGGGCTAACGGGGGTCGCGCCGAAGGGCTCATCTTCTCGGGATCAGACGAAAAATGGACAATGTGGACATTGGGGGCTCAGCAGTGAGTTGCAACACAAACTGCAAGGAGCACCCCGATGTCCACGAGTGCCGACGCGCGTGATGGTCGGGCTGCATTCCCTCAAGCACATGTACGACGAGAGCGACGAGTCGGTGGTGGAGTCGTCGAGAATCAAGAAGTGACCCATGAAATCATCTTGACCATTTGAAAGGGTAGGCAAACAGTATGGGAGATAGAATTGGAATGATTGCATTTAACATTACTACCACGTTGCTGATACTAGTATACTCATTTGCCAATGGACTGTTTATCGATAAAATCGATAAGACATCATATTTAGAAGACATAATGAGCATATTAAAATGCTCGGAGTATGTGATGATTGTTGCAGTCGTTGACTGCATAATAGTATTTCCTGTTGGAGCCGTCGTGGTAATGATGATATGGAACAGACTGATTGTAACAATATGGGAGAAAAGAAAGATATCATATGCTGAATCATATGCAATATATTGTGCAATAGCTTTTCTAAAAACGGCAATAATGCCTCTGTAAAATAAATGGGAGGGCTACTGAGAGTGAAGAACTGCTCCGCCTCCAAAGGACGAGGATGAAGATAGGCCCCAAAGCAGTGCTGGCGGTATGACAGATCCAGATTCTCCCGAGCCCAAAGATGTCAGGATGCTATTGCGGATGGTCAATTTGCAATCTGGAGTTTTGTCGACCCGATGCTATGAGCGAAGATCCTCAAAATGATAGGACGTAAAATGGCAAATAGGATATGTGTCTGTGGTGGAGAAAATAGCATAACAGTTAAAACCATCGTGGCAATCGCGGTTGTTATGCTATTCTCTATTAACGCAATAGCAGGAGGGGAGGCGGGGAGGACTCCGGAAACAGCAGAAGAGGATTCTTCGGGGTCGCTATCGTCGTTGCTTGCTTTTGTCAAAGAGCATGAAGAATCATGTGCACGTGGCATTGCGGCAAGTTGCATGGCCGTGGCCGTCTACCTGGAGAAGAAACCAGGGGAAGAAGGGCGTGCGCAAGGACTGTATGAGAAATCTTGTGAAATGGGAGAGCCGACGGCATGCGTAATAGCTGGAGGGAGATACGAGATAGGTGCTGTCGGAATCGAAAAAGACGCAAAGAGAGCCATTGCGATACTGAAAAGGGGATGCTCCTATGGTTGGGCGGATGCGTGCTCTTTCGCGGCCCAGGCGCTCCACGATGAGGGGAAGGAGAAGGAAGCTTATGGATATTATCAAAAGGCGTGCGAAAATAGGGAAGCGCAAGCCTGCTACATAGTGGCGCTGTATAATTCTGGTGATGAGATAATTGAAAGAGATTCAAAAGAATACATTAGAATGATGAAGATGTCGTGTGATATGGGATATAAAGATGGATGCGATGCATTGCGGAAAACCCATCTGAAATTTCTAGTCCTCCATTTGCTGATATCGATAGGATTGGTAATTATAGCAATCGTGGCGACCAGAACGGGGAGAGCCTATCGTTTTAGAAAAATGGTATTGATGGCAATTGGAGGTTATGTCGCGATATCGGCGGTTGGGCTATATCTTTATTTCTATCATGAGATTCCAATTGGCGTAATAGTGGCGGCGGCTTCTGCGTATGGGTTGATAGTCGTATTTGTGATATGGAACACGCGATCTTCGAGATTATAGACGAGCGCGGGACCAAGGCGCTGGGGCGCGCGCTATTCACGCGACTTTCCTCCCCGTCGGCCGATGGATCGGCCATGGGCAGCCACATCCGCTGTAGTGTCCACAAGTGGGCTCACTCGGCCCGTCTCTCCTCGCTCGAGGTGGGGTCACGATGTCCCGGCTCATTGCCCCGAGCGCCTTCGGCCAGCCACGTTCCGAACGCTTCGAGGTCGTAGCCGCGGCCGAGGAAATCGCGCACGAGCTCCGCTGCGTCCTTGGAGCCGCCGGGCGCGAGCACGCAGCGCGCGTAGCGAGCGGCGACGTCGGGCGCGAACAGCCCCGCGCGCCGGAACTCGCCGAGCAGGTCGCGCACGATGGCGAGCGACCACATGTAGGAGTAGTAGAGCGCCGAGTAGCCCTCCAGGTGGCCGAAGCTGGCCTGCATGTGCGTGCCGTCCACGTGGCGAAAAGGGGTCATGCGGTTCTGGAGCTCCGCGAGCAGGGCCGTGGTGTCGAGCCCTTCGGGGTCGCGGTCGTGGTACTCGAGCGACACGGCGGCGTAGAGCATCTGCTGGGTCACGCGCAGGCCGCGGCCGAAGCTGCGCGCCGCGTTCAGCCGGTCGATCATCTCGCGCGGAATGGGCGCGCCCGTCTCATGATGCGCGGCGAACGAGGCCAGGCAATCGGGGTCGTACGCCCACTCCTCGAGGAGCTGGGAGGGCACCTCCACGAAGTCCCACTCCGTGGCCACGCCCGAGAAGCGCACGTAGCGCCGCCGGCCGCCCAGGATGTGGTGCAGCAGGTGGCCGAACTCGTGGAAGAGCGTGACGAGATCGCCGTGCTCGAGCAGGGCCGGGCCCGACGACGCACCGGGGTCCGGGAAGTTGCAGACGAGCGCCGCCTCCGGGAGCTGGCGCTCAAGGACGCCCGAGCGGATCGGGAACATGGCCGCGTGCTTGTACTTGCCGTCCCTCGGATGCAGATCGAGCAGGAATCGGCCCACGCGCTCGCCGTCATCGTACACGTCGAAGGTCTCGACCGAGGGGTGCCAGGCGGGCTCGTCCACCTTGCGGTACTCGAGCCCGAACAGGCGCTGCGTGACCTCGAGCACGCCCGCCTTGGCCCGCGAAAAGGGAAGGTAGGGGCGGATCTCCTGCGACTTGAAACCCGCCTTCCCGGCCCGTGCCAGCTCGCCGTAGAAGGCCTTCTCGTCGTCGCGCACCTCGATCGCGGACGGGTCGTCAGCGCGCTTGCGTTCGAGGATGGCGGTGTAGTCGAGCCACATGCGTTCCCGGGAGTCGTCCGCGATACGGCGCACGAAATCGGCGATGGCGTCCGCAGTGCGGATCATCTTGTCCTCGGCGGCGTAGGACGCGTAGCTGTCGTGGCCGAGCAGGCGGGCCAGCTCGTGACGCCGCACGAGGATGCGCGAGAGCACCTCGATGTTCCTCGGGTACGCGCGGTTCAGGTTCAAGGCGTGGAGCAGGGCCCGGGCGCGCCCGTTGCGCGCGTAGGTCATGAACGGCGCCAGATCCGGGGTGTCGGTCGTGACGCGGATCTTCCCGTCCGCGCCGGGCGCGTGGGACGCCACGTAATCCTCGGGCAGCCCGGCGAGGTCTGCGGGCCCGTCGAGCAGGATCTCGCGCCGGTCCTCTCGGATGTTGCGGTTGAACTCCTGGCCCAGGACCACGAGCTCCTCGTTCAATTCCTGGATGCGCGTCCGCGTGGCGCTGTCCGCATCGACGCCCGCACGCCGGAAGTCGCGCAGCGTGTGGGCGAGGAAGCGCTCGGCTTCCGGGGCACAGGCGAGCGGGGCAGGATCGACGGACGACACGGCGCGGAACACCTTCCGGTCGAGGGACAGCTCGGACGCGAGTTTCGTGGCCTCCTGCTTCACGATCTCGGCGGCCTTGCGCACTCCCTCATCCGGGTGGACGCTCTCGTAGAGCTCGCAGCCCGCCAGCACCCCGTCCATCTCGATGCCGAGGTCGTTCAGGGGGGCGAGAACGCCCGCCGCGGTTCCGGGGCCGTCGATCCCCGCAATCCGGTCGCGCAGGGCGCGCGCCTCGGTCAAGCGCTCGCGGCAGCTCGCGGCGAAAGCCGAGCCTGGGAGGCCCGGATCATCCTCGATGGCGGTGCGATCGTCCACGGTCGCTCCCTCTATCAAAAATGGCGGCTGGTTGATATACGTGGGTCCAAGGTTTTTCGGCGAGAGGAGGCGACTATGACGAGCTTCATCGACAAGGAGCTGTGGGGCGTGATCGCGCTCGTCGCGGCGCTGGCGGCCGGATGCGGCGCGGCGCAACCGGGAGGTTCGGACAGCGTGGGCGGCGCGGAAGGGAGCAAGGAACAGGCCGGTCCTCCGGCGGCGGAGCTCGAGGCCAAGGCGCGCATGGAATCCGCGGGAAGCGCCATCGCCGACGGCAACACCCAGGGCGCGTATGACGAGTACTCCGAGGCCGCTCGCGTGCTCGACGAGGCGAACCTCGTGGTCATCGATCGGGCCGAGGCGCACTTCTACGCGGCGGATCTGGCCTACAAGCTGCTCGACAAGGACGGCGCCATCACCCATTACAAGGCGGCCATCGACGTCTACCTGCGCTTCTCGGGAAACTCCAAGGTCAAGGCGGCCATCGCGCTCAACAACCTCGGCGCGATCTACAAGGAGATCGGCGACAAGCCGGCCGCCCGCAGCGCGTGGGAGCAGGCCATGCAGGTTTACAGGGAAGCGCCGCCCGAGCTGCAGAACCAGGCCAACATGGCCAAGATCGAGCAGAACATCTCCGATCTCAGGGAAGGCTTCTAGGAACATGGACTCCCGCGTCGCGCGGGTGGAGGAGGTGCGCGTCCTTGCCCCGGGGTACGCCCTCCTGCGCTTCTCGGCCGAGCGGCCCATCGAGGCGCGGCCCGGGCAGTTCGCCATGGTGCGCGGCGACTGGGGCACGGCGCCGCTCCTGCCGCGGGCCTTCTCGCTGGTGGAGGCGGGGGAGCGCGCGGCGATCCTGGTCCGGGTCGTGGGGGAGGGCACGCGTCGGCTCGCGAAGCTGCTGCCCGGCGACAGCCTGACCGTCCTTAGCCCGTGCGGCAAAGGGTTCACCGATCCGGACGAGGACGAGCGTCCCGTGCTCGTCGCGGGCGGCGTGGGCGTGGCGCCGCTCGTGTTCCTGGCCGCGTCGCTCGCGCCGCGCAGGCCCCTGTTCCTGTATGGAGCCCGGACCGCGGCCGATCTCGTGATGTGCGAAGAGATCCGCAAAGCCGCGCACCTCGTCGAGACCACCGAGGACGGCTCGCGGGGCGAAAAGGGGCTCGTCACCGGAGCCCTCGCGCGCGCCATGACCGGCCACGGAAGGGTGCGCGTCTATGCGTGCGGGCCGAGCCCCATGCTCGAGGTCGTGGCCCGCGTGGCGCTGGAAGAGAATGCGCCCTGCGAGGTGGCCCTCGAGTCGGGCATGGCGTGCGGGCTCGGCACGTGCCGGGGCTGCGCCGTGACCATGGCGGACGGAACCTACCGCTGCGTGTGCTGCGACGGGCCCGTCTTCGACGCGACCCTCGTGTACGGAGGCAAAAGGTGAGCGACATCCTGGCCGTGACCTTGGGCCGCCTGCGCCTCGCAAATCCCGTGCTCGTGGCCTCGGGCACCTTCGGCTACGGGCTCGAGTACGAGGACATGGTCGACCTGTCCCGGCTCGGGGGCATCTGCGTCAAGGGCATCTCGCTTTTGCCCCGGCCGGGTAACCCGCCGCCGCGCATCTGCGAGACGCCGTCAGGCATGTTGAACGCCATCGGCCTCGAGAACGTGGGCTTCGAGGCGTTCGTGCGCGACAAGATGCCCCGATTGCGCGATGCGGGCGCCACGGTCGTGGCCAACATCTACGGCACTTCGGCGGAGGAATTCGCCGAGCTTGCGGCCCGCTTCGACGAGGTGCCGGGTGTGGCCGCCCTGGAGGTGAACATCTCGTGCCCGAACGTGAAGGAGGGTGGCATGCACTTCGGGGCGCGCCCGGAGCCGGCCGCGGCCGCCACCAGGGCCGTGCGCGAGGCCACCAGGCTGCCCGTGATCGTAAAGCTCTCGCCCGAAGCCTCGGATCTGGGCGGTGTGGCAAAAGCCGTAGCCGAGGCCGGAGCCGACGCGATCTCTCTCATCAACACCATCCGCGGCATGGTCATTGACGTTTCCACGAGACGCCCCAGGCTCGCAACTCGCACCGGGGGACTGTCCGGACCGGCCATCCGACCCATCGCCGTTCGCATGGTGTACGAGGTGGCGCGCGCGGTCGATGTCCCGCTCATAGGCATGGGCGGAATCACCTGCCTCGATGACGCCTTGCAGTTCCTCCTGGCGGGCGCCTCGGCGATCCAGGTGGGCACGGCCAGCTTCGCGGATCCGCGCGCGGCAATCCACATCATCGATGATCTGGAAAAATATTGTATCGACAGGGGAATTCGCCCCGCGGATCTGGTGGGCAAGGTCGTCTAGCGCGCCGAGATCAATGCCCAGCGAAACATTTGCGCGGGAAGTTCAATGGGACTATACTTCTAAACTCCGGGTGGGGCGTGAGGCCGAGAGGTGGTGTCATGAAGAAGCTCGAAGAGACGTTGGATATCCGCGAAATCTCCCTGCATCGTCGGGACGACTGCAAGAACTATGACCGCTGTCTCAACGAGGCGTCCGCCAAGCGGTGGCGTTCGTTCTCCTGCCTCGATTGCGAGAGGTTCGAGCGCGAGGTCCAACTTGTTCCGCGCCTGCGCAGGGCCAGCACGTTGGCCTGGTAGCCTCCTTTCCCGACCATGGCTTCCGAGAGAATCATCTTCGTCGGGTTCGAGGTGACCGACGACGTGGCAGGAGGGCTTGCCCGCTGCCGCGAGAGCGACCGCGTGTTCCTGCTCGATCCCGCCTATCTCGAGACCGTGACCATCGAGGGTCGCAAGTACATCGGCAAGCGCGTTGGAAACGGGGCCTCGTTCGAGTCCCTCGACGACGCGGCGCGCAGCGTGGTGAGCATCCTCATGCGCGTGAGACCCGGCTCGAACCTGCGCGCGGACGACGTGCTGCTCGCGGCGTGCGAGCCCATGCCGGGCCCGGACGGCACCGCGCGCGAGGAAGGCTATCCCTACTGGGAGCTGCTCGACTGAGCGAGCCGTTCGGCCCGCACAATCCTCTTCTCGTTCACGTAGACGCCGATCGCAGTGGGGAACGTGCCGGCCGCGAACATGACGAGCCCCGCGAGTGGAAGCTGGAATGCGGTCACGAGCGCGATGACGAACACGTAGAAGTCCCTGCGGCCCGCGGCGCGCGCCGCCGCCAGGATGCGGCCGGATGGACCTGTGCCCGCGGCCTCGCCGAGCAGGTAGGGGTAGGCCAGGAGGTCGCCCGTGCCCATGCGCATGAGACGGCGATAGAACACGAACGAGATGCCGCACTGGGTGGCGAACGTGGCGAGCCCGAGCGCCAGCACCGGGACGGAATGCATGAGGCGCGCCTGGCCGATCGTGAGCCCCAGACAGAAGAGGAAGTTGGTCGCGTCGTCGCCGATGGTGTCGAGCCACTGGCCGAGCTTTGAAAAGCGGAACGTGAGCCTGGCGATCTCGCCGTCGCAGCCGTCGAGCACGGACTGCGTCTGGAAGAAGAGCCCCGCGAGCACGAGCGTCCACCACGGCTCGGCCACGGCGGCGAGAACGGCTGCGGCCACGCCGAAGAGCATGATGAACGCGGTCAGATGGTTGGGACGTATGCCGGTGTCCACGATGAAGCGCGTCACGAAGAGCGAGATGTGGCGGTTCAAATGGCGCGAGATGAAGCCGTCCGCGGGCTTGCGCAGTGAGAGCAGCAGCGAGCGGATCGCGAGCTTGGCCGAAGCCCGATCGATCGCGCGGATGGCGAAGTCGTGGCCGTCCCCCGCGCGGCCGACGCCGAGTTCGGCGAGCAGACCTGCCGGGTTCGAGACCGCGTCGTCCCAGGCGCTCCCGGGCAGGAGTCGGATCGGCAGGTCGGCGCCGAGCCTCGTGGGGTCGGCGAGCAAACGACGGTCGAAGGTCAGATCCGCGGGAATGACCAGGAATCCGTTCGCGGCTTCGGCGGGCGCTTGCGCGGGAGCGTCCACGGGCTGCAGCGCGGATCGGCTCGAGACCGGCCGCACGCCCGCGCCGGCGATCCATGCGCGTTCCACCCCTGCGTGCTGCAGGGCGAGCAGGAGCCGTTCCCCGGCGGCGAGGCCGAGCAGCCTGCGATGCACAGAGGATCCCGCGTCCGCGGGGCACGACAGGATGAGCACAGGCAGAGGCATGGGGGCCACGGTACAGACCGCGTCCAAGGCCGTCAATGGTTTGAGGGCTAAGGCGCGGCCTGATACCATGCTCGGTTATGGATCCCTGTTCGGTCTACGTGCACCTGCCGTTCTGCCGCTCGCGGTGCCCGTACTGCGATTTCGCGTCGTCCGAGCCCGAGGCCATCCCGTTCGACGAATACACCGAGGCGCTGACGGCCGAGTGGCAGAGCCGCGCGCACGCGCTCGGTGGCGAGACGGCGCACACGGTGTACGTGGGTGGAGGCACGCCGTCCTTGTGGCCCGCGGACCGTTTGGCCGCGATCCTGGGCCTCGTCGGCGCGAAGCGGGCAGGGGAGGTGACGGTCGAGGTCAATCCCGGCGACGCCGCCCCGGGCTGGTTCGGGCATCTCGTCGGGTCCGGGACGACGCGCTTCTCCATCGGCGTGCAGTCCCTCGATGACGCGCGTCTGCGCTGGCTCGGGCGCAGGCACGACAGCGCTCAGGCGCGGGCCGCGGTGGCCATGGCCCGGACGTCCGGGGCCTCGTCGGTCGGCGGCGATCTCATCTACGGCACCCCCGGCCAGACCGTCGACGGCCTGCTCGCAGAGGCGCGCGAGCTCGCGGATCTGGGCGTGGACCATGTGTCCGCGTACGAGCTGACCGTGGCCCCTGGCACAAAGCTCGGCCGCATGGCCGCGACCCGCGACCTCGCCCTGCCGGACGAGGACGACATGGCCGACCTGTGGCGCGCGCTCGGCGAGGCGTTCGCAGCGTACGGCTTCGAGCGGTACGAGGTTTCGAACTTCGCGCGGCCGGGACATCGCTGCCGACACAACGAGCATACCTGGCGCGGCGGCGCGTATGTCGGGCTCGGCGCAGGGGCGCACGGCTTCTTGACGGCGCACGGCGCCCGGAGGCGCTACGCCAACTCCGCGGACGTATCATCCTACATCGAGGCCGTGCGAACGAACGCCACTTCGAACCCGATGGGCGGTCTCGGACGCGATGTGTTCTTTGAGGACATCGCGCCTGAATGTCATGCCCGGGAGCTCGTCATGCTCGGGCTGCGCACCGCGGATGGCGTCGACCTCGCGCACGCCCTCTCGCTCGTGCCCGTGAGCCGAAGGGACGCGTGGACGAGCGAGGCCGAGAGCCTCGTGGACCGCGGGCTCACCGTCATGGTGGGGACGCGCCTCGTGCCCACTCTCCGCGGCATGCTGCTCGCGGACGGGCTGGCCGAGCGTTTCTTCTGAGCTTTTCACCCGTTCCTTTACGGGGCCGCACCGCGATGCTATGGCCATTCGCCATGCCGCAGACCCGCAAGATGCTGCCGTTCGATCTCGTGGCATTCGACCTCGACGGAACGCTGCTTGACGACCGCAAGGACATCCCGGGCTCGGCGCTCGGGACGATCGCGGCGCTCAAGGCGCGCGGGGTGCTCGTGTCCATCGCTTCGGGTCGCGCGGCCTACTCGTGCCTCGAATTCGGCTCCCGCATCGGCGCGAACGCCCCGCTCATCGCGCACAACGGCTCCCTGGTCCTGAGCCCGGACGGCTCCTATCTCTACCACCGCGCCATCCCGGCCTGCACCGTGGCGCGCATCCTGGCGCTCAAGCCGCAGGGCGCCTCGGCCTTCTTCATCCAGCCAGACAAGGTGGTGCACGAGGAGGCGCCCGAGACGCACGTGCGGGCCATCTCGGCCTGGGGCCACAGGATCTACGAGCGCGTGGAGAGCCTCGCCCGCGCGGCCGTCGCGGACGTGACCATGCTCCACATGGTGGGGGACAGGGGTGCGCTCGAGCGCGTCCGGGAGGACGTCGGCGCCTTGCCGGACGTGACGGCGCAGATCTACCCCTCGGAGCGTTTTCCGCTCACCCACCTGGAGGTGCGCGCCGGCGACGACACCAAGGGCACGGGCCTCGACAGGGTGTCGACGTACACTGGCGTGCCTCGCGAACGCATCATGGCCGTCGGTGATTGGCTCAATGACCTGCCCATGTTCGAGGTCGCCGGGATCTCCGTGGCCATGAAGGGCGCGCCCGGGGAGCTCCTCGCCCTCGCGGACTTCGTGACCGACGCCCATGCCGCCGACCACGGGGTAAACCGGTTCTTCGCGCGCTTCCTCGATTGATACCCCTCGAAATCCCGTCTATGATAGGCTGTTTTTAGCCCTTTTTAAGGGTGTGGAGGGCCGATGGAGCGGGTTTTCGCCACGTACATGGCAAGAAAGGCGAGCCGCCTTCTCGGACGCGTAGCGGATATCCCGCTGCCGCGGACGATCCTGTCCCCGCTCGTCCATGCCTATTCAATCGGGGTCGGCGCGAACGCCCGCGAGTGGCTGGAGCCGTCCGGGGGATGGGAGAGCTTCGGCGACTTTTTCGCGCGGCGCCTCAGGCCCGAATCGCGTCCCATCTGCCAGGATCGCGACGCGCTCGTGAGCCCGTGCGACGGTGCGGTGCGGGGCCTGGGCGACGTCGACGCGGGCGACCGGACCGAGCTTTGCGTCAAGGGCAGCACCTACGACGTGGGGGCGCTCCTCGGCGACAAGGAGGCCGGGCGCGCGTTTCGCGGCGGCGGCTTCATGGTCATCTACCTGCACCCCAGGGACTACCACCGGGTCCACGCGCCCGCGGACGGAGTGCTCGCCGCGGTGCGCCATGTGCCCGGCGCGCGCTATCCCGTGAACGCGTGGGCCGAGCGGCGGGTGAGCGGGGTCTACGGGAAGAACGAACGGATGGTGTTTCACATGCGCACCGAGGGAGGGCTCGACCTGGCCATCGTCATGGTCGCGGCGTTCGGTGTGGGAAACATCGAGACGAGCTTCATGGCCGGCGCGGCGGGAGATGGGGATGTCGTCAAGGAGCGCCGGTGCATGCCCCCCGCGCCCCTGACGCGGGGCGATGAGCTTGGCGCCTTTCGCCTGGGCTCCACGGTGGTGCTGCTGTGGGCGAAGGGCGCGGTGGAGGTGGATCCGTCCGCGGCCGTGGGCCTGGTTTCCATGGGGCGCAGGTTGGGCAGGACGGGCGCGCGAACCGGACCGAAGGCGGGGTCGAGGAGCTGAGATGGGCGAAGACCGCGAAGACGAGGACATCCTCGAGTTGACCGAGGACATGACGTCCGTGCCGCCGGCAGCCCCTCAAGCCACGGAACGCGATACGGGAACCAAGGCCGAGGAGCCTCCGCGAGCCAGGGAGAGCCTCAGGGGCTCGACGGCGCCTTCGCAGCCCGTGTCGCCGTTTTCCGGGCCGTTCAAGCTGCTCGCCACGCCCAAGCCCCGCGAGGAGGAGCCCGAGGAGGAGGCCGCCAGGGAGTCGCGGCCGGATGCCAGGTCCTACGTCCCGCACAAGTCGGCCGTGGCCGTGATGGCCATGCCCATCAGGAGGCTCGGGACCGCGACTCCGTCGGCGAAGAAGGTCGAAAAGGAAATCCCGGCGCCGGCCCCCCCCCAGTCCGAGGAGCCGACGATCGCGCAGGAGCCCGACATCACGGAGGATTCCCCGATTGCGGCAACGAGCCCCGATCGCTGGTCCGTGGAGGCCCCCCAGCCGATTGCGGTCGAAGCGACAGGCGAAGACGACGAGATCATGGATCTCCATCAGGGGATGGTCGTGGACCCGGATGCGGCCGTTCCCGAGCCGGGATCGGCGCTCGTCGAGGCGGCGCCGGAGGTTGCGCTCGAGGCCCCGACGTCGATTGCGGCGCACGTCGAGGGGCCCGATCTGGCGTCGGTGTTCGACTTCGGCACGCCCGAGATGGTGTTCGACACGCTCAAGCTCCACCCTGCCGACGAAACGGCGTCCCCGGGGGCGGAGGAGGAGATGTCCCTCGACCTGGCCGAGGCCGAGGATATCACTCCCGAGGAAAGCGAGGAGGAGCTCGATCTGGCCGAGGTCGAGGAGATCGTGGAGAAGCCGGCGGCGAGGCAGAGCGCCCCGGCCGTGCCCGCTCGGGCCAGGATGCGCAAGCGCAAGCGCGAGCGGCGCGAATGGTGGGCCGAGATCTTCAACGACGACTACCTGGCGCTCTCGCCCAAGTATGCGGGCCGCGACACGCGCCGCGAGACCGATTTCGTCGAGCAGATGATCGGCGCGCCCAAGGACAGCCTGATCCTGGATCTGGCCTGCGGCCCGGGCCGGCACGCGGTGGCCATGGCCAAGCGCGGCTACCGGGTGGTCGGCGTCGATCTGTCGCTGCCCATGCTGGCGCGCGCCGGGGATCTCGCGCAGGAGGCTGGCCAGAAGATCAACTTCATCCAAGGCGACATGCGGGATCTCCGGTTCGACCAGACCTTCGACGCCATCTACTGCGTGGGGACGAGCTTCGGCTACTTCGACGACCAGACAAACGCCAAGGTCCTCGAAGGGATTCACAGGGCGCTCAAGCCGCGCGCGCCGTTGCTGCTCGAAGTTGCCAACCGCGACCATCTGCTCGGCAGGCAACCCAACCTGACCTGGTTCATGGGTGACGGCTGCGTGTGCATGGAAGAGACCGATTTCAACTTCATCAACAGCCGGCTGTACGTCTCGAGAACGTTGATCATGGAAGGGACCGGCCGTCAGGTGAAGCACAACTCGGTCGTGCGCCTTTACAGCCTCCACGAGCTCGGGATGATGCTGCACAACGCGGGCTTCGTCGTGACCAAGCTCTCCGGACACCACGCCACGCCGGGCGCGTTCTTCGGCGCCGACTCCGCCCTGCTCGCCATCATCGCCGAGCGACGCAGCTGAAAGGGCGAGGTCCGGTGCGCGTAGGCCGTTATCTCGTCGCAATCGTGCTCGCGCGAAGCGCAGCCGCTCTCGTCCTCCTTGTTGCGGTCTACGCCGCCGTGGACGTGGTCGAGACCTCGCAATCCTTCGGCATGGAGGCGACAAAGGCGTTCGCGTCCTATCCCCTGCGCCTGCCGACCGCGATCGTCCAGGCGCTGCCGCTCGCGCTCCTCGTGGGCGTGCTCCTCGCGCTCGCGTCGCTGCGGAAGAGAGGAGAGTGGGATGCGCTCGCTTCAGCGGGTATCTCCCCCGCGCGCCTCGCGCCGTGGCTCCTCCTTGCACCGTTCGCGGGCGCTCTCCTGTCCGCGCCCTTGAGCCGCGAGCTCGTTCCGCGTTGCCTCGAGCGCTGGCAGGCCGCGGCCGGACCGACGACGCGGGCGTTCTCGGAAGAATCCCTCTGGACCAAGGCGGGGCGAGCGCTCGTCCGTTGCGATGGCGGCCCGGGTTGCCGCGAGGGGGTCATCATCGAGCGTGGCGACAAGGGCCTCCCCCTCGTCTTCTCGACTCCGTCCGGAGACGGGGCGCGGCAGGTCTGGCGAACGGGCAGGGGATGGCGGAACGAGGTGTCACGGGAGTCGCTGCGAGGCATCGCCGACGCCTCGCGTTTCCCGGTCGCGGGAGGTCTCTTTGTCGGGGCCGGACTCCCTTCGGGTCGTCTGGCCGCGGCCATCACGGCCCAGAAGGCTGCTGGCCGGGACACGGCTCCGCTCGAGGCCGAACAAGGATTACGGAGCGCTCTCGCGCTGTCGTGCCTCGTGCTCCCGATCCTCGGCCTTGCCCTGGGCCTCACCGCGCGAAGGCTGGAGGAGGTCGGCCTCATCGCCCTCGGGCTCGCGGCCGCGTTTGCTTATTGGTTCGTCCTGGCTGCGACCTGGAACGGCGCCGTGCTCGGGTTGTGGTCGTCGGAGTGGGTGGGGTCGGGGGTGCCTGCGCTGTTTGTGCTGCTGTCCGCGGTGATCGCGATGGGATGTGGTCCTCGTTGTTGTCAAGCCACATGAGGTATTGATTGATATCCTTTCGGAATCAAACGAGGATATCGGCACCATTTCCGGAAGATCCGCAGTTGCTGGCGTAGTGGATACACTCCTCGCCGGCCGAGGTCGGGCTGATTGGGACCCCGTCCACCGTGCAGCGGATGCAGCACCCGGGCCTGCCGCCGTTTCCTGGCCAAAGCCGTGCGTTCGGGGCATGATGCGGCAGGCGTCTCGCTTGAGGTAAGCCGGGCGCTTCTAAGGAGGGTGAATCATGACGTTCCTGGAGGCCGCGCTCGAGGTGATGAGGCGCGAGGGCCGGCCGATGCACGCCAAGGAAATCGCGGAGAGGGCCGTAGCCCTCGACCTTCTGTCGCATGTGGGCAAGACGCCGCAGCAGACCATGGCCACGTGCCTGTCGGCGGTGGTGACCAAGGGTCGGGGCAAAGGGCCGGTGGTGCGCACCGGGCCGAGCGTGTTCGGCCTCGCCGAGTGGGGCGGCAAGGCGCCCGGGCCGTCGCCGCAAGCGCAAAAGGAGAAGCCCGCCCAGCCGCAGAAGGAGCCCAGGGACAAGCTCGCGCAGCCCCATAAGGCCAAGCCCGCGCAGCCGCAGAAGGCCAAGCCCGCGCAGCCACTCAAGGACAGGACCGAACAGCCGCCCAGGGACAGGCCCGCGCCCGCGCCGGTTGCGAGACCCGCGCCCGTGGAGAACGTCGCGCCGCAGCACCCGGCGGCATCGGCCGAGCCCGCGGGTCCGCCAAATGGCGAGGAAGGACAGGGCAGGAAGCGCAAGCGCAGGCGCCGCAAGAAGCGGTCCGGCGAGCCCGACGCGGTGCAGGGCCCGCCGCAGCCCCAGGCCCGGATCCAGATCGCCGAGGGCGTCTCCGGGCGGGCGGTCCCTGTTCCGCCGCCTGCGACGGCTGCACAGGGCGAGCCCCGCATGTCGGAAGCGCCCAAGGCGCCTGAGCCGCACCGCGAGGCATCCCGCGACCTGGCCGATCAGGCCGAAGCCCTCCTGCGCAGCCAGCCGCGTCCCGTTCCCGCGATCCAGCTCGCCGAGACGTTCTTCGGCAAGGCAGGCGCCGCAGGGGAGGGCGACCGGTCGCGGTCGATCCTGGTCGACGCACTGCTCGCCGCGGACGGGCTCGAGCGCGAGTCGCGCGGCCTGCGCCCCAGGTTCGTGCAGCACAGGAGCGGCTGGGCGCTCGCCGAGCGCGAGGTGTCCACCGAGATCGTGGCCCTCGAACGGCAGGTGGCCGAGGCGACCGAGCGGCTCGCGCGCCTCGCGGAGCGCCAGGTCCTGCGCAAGGTGAAGACGCTGCCCATGGACGGCTTCGTGCGCGTCATGACCGTGTACCTGCGCCGCTCCGGCTTCGGGGTCATGACGCCCGTGGAGCGCGGCGGCAAGGACGAGTTCCACCTGTCGGTCCAGGATCGCAGGCACGGCGGCCGCTTCCGCACCGCGGTCGTGCTGCGCCGCAACCCGCCCGAGGAGCCGCTCGGCGACCGGACGGTCACCGATCTGCGCGGCACGCTGCACCACTACGACGCCATGAGCGGGCTCATCGTGACCACCGGCAGCGTGTCCGAGCGCGCCCGCGCCGAAGCGCTCGTGCCCAACCTCCCGCCCGTGGCCCTCATCGACGGCGACGCCCTCGCGCGCGAGATGGTGCGCCTCGGCATCGGCGTGCGCGAGCGCCGCGTGGCCCTGCCCGCGTTCGACGACGGCTTCTTCGGAGCGCTCGGGGTCTAGCGCATGGGAGAGCGCCGCGCGAGCACCTGCTTCTCGTTCAGCGACAAGGAGATGCCGGTCCGCTTCGGCCGCCACATGCTCATCTCGCGCCTCGCCACGGATCCCATCGGCGAGGAGTTCCTCGCGCTGTGGGGTGTCGACGAGGGCGTGGACCAGCTTCGCGTGGTGCGCTGCATCTACCCCGCCGTGGCCGAGGAGGCCGAGTTCGTGGCCCTCTTCTCCGAGGAGTCCCGCGCGCTGTCGCGGCTGTCGAGCGACAACGTGGTGCGCATCATGGAGGTGGGGACGGAGGGCGAGATCCCGTTCGTGGCGCGCGAGCACGTGGAGGGGCTCTCCCTCGATCGGCTCATCGATCTCGCGAGGCGCAGGCAGGCGCCCTGGCCGTGGGAGCTCGCGGCGCACGTGGCGTCCGAGATGCTGCGCGGCCTCGACTACGTGCACACCCGCGAGGACATCCACGGCCGACCCATGAGCGCGCGTCACGGGGATGTTCGGCCGGGGAACGTCCTCGTCTCGTATCGCGGCGAGGTCAAGCTCACCAACTTCGGCTCGGCCCTGCACGCCATCGTGAACGAGCGCACCAACGCGCGGTTGCGCAGCGCGCGAGGGAGATACGCCCACACCGGCTCGGGCTCGGGTCCGAACGCCGCGGCCGAGGATCTGTGGGGCGTGGCGCTGGCCCTTTGGTCGCTGCTCGCGGGGCAGCCGCCGCCCGAGGTGGCCGACGACGAGGCGCCGTGGGTGCCGCCGACCATCGCGTTTCGCGTGGAGTCCATGCCGGGCGTGCTCGACGCTTTTTTGGCACGGGCGCTCAACCCGGATCCGGCGTTCCGCTTCGAGGGCGCGTCCGCCATGCGCGAGGCGCTCATCGCGGTCATGGGCGAGCACGTCACCGGCCACCCGCCCGACGATCTCGCCGCGTGGGCCAAGGATCTCGGGCACGACGACCGGGAGCGCGAGGCGCGGCTCGTGCGCGACATGCTGGGCCAGGAGGCGCACATGAGCCTCGCGGGCGCGGCGCAGGAGAGCGCGCTCGGCCCCGGGACCGTGCTCGACGGCCGCTACCACATCATCCGGCGCATCGGCGAGGGCGGCATGGGCCAGGTCTTCGAGGCCGAGCACCTCGGGCTCACGCGGCGCGTGGCGGTCAAGGTCCTGCACGACATCGTGCTCGGTGAGAAGGCCACGGTGGAGCGCTTTCGCAGGGAGGCGCGCATCACGGGCTCGCTCGGCCACCCCAACATCGTGGGCGTGTCGGACTTCGGGGTCACGAGCGAGGGCTGGCACTACCTGGTGATGGACCTGCTCGAGGGCGAGCCGCTCAGCGCGCTCATCCGCAAGGGGCCGGTCCCGGCCGCGGATCTCGTCCGCATCATGGCCGAGGTGTGCGACGGGCTCGAGGCCGCCCACCAGGCGGGGGTGATCCACCGCGATCTCAAGCCCGACAACATCGTGCTCACGCCTGGCGGGGCGCGCATCCTCGACTTCGGCATCGCCAAGCGCACGGGCCTCGAGGACGAGGAGCAGTCGCTGACCAAGACCGGCCACATCTGCGGCACCGTGGACTACATCTCGCCCGAGCAGATCCGCGGCACGGGCCAGGACGGGAGATCCGACATCTATGCGGCCGGGGTCATCCTGTACGAGGGGCTCACGGGCCGGACGCCCTTCCGAGGCCGCACCGTGGCCGAGACGCTGCACAAGGTCATGCACGACAAGCTCGTGCCGCCGCGCAGGTTGACCGGCGACAGGACGATTCCCGCCGAGCTCGAGGCCGTGTGCATGAAGGCCCTGTCGCGACACGCGGAGCGGCGTTACAAATCCGCGGTCGAGATGTCGCGGGCCCTGCGGGCGCTTCTGCCGCAACGCGCCGGCGAGACCGTGGCGCTCTCGCGGTCGGCCTCGGCGAGGAGGTTCCTGCCTTGGCTCGCGGCCGCGGTCATCGCCGCCATCGCCGCCACGGTGATGGTGAACCTGGCCGATCCGGCCTCGAAGCCCTCTCGTCCCGCGGAGAAGATCGATCCCGCGCCGCAGCGCGCGCGCGTCGACGGCATCGGCGCCGTGCTCGACGGGCCGCCCGTGGCGCCCTTTGCGCCGCCCGTTCCGCAGGAGCCTTTGAGACCACCGAAGGTCGCGCCGCCCCCGGCCGCCGAGGCCGCGGCCCCACTTCTCGCCCGGGCCGACGAGGCCCTGCGCCGCATGCGCCTCGATGAAGCCGTCACGCTCTACGCCGAGGCTTTGCGCGCGGATCCGGCGTCCTCGGCCGCGATCTTCGGCATGGGCCGGGTGGCGTTCGAGCAAGGGCGCTTCGACGAAGCCGTGCGGCAGGTCGAGACCGCGCTCGCGGCGCGGCCCGGCAACGCCCGCTTCCGCAACTTCCTGGGGCAGGTGTTCCTGACCAAGGGCGACAAGGCGCGCGCGATCGCGCAGTGGAAGCGGGTCCTCATGGATCACCCGGACGATCGCGAGGCCAGGAAGCTCCTCGCGGCCGCGGACGAATAGATGATATCCCGAAAAATGGCCTAAAAAAACGATCCTCGGGCTTGACTTCGCCATCTCCCCTACAATAGTTATGCAAAAAGGGTGGGCATACTGCCGGCGAAAACTCAAGAGGAGGACGTCTAGCCATGGACAATCCGATGGCGGCTTGGTCTGCATTGCAGAAATCCTGGATGGAGGCGCTCAAGGGCGGCAAGCAGGGGGAGACAGGAGGGGGAGATCCGTTTGCCTCATGGTGCAAGATGTGGAGCCCCGAAGGGAATCCGTGGCCGGATGCGTCGCCCCTGTCGCACGCCTTGGCTGCGTTCGGCTCATACAACCGCCTTTTCGACGCGTGGTCGCGCGCCTCGAGCTCAGGTGCGGATTCCGGGGCGGCGACCGAGAAGGTTTTCGGTGCATGGCGCGAGATCGTCGAGGATTTCACGAAGCGCTGGGCCTCCCTGTTCTCGTTCGGCGCGGGCGAGGCCGGCAAGAACCTGGGTGCGGATCCGGCGGCGATCGTCCGGCACATCATGGGCTCGGTGGACGCGTTCCGTGAGTTCTACCGGAGCTTCTATAAGCCATGGCAGGAGTCCATGACCAAGCTCGCGCAGCGGTCCGCGGAGCTCGCCGGGCGCGCGCCGTCGGCAGAGGTGGTCGAGCAGTTCCACAAGGCGTGGATGGAGGCCTACGAGGAGACGGTCGGACGCTTCGTCAAGATCCCGAGCGTGGGACCGGCGCGCGAGAAGTACGACCTCCTGTGGAAGGGCGTGGATGCGATGTTCCGCTGGCAGGGCGCGAGCCTGGAGTTCGCGCTCGAGATGCAGATCCCGGCGCGCGAGGCCTTCGAGGCGGTGTCGGGCCGGCTCGGCGCGCTTCTCAAGAGCGAGACAACGGTCGAGGAGTTCGGGGAGTTCTACGAGGCCCTCGTCAAGGAAACCGAGAAGCGGGTCTTCGAGCTGTTCAAGACCGAGCGGTTCGCCGCGGCCATCCGCACGACGCTTTCGGCCACGCTCGATCTGTATAAGGCCGCCCAGGACCTCATGGAAGAGCAGCTTCGGGCCACGCCGGTCGTCACGCGCAAGGAGATGGACGAGGTGGAGCAGGAGCTCGTGGCGCTTCGTCGCACGGTCAAGGCGCAGGGAAACGAGCTCGAGGCGCTCAAAGGCGAGATGGCAAGGAGGAAGGCATGAGCGACAACGCGAAGACGGCGGCTCCGGCCGGCCCCTCGGCGCTCTTCGAGGACATGCAGCAACGGCTCCGCAAGGGCCTCAAGGTCCTGTCCCAACCGCTCGACACCGAGGTCGGGGCCACGCCCAAGGACCTCGTGTTCGAGGACGGCAAGCTCAAGCTGTTCCGCTACAGGCCCGTGGCGAAGAACCTCATCTCGCCGCCCGTGGTGGTGACCTACGCGCTCGTCAACCGCTATTACATGATCGACCTGCAGCCGGACAGGAGCATGGTGCGCGAGCTTCTCGCGCGCGGCGTGGACATCTACGTCATCGATTGGGGATATCCCGGGCGCCTCGACCGCTTCCTCACGCTCGAGGACTACATCGACGACAGGATGAACGCCTGCATCGACGCAGTGCGCAAGCGGGCAGGGGTCGACCATGTGAGCCTGCTCGGCATCTGCCAGGGCGGCACGTTCTCCCTCATCTACACGTCGCTGTATCAGGAGAAGGTGAAGAACCTCGTCACCATGGTGACGCCCCTCGACTTCCATACGGACACGGGCCTGCTCAACATCTGGAGCGGGTTCCTCGACGTGGACAAGATGGTGAACGTGCTCGGGAACATCCCGGGCGACTTCATGAACGCGGGCTTCCTGATGCTCAACCCGCTGCAACTCGTCTTCGAGAAGTACCGCTCGTTCTCCGAGCACCTCGACGACGCGGAGTTCGTCTCGAACTTCGTGCGCATGGAGCGCTGGATCTTCGACAGCCCGGATCAGGCGGGCGAGGCCTTCCGCCGCTTCATCAAGGAGCTGTACCAGGAGAACCGGCTCGCGCGCGGGCTCTTCACGCTCGGCGGCCGCAAGGTGGATCTCAAGAACATCACCGCGCCGCTCCTCAACGTCTACGGCACGGCCGACAACCTCGTTCCGCCCGCATGCAGCGTGGGCATCGCTGCCGCCGTGGGCAGCAAGGACAAGGAGACCGTCGACTTCCCGAGCGGCCACATCGGCGTGTTCGTGAGCGGCAAGAGCCAGAAGGTGCTCATACCGAAGATCGCGACGTGGCTCGAGAAGCACTCGGCGCCCGACAAGGGCAAGCGCAAGGCGCACGCCGGGAAGAGGGGGTAGGGCATGCCGGCGTACGAGGACATCCGGATCGGAGACAGCGCGTCGTTCACGAAGACCGTGAGCGAGTCGGACGTGTACACGTTCGCCGGGGTGACGGGCGATCTCAACCCGGCCCACATCGACGAGGAGTACGCCAAGGGCACGCTGTTCAAGGGGCGCATCGCGCACGGCGTGCTCGGCGCCGGGTTCATCTCCGCCGTGCTCGGGACGAAGCTCCCGGGGCCGGGGACGATCTACCTGTCGCAGGAGCTCAAGTTCAAGGCGCCGGTGCGGTTCGGGGAGACCGTGACCGCGACCTGCAAGGTGATCGAGAAGGTGGATGCCAAGCGCCGCCTCACGCTCGAGACGAAGGTGGTCAAGCACGACGGAACGACGGTCATCGAGGGGATGGCGGTCGTCATGCTGCCCGAGAAGGGGCAGTAAGGAGGAGAAGGAAGATGGTTTCGGAGAAGATGACGAAAGAGATGTTCGAGATGTTCAAGTCGTCGGTCGACACCACCTGGAGCACCATGTCGCTGCTCCAGAATCAGGCCGAGCGCATGGGGCGCCTGATGATCGACCAGTTCGGGACGGCGCAGGCCGAGGGACGCCAGCGCGTGGAGGAGTGGATGGTCGAGTCCAAGAAGAAGCAGGAGGAGTTCAAGAAGATCTGCGACGAGGGGATGAGGCGCTTCTCCGAGGTCGTCACGCCCAAGGATTGACGGTCATTCGTTTTCCTGCTCGCGGGGCTTCTTGTCATTGTCGCTCGCGGACTTCTGCTGGGGCCACGGCACGGCGCGCTCGGGGGGCTCCGCGTCCGGCTGTCCGCCCACGCATCGCACGCGGTACGTGAACGACTTGCCGTTGTTGGTGATGTTGCCGTCGCGGAAGTCGGCGTACCAGGCCCACGATGGGTAGTAGTTGAACGTGGTCGACGTCCAGTAGGAGCCCTGGTCGGTTCCGAGGGCGACCTTGCACGATCCGCTTTTCGCGCATGAGGCGCAGTAGCCCCGGTTGCCGTTGTCCACCTCTTCGTCGCAATCCCCGAGGAGCCGCGCCATCTCGCTGCGCGTGGGAAGCCTGAAGCCCTGTGGACACGCACCGCGAGCCTGCTCCCACGTGAGCTCGATCTGCTCGCCCGTGCAGGCGGAGCCGCTCAGGGTCTGGCCGACCGCGCATCGCAGCCATGGCGTGTCGGTCCCGGGCTCTTTTGCGATGCCCGCCCCCTCGGGCGCCGACTTCTTCCACTCCTCGACCCGCAACATGGCGTCGCCGTTTCCGCACGCGGCCGTGGCCCATGCGGCAACCGCCCAAAGCGCGATGCACAATCGCTCCATCGCTCGCTCCTCCTTATTTCCCCAAGACTTCGTGCTTGAAGGACACCTTGCCCTCCGACTCCGCGGCGTTCATGAGATCCGTCACCGAGCCGACCATGGCGTCGAGCGAGGCCGGCGGCTTGACGAAGGTGGCCGCGCCGACGCGGAACAAGGGCGGCCACGCGTGCTTCTCCATGATGGCCACCAGGTGGTCCTGAAGCCTGCGCAGGAACACCTTGGCCGCTTCCTCGTTTGTGTCGGGCAGGAGCACGGCGAACCGGTCCCCGCCCATGCGTGCCGCGAGGTCCGCCTTGCGCATCACGCGCTGGAGGACCTGCGCCGCCGCCAGCAGTGCTTCGTCGCTCGCTCTGCGGCCGAAGCGCTCCGTGATCTCCTTCAAGCTCTCGAACTTGACCATGGCGAGAGTGAGGGGCGGCCCCATCTGGCGCAGCCGGCTCAGCTCCGCCGACGCCCGGTCGAGGAAGAAGCGGTCGTTGGCGAGCCGGGTCAGTCGATCCGTCCGCGCCCGCTCGCGCTCCTCATCGAACTCCCCCTTCACCTTGGCGAGGAGGACCGTGATGAACACGAACGGAACGAACATGGCGGCCGCGCTCACATACGGCCACGCCGTGTGCACCGCCGCTGGGACGAGCCTCGTGGTCACGAACAGATATGTCGCCGAGCTGAGAAGGGACACTCCGACGCCGATGAAGCGTCCGCCGACCAGGGTCGCCATGACGATCGGGAAGAGGTAGAGCGCCGTCAGCGTCACATCCTGCCCCGAGAGGTACTCGAGGGTGCCGCACAAGGCGACGATCAGGATGGCAAGGGTGACGATGTAGGACTTCGGCTGCTCCTGAAGGTGTTCCGAAAGGCCCATTGCAGCTCCCCTTCCGTCACGCCGCCCGGGCGGGCGGGCTCAAAGCGGGATGTTCCCGTGCTTCTTCTTCACCCTGAAGGCCTTTTTGTTCGCAAGCGTGGCGAGCCCGTCGATGAGCCTCGCCCTCGTCTCCCGCGGATCGATGACCGCGTCCACGAACCCGAGCTCCGCCGCCTTGTACGGGGTCGCGAACCTGGCCACGTACTCCTTGACGAGATCCTTGCGCTTGCGCACCGGGTCGTCGGCCGCCTCGATCTCCTTCTTGAAGATGATGTTGGCCGCGCCCTCGGCGCCCATCACCGCGATCTCGGCGGACGGCCAGGCGTAGTTGAGATCGCCGCCGATGTGCTTGGAGCACATGGCGTCGTAGGCTCCGCCGTAGGCCTTGCGCGTGATGACCGTGATGAGCGGCACCGTGGCCTCGGAGTACGCGTACAGGAGCTTGGCCCCGTGCCGGATGATCCCGCCGTGCTCCTGCTTGGAGCCGGGCAGGAACCCGGGCACGTCCACGAACGTGATCATGGGCAGGTTGAAGCAGTCGCAGAAGCGCACGAAGCGCGCCGCCTTGTCCGAGGCGTTGATGTCGAGGCAGCCCGCCATCATGCGCGGGTTGTTGCCCAGGATGCCCACCGGACGGCCGGCGATTCGCGCGAAGGCCGTCATGAAGTTGCTCGCGAAGGTCTTGTGCACCTCGAGCCACGAGCCCTCGTCTGTCACCAGCTTGGCGATCTCGCGCATGTCGTAGATCTGCCGGTGGTGCGGCGGCATGATGGCGGTGAGCTCCTCGCCGCGCAGGGGCTGGTCGGGATTGTAGTCGTGGGTCGGGGCCGGGTCGTGGCACGAGGAGGGCAGGTAGCCGAGCAGGCGCCTGATGGCCTGAAGGCACTCGGTCTCGCTCGCACAATCGAAGTGGCAGACGCCGGACTAGGAGGAGTGGGTGTACGCGCCGCCGAGCTTCTCGAACGTGATCTCCTCGCCCGTGGCGGTCTTGATGACCGCCGGGCCGGTGATGAACATGTGGCTCGTCTCGCGCACCATGAAGACGAAGTCGGTGATGGCGGGGGAGTAGACCGCGCCGCCGGCGCACGGGCCCATGACCGCCGAGATCTGCGGGATGTAGCCGGACGCGATCGTGTTGCGGAAGAAGATGTCGCCGTACCCGGCGAGCGACATGACGCCCTCCTGGATGCGCGCGCCGCCCGAGTCGTTGATGCCGATGATGGGGCAGCGGTTCTGCAGGGCGAGGTCCATGATCTTGACGATCTTCTTGGCGAAGACCTCGCCGAGGGCGCCGCCGTAGTCCATGAAGTCCTGCGAGAAGACGAACACCGTGCGGCCGTCGATGCGGCCCCAGCCGGTCACGACGCCGTCGCCCGGAACCGTGTTCTTCTCCATGCCGAAATCGACGCAGCGGTGGACCATGAGGGCGTCGGTCTCGTGGAAGGTGCCCGGGTCGAGAAGGGCGAGCACGCGTTCGCGCGCCGTGAGCTGGCCCTTGTCGTGCCGCTTGGCGATCTTTTCGGGCGCGGCGTGGTTCTCGGCTTCGGCCTGTCGTTCGAGGTGCCTGTCGATGACGTCCTTGAAATTGATCTCGACCATCTCGTTTGTCTTCCCTTTCGTCGGCCGCCCGAGGCTTCCTAGTGACGCTCGCACAGCTCCGTGAGGACGCCGCCCGTCGACTGGGGGTGAAGGAAGGCGATGCGGATGCCTCCCGCGCCGATCCTCGGCTTCTCGTCGATGAGGCGCACGCCCCCGGCCTTCACCTCGCTGAGGGCCGCTTCCAGGTCGTCGACCTCATAGGCGAGATGGTGCACGCCCGGGCCTTTTTTGTCGAGAAAACTGCGGATGGGGCTGTCCGGCGAGGTGGGCTCGAGCAGCTCCACGCGCGTCTCGCCGACCTTGAAGAAGGCCACCTTGACCTTCTGCGACGGGACCACCTCCGTGCCCAGCATCTCGAGCGCGAGCGTGCCGCCGTATAGCGGCGCATGCGCCTCGATGCTCTCGACCGCTACCCCTACGTGACTCAAGCGTCCGATCTTCATGTGTCTTCCTCCAGCTTCTCTTCCACCCTGTCGCACAGCTCCTCGACGCCGTGCCCAAGCAGGGCGTTTGTCCGGACCAGGACCTGCCTGCGCCGCGCTGCCATGTACTGCGCGTGCTCGCGCACATCCTGCTCGAGGCGGTCGACGCCCGGCAGGTACGACTTGTTGAGGGCGAAGACGTCCGCGATCTCCATGATGCCCGACTTCATCGACTGCACGCCGTCGCCGGCGCCGGGCATGAGCACGAGCACCACGCAGCGCGCGAGGTGCATCACCTCCACCTCGGACTGGCCCACGCCGACCGTTTCCACCAGGATGCGCTCGAAGCCGGCCGCGGCCATGACGCGCGCGGCGTCCGCGGTGGCCACGGACAGCCCGCCGTAATGCCCGCGCGTGGCCATGGAGCGGATGAACACGTGAGGATCGTTGCCGTGCGTCCCCATGCGGATGCGGTCGCCGAGCACGGCCCCGCCCGTAAAGGGGCTCGACGGGTCCACGGCCAAAACCCCGACGCGCCGGCCGCGTTTGCGCAGGGCGTCGATGAGACGGCCCGTGAGCGTGGACTTGCCCGAACCGGGCGCGCCGGTCAGACCGATCGCGACAGGTGCGGCATCGGGCAGCTCGCGCAGGAGGGCAGGGCCGTCCGGGCCGTTCTCGACGAGGGTGATGGCCCGCGCCACGGCCCGCGGATCGCCGCCGATGACGCCTCTCGCCAGCGACTTGACGTCCTCGGTCAGGCCACCGCCTCCTTCATGTACGAGACAATCTTCTTGAGCGGCGTGCCGGGTGGGAAGATCTCGGCGATGCCGGCCTTCTTGAGGCCAGGGACGTCGGCCTCGGGGATGATGCCGCCGGCCACCACCTTGGCGCGCACGCCCTTGGCGCACAGCTTCTTGACGACCTCGGGGAGGATGCGGTTGTGGGCGCCGGACAGGATGGACAGGCCCACGATGTCCACATCCTCTTGCAGCGCGGCCTGTGCGATCATGTCCGGGGTCTGCTTGAGGCCCGTGTAGATGACCTCCATGCCGGCCTCGGCGAGCGCGCGTGCGATGACCTTGGCGCCCCGATCGTGGCCGTCGAGCCCGGGTTTCGCGATGAGGATTCGTGCCTTGCGGTCCATGTGCACCCCTTCGAGGCGGTCTGGCCGCCCAGCCCGGAAAGAATGCCAGATTCGCCCGGGAGGGGCCACGGAAAAGGGGCGGGAGCGGTCTGCGCCGAAAACGGCTCCGGCGGAGGCCGGCTTCATGGTGGATCCTGGGGATCTCCAAGAAATTGCGGCCTTGCCCGCGGTTCCGCTATCATTTGAATTGGGAGGGCGCCCTTGTGGGCACCCCTTGGCGGCGACCATGCGCGTGGGACGCATAGCGAGGAAGATGCACGGCGATACGTTCAAGATCGTGATTGGGGACGGATGGCGGGCCGGAGGCACCAACGCGGCGGAGCGCGTCCAGAACAGGCGGATCGAGCCCCTCGACCTCGGCCGGGTCCGCGACGTGGTCGACATCGTCGTGGGAGGCGCGAGCATCTTCGGCAAGAGCGAGGAGGACTCCATCTTCTTCCTCGTGCGCGACATGCTCTGTGCGGTCGAGTCGCTCGTCGGCGGCGACGGCACCGCGCGCGTGAGCTACTACGAGGGGCCGTACGAGCTCGTCATCCAGCGCCTCGGCGCGCGCGCCTATCTCACGTTCTACAAGGGCGGGGCCGTGCCCGAGGTCGTCGTCAAGGACCAGACGGTCGTCTTCGGCGAGCTCGTGAACGGGGTGCTCCTGTCAGCGGCCGATTTGGAGACTCGGACGCTCGGTCTCGATCCCTCGCTCGCGGACGACCCCATCCTGATGTCCATTCACGCGGCTCGCGAACGGCTCGCGACCGACGCCGTGGAGCCCGCGACCTTGGGGCCCGGACCGCGCAGGCCCGAGAACGTCGAGAGCACCCGCTGGCGTCGTCCGCGCAGCGAGGAGGGATTCTCGTTCGGTTTCAGGTTGCGGGCCGGTCCGACTGATCTCCTCGGTGCGGGCCGGGCGCTCGCGAGTGATCTCAACGCGCTCCTGTTCCGCGGCCAGATCGTGGTGCACGGTCGCGGGCGGCACCTCACGTTCGGCGAGGGCTTCCTCTTCCTGCAGGTTGAGCGCCTGCTGGCCTCGGTGCGGCAGCTCCTCTCGGCCTACGAGGAGGGTCGTCCCACATCCGTGCGCCTCGTGAGCGACACGCTCTCGGTGGGCTTGAAGCTGGCCGCGGACGACGGGCTCACCTCGACCTTCAGTGATCGCGGCGACGCGGACGCCATCCTTGTGCTCGCCGACGTGTCCCCGTGGGAGTATGCGGACGCGGTGCTCGGCGTGGCGCGAGAGCTGCGCAGGCTCGTGGTGGAGACGAGCCCCGCCCAGCGCCAGAACCTGCGGCTCGAGATGATGTCTCGCGAGGTCAAGGCGCTCGCCGGGTGGCTCAAGGACCAGCGGCGCTGCACCGTGATCAACAGGGACACCGAGCGCTACAGGCGCCTGGCCGAGCCGCGGCGGACGCGGCAGCCGAGTGGCCCCACCCTCGGCGACGCGAGCCGTCTCATGTTCACCGAACGCTGGCACGTGGAGGTGGAGGGGCTCGACATGGACGGCACCGTGCTGTGCGGGAACCTGGCCGTGGTCTCGGCCCGCGGGTGCCTGCTCGGCGTGAGCACGATGTCGGGCGGGGTGGCGTGGCGCAGGGAGACGGACCGGACCGAGGCGCGCGTGCAGATCGCGGGACAGGACGGCCTCGTGCGCGTGGCCCCCTCCGGGCAGGTGGATCTGATCGACGTTCCCTCCGGCGTGCTGCGCTGGCGCGTCTCGCTGTCGCCCCGCTCGGGGGGCGCGCCCGTGGTGCTGGTGGCCGACCACGGCCCGGCGCCGGGCGTGATCGTCGTGGCGGAGGAGGACCGTCGCCTCGTGGCGCTCGATCTGCGAACGGGCGAGCCTCGCTGGCGGTTTTCGGCCTCGCGCGGCGGCAGGTTCGCCCTGCGGCGGCACGGCAGGCTGCTCTACGTCGCGGTCGGCGACAACCAGCTCCACGCAGTCGACCTGGAGAACGGCTCGCTCGTGTGGCGCTTCACGGACCGCACCAAGTTCCTCGTGCCCCCTGCCGTGGAGGGCGACCGGCTCCTGGCGTGCGGCGGGCGACCGGGACGCACGGACGGCCGCATGTACGCCATCGATCCCTACAGCGGCGAGCTCAGGTGGCAGACCCGGCTCGGCGGCGGCGCCCTGACCACTCCCATCGGGAACGGCGGCACGGCCATTGTGCCCGTGCGGATCGGCAGGCGCCACGAAATCTGCGCCCTCGATACGGCCACGGGTGACATGCTGTGGCGAATGCCGTGCGACGGGTTCGCCGAGAGCTGCGCGCTCATGGCCCTCGACGACAGCCTCATCCTCAACTCGGCCGGGGGCGAGATCCGCTCGCTCGGCGCGCGCGACGGCGTGGAGCGCTGGACGACGCCGCTCGGCCCGGCGTGCTCGGACGACGTGCCGCTCAGCCTGCGCGTGGTGCTGCGCGGCGGCGTGCTCTTCGTCCCCGCGGATACCGTCTACGTCGTGCGCCCCGAAGACGGCCGCATCGTGCAGTCCATGGGCGGCGACGCGCCGGTGCCGGATCTCCTGCAGGTCGACCCGGACCTCGGCGTGTTCGTGGCCGAGGAGAGCGGGCACATCGCCATGTTCGGCCTCAAGAGCCGCCTCTCCGTGGTGCGCTGAGCGGAAATGAGGTATGGAAGAGCGGTCCGGGGGAGGAGGCCAGGGACGTGCTCGACTACGTGTTCCTTGAAGCTCACGACAATGACAGGCTGTCCGGGATCGCCGCGCTCTATCGGGAGATGGGCTGGTGGGATCGCGCGGGCGGCGACGACGCAGCGCACGTGGCAGCGCTCGTTGCGGGCAGCCACGCGTTTCTCGCCGTGTACGAGGACGGCGCGCTGGCGGGCATGGGACGCGCCCTGTCCGATCGGACGAGCGACGCGTACGTGCAGGACCTGGCCGTGCGCCCTCCCTTCCGCGGCCGCGGCATCGGCGGCGAGCTCGCGAAGCGGCTCGTGGCCCGCCTGCGCGCGGACGGGATCTCGTGGATCGGGCTCGTCGCCGAGTCCGGCAGCCGCGGGATGTACGAACGGCTGGGCTTCGAGGAGATGCCCGGCGCCTTGCCCATGCTCAAAAAGGCCTGAGCCATGCACTTCGAACCGCTCACCCTGGACGCCCTGCCGACCCTGCGGCCCTACTTCGAGAAGCAGCCGTATTCGCTCTCCGTCTACTCTCTCACCTCGATCATGGCCTGGCGCGAAGCGGACGGCTTCGAGGTGAGCTTCGCCGTTCTCGACGGGGCTCTTTTTTTCTCAGGGGAGCGGGGCGATCGCCCTGGCGACCGCCACCTGCTCATGCCGCTCACGCCGGGACGGCCCCTTCCGCCGGCCGGGCTCGCCGCCGCGTCCGCGCGGCTCGGCCACCGCTCGATATGGTACGCGCCCGAGGATTACGTGGATGCCTTCGGTGCCGATGGCGTCGGCCGCCACTTCGGGATCGCCGAGCGCGCGGACGAGAGCGAGTACGTGTTCCTCGCGTCGGATTTGGCCGAGCTCAAGGGCTCGCGCTACGCACCCAAGCGCAACCTCATCCACCAATTCGAAGCCGAGTACGTGGCGACCGGCCGCGCGAGCGTGGAATCCATCGAGCCGGAGTCCGTGCCGGATTGCCTCGCGTTCCTTGAGAAGTGGTGCCGCGAGCGCGACTGCGAGGGCACCGACCATGACGCGCTTCGCTGCGAGCGGGACGCGACCGAGAAGGCCCTCGCCGAGCTGCACGCGATCGGCGAGAGGGGCGTCGCGGTGTGCGTGGACGGCGCCGTGGCCGGGTTCGGCATCGGCGCGCGGGTCAACGACGAGATGGGGGCGCTGCACTTCGAGAAGGCGTTCTCGCGCCTCAAGGGGCTCTACCAGTACCTCGACCGGGAGTGCGCGCGCCGCCTGTTCGCGGGCAGGTTCAAGTACGTCAACAAGGAGGGCGACATGGGCCTTCCGGGGCTCGCCAAGGCCAAGAAGTCCTACTTCCCGGTGCGTCGCATCCGCTCGTTCTCTCTGGTCCTGAAGGGCTGACGACTACCTGAGCTCCTGCGCGTAGGCGGCCGGGGACAGGGGCTGTCCAGTGGCGTCGGTCACGAACTCGGGCCAGGGCTTTGCCATGCCGGGCTCGAAGACCTTCTTGCGCAGGTAATCGCCGATCGACTTGCGGCCGCTGTAGCTGAGGGTCCACAGCGGCCCGTCGTGCTTGACGACCTTGGCGATGGTGGCGCGCAGCTGGGCCGCGAACAGCTCTCCGAGCATGTAGTTGTGGTAGTAGACGGGCGCGATGGTGAAGTGCGGCTTGGCCGCCCAGTCCGGGGCGTTGCGCTCGGGCGGGCGCTTGAGCAGCTGGAAGCGCTCCACGTCGTCGTACCAAAGCTTGTTCAAATCCTGATCCGGGTTGGCGTACATGTCCTTCTCGAAATTGAACATGACGAGCGTCCAGCGCGTGAAGATGAGCTGCTCGCGCCTGCGCTGCTCGAGGAGCGCGCCTTCCGCATCCTTCACCTTGGACGGGCTCGCGCCCGCGTACTCGACCATCCACACCGGGTTCTTGCCGAGCGCGCCGAAGAGCATGGCCACGCCCTCGGTGGTGAAGATGTGGGCCGAGTCGCGCAAATTGAACGGGAGCGAGAAGTCGAGGTTTTTCGCGTAGACCGCGTGGCCCGACTCGTGGAGCATGGTCTCCATCCAGTCGCAGGTCGGCTTGATGTTGAGCAGCATGCGCACGTCGCCCTTGCGGTCGATGGCCGTGCAGAACGCGTGCTGGTTCTTGCCCTCGCGCTCGAAAAAGTCGCTGCGATCGAGCACGTCGCCGAGCGGCAGGCCGATGTCGTCGTAGAACCTCTTGGCGATCCGGACGATCTCCTCCTTGTCCTTCCCCTTGTAGAAATCGTCGAGATCGACCTTGCTCGAGGGCGGCGCCGCCTGGAAGAACGGGTTGTCGTAGTGCCAGGGCATCATGTCCTCGGCCTTGACCTTGAAGCGCGCGGCGAGCTCCTTGTCGAGCTCCTCCTTCATGGCCTTGAACGGGGCGTTGGTGACGCGCTCGAGGTCCGCGAAGATGGCGACGAGCAGGCCCGGATCGTGCTCCTGCAGGCGCACCTGCATGTCCCAGAAGTCCGCATAACCGAGCAGTTTCGCGGCCTCGTTGCGGGTCTTGGCAAGGGCCGTGAGCCTCGGCGCCACCTCGGCCCCGACCTGTTTGAGAGCCTCCCAGATGGCCTTGCGCTTCTCGGTCCTGCGCTCCTTGGCGAGCAGCTCGAGGAGATCGTTGTTGGAGAGCTTCTTGCCCCCGAGATCGGCGCGGTAGGTGTTGAAGATCTGCTCGATGGCCGTCGACTCGGTGACCATCTTCTCGAGGATCTCCTTGGGGAGCTGGTTGCCCTTGAACGCGAGGTTCGCCACCTCGAGGGAGCGCCGCGTGAGAGGATCGAGCTTGTCCTTGGCCTCGAGAAGCTTCTTCAGCTCCTCATAGCGGGCCTTGTCGCTATGCAACGTCTTGACCGCCAGATCGGCCGCGGCGTAGGCGTCGAAGTCCTCCTTCTTGCCCGTGTTCTCGGCCGTCCACTGGGCGGTCGTCTGCGCGAGCTCGGCCTTTCCGAAGTCCTCGTAATACTTGTCGAGAAACGCCTTGGCCTTGGCTTGCACATCAACCTCCAAAACGGCGGGCGCCGCGACGGGCTTGGGGTTCGCGGGTGGCGGAGGGGCTGCGCTCTCGTCCTGCGAGCAGGCGCCCGTGAGCAGGGAAACCGCCAGGAAGATGATGGATGCTGTTTTCAGGACACTCATGTCTCCACTCCTTTGGGAGGATGTTTGGGACACGTTAGCACCGGGGTTTCCGGGTGGCAAATCCGCTGCGCGGGCTCAGCGCAGGGCTCCTTGACCTCTTCTCGGCGCGGGATGTATGAACAGCGACGGCTCTTTCGCATCTCTGGCCGAAAAGGAAAAAGTCAGATGAATCCAACCGAAGACACGAGCTGCGGGCCAGAGGGCGAGACAGCCGCCACGTTCGAGGATTTCCACCTTCTGCCCGAGGTGGCCGAGGCCATCGCCGGGATGGGATTCGTCAAGCCCACGCCGGTGCAGGCGCGCACCTTCGACCCGGTCCGTGCGGGCACGGACGTCATCGTCATGGCGCGCACCGGGACGGGCAAGACCGCCGCCTTCGGCATCCCCATGGCCCAGATGCTCGACCCCAAAATGAGCGCCGTACAAGCCCTGGTGCTGGCGCCCACGCGCGAACTGGCGCTGCAGGTGTCCCGCGAGGTGGCGGTCATCGGCGCGAATAGGGGCGTGCGCTGCGCCGCGGTATACGGAGGCGCGTCGTTCACGAAACAGGTCGAGGAGGTGAGCGGCGGGGCGCACATCGTGGTCGGCACGCCGGGGCGTGTGCTCGATCACATGCGGCGCGGCACGATCCCGTTCGGCTCGGTGCGCATCCTGGTGCTCGACGAGGCCGACGAGATGCTCTCCATGGGCTTCGAAAAGGAGCTTTCGGCCATCATCGAGGGCCTGCCTGCGAGCCGCCAGACCATGCTCTTCTCGGCCACGATTCCCGACGACATCAAGCGCCTGTCGGGAAGGTACATGCGCGAGCCGACCTTCATCTCCCTATCGGGCGACGAAGTGGGTGCCAAGGAGGTGAGCCACTTCGTGTACCTCGTGTCCGGGCGCGGGCGCCCGCGCGACCTCGTGCGCGTGATCGAGGCCGAGCGACCGGGATCGGCCATCGTCTTCTGCAACACGCGCGACGAGACGCTCTCGGTGGCGAGCCACCTGAAGCGCGCGGGCTTCCACGCGGACTGGCTCAACTCGGATCTCTCGCAGGCCGAGCGCGAGCGCGTCATGGCCAGCACGCGCAGCGGCGAGCTCAAGTACCTCGTGGCCACGGACGTGGCGGCGCGCGGCATCGACATCTCGCACATCTCGCACGTCATCAACTACACGTTCCCCGACGCCATCGAGGTGTACATCCACCGCACGGGCCGCACCGGGCGAATGGGACGCATGGGCGCGGCCATCTCGCTCATCGCGCCCCACGACATCGGGAACCTCTACTACCTCCGCCTCATCTACAAGATCTTCCCGGTCGAGAAGACGCTGCCGGATGAACGCGCCGCGCTCAAGGCCCTGGAGCTTACGGGCCTCGACGCCCTGCGGCGTGCCTTCCTCGGACGGGCGAACGGCGCATACACCGGGCTTGCCCGCAGGCTCATGCAGGACGTGCGCGGCGAGCAGATCATGGCCGGGCTGCTCGCTGCGTACTTCGAGGAGCCGGGGGCCGAGACCATCCGCGAGCGCACCACGATCCCCGCGCCGGCGCCGGTGGTGGAGGTGGAGGGGCCGACTTCGCCGCCGGAGGCGGCTACGAAGGCCGAGGCCGTCGAGGCGACCGAGGAGGCAGCCGGCGAGAAGCCCGCGGCCGCGCAAGGACAGCGAGAGATCTACGTGGACGCGGGCCGCAAGGACGGACTGCGCATCTCGGCGCTCATGACCGAGATCATCGAGCGCACCGGGCTGCCGCGCTCGGCCGTGGGCCGCGTGCGCATGCTCACGCGCTCCACCTTCATCGCCGTGCCGGACGACCACTTCGCCAAGATCCTCGCGGCGCTCGACGGCATGGAGCTCGACGGTCGCAAGCTCAAGGCCGAGCCGGCCAAGGATTGATGCGCAGGATCGTCCTGGTCGAGCCCAAGCCGCCCGGCCTGAACGTGTTCAGCGCGTTCAAGCTGCCGCGGCTGGGGCCCATCATCCTGGGCACGATCCTCGCGCGGCGCGGCTTCGAGGTGAGGGTGTTCGTCGAGCAGATGGGCTTGGTGGACGACAGTGCGCTCGCGGCGGCGGATCTCGTCGGCATCTCGACGGTGACGAGCACGGCCCCGCGCAGCTACGAGCTGGCGCGCGATCTGCGGCGGCGCGGCATCAAGGTCGTCATGGGCGGGCCGCACGTCACGTTCCTGCCGGACGAGGCGCTCCTGCACTGCGACTACGTGCTGCGCGGCGAGGCCGAGGACTCGATCGTGGAGCTCGTCGAGGCCCTCCGTAGCGGAACAGGACTGTTGGGGATAGCCGGACTCTCGTTCCGCGCAGGAGGGACGGTGCATCACAACCCCGACCGTTCCGCTCCAACGGATCTCGATTCCGTGCCGCTGCCCGACTTCGGCCTGGTGCAGGGCTCGAGCGCGCTCAAGGGGCTGTCGTTCAAGCGCTGCGTGCCGGTCCAGATATCGCGCGGCTGCCCGCACGCCTGCACCTTCTGCTGCGTGACCCCCATGTTCGGCCGCAAGGTGCGCGTCCGCCCTGTCGAGGGCGTGATGCGGGAGATCGAAGCCTACGACCCGCGCGACGACTTCATCTTCTTCTACGACGACAACTTCGCGGCCGACCCGGCCTACGCCAAGTCACTCCTGCGCGCGATGCTCGCGAGCGGCAGGCGCTTCAGGTGGTCGGCGCAGGTGCGCGCGGAGGCGGCGGAAGATGCGGAGCTGCTAGGGCTCATGCGCGACGCGGGATGCGAGCACGTATACGTGGGATTCGAGACGACCTCTGACGAGGCGCTCGCCGCGGTGCGAAAGGGCCAGACCTTGGAAGGGATGACGCGTGCCGTGCGCGCCATGCACGCACACGAAATCACCATCCACGGCATGTTCGTCCTCGGTTTCGACGAGGACACCTTCGAGGGAGCGCGCAAGACCTGCGAGTGGGCCATGCGCGAGAAGCTGCGCACCGTGCAGTACCTTCTGCTCACGCCGCTGCCCGGCTCGCGGCTCTTTCGCGAGATGGAGGCCGCGGGGCGCCTTTTGACGCGCGACTGGAGCCGCTACGACGGACACCACGTGGTGCATGAGCCCGCTCGCATGACCCCGGCCGAGCTCCAGCGCGCCCAGATCTTCGGTCATGAACACTACTGCTCGTTGAAGGAACGGCTGCGATCGCTCGCGCGTCTCGACTTCTACCGCCTCGCGGTGCAGGTCTACGGCAGGAAGCTCAACGCCACGTGGATGCGCGAGAACCGCGAGTATCTCGAAAGGCTGGGGATACGGCGGTAGGCTCCGACGCGAACGCTCCGTTGTGTCGATGTACAAGTAGTGGTACGCTGTTTTGTACAGAACGGAGGCACCCCATGACCGAGATGTCCATTTCCGAGGCCCGCAAGGCGCTTACCACCCTGACCGACCAGATGTCGGCGCGCTCGCCGGCCGTGGCCATCACGCGCCGCGGCAGGCCCGTGCTCGCCCTCATCAACTGGGATCTGTACGAGGCGATCGTCGAGACGCTCGAGGTGATGGCCGACCCCGAGTTGATGGATACGCTGCGGGCCGGCCTGCACGAGGCCGACCATGGGAAGACCGTCCCTTCGAGCAAGGTTGCGAAGGACCTAGGGCTGTGAGCGGCGTTTTCCGCGTCGAATGGTCGAAGGCGGCCGTGCGTGCGCTCGCCGCGATTCCCGACAAGCGCGTGCAGCGCGGGGTCTTCGAGCGCGCGGCGGCGCTTGCGACCGATCCGGAGTTCCAGGGCAAGCCGCTCGTGGGCCCGCTCGCCGGGTGCCGCAGCGTCCGCGCCGTGGGGCAGCGCTATCGGATCGTGTACCGCGTCGAGCGCGGCCGCGTCGTCGTGATCGTCCTCGCCGTGGGGCTGCGCAAGGACGGCGACCGCGCGGACGTGTACGCGCTCGCGAAGAAGCTCGTCAGGCTCGGTCTGCTCGGGAAGTGAGAGAAACTCGCGGACACCCCGTTTGATCAGGTGCTGCGCGCCGATCATGTGCAACTCGGCCGCGGATCGGGCATAATTGATAGGAGATGGTCCAGGATTAGGGAGTGGAGGTTCGAAATGAATTCCGATCGCATCAAACAAATATCCGTAAGAGGACTACGTTGCTTGGAGGACGTGACACTCGATTTGGGTGAAATGACTGTACTCGTCGGTGAGAACGGATCCGGCAAGAGCAGCATCGTCGAGGCCTGCGAGCTGCTCCGGCGCGCGGGCTTCGAGCAGTTCGTCACTGAGCTGAACCGCGTCCATGGCGGACTTTTCCTGCTCCTGCGTTATGACGCGCCACGACTCGAGCTCGGCGTCGAGATCGAAGGCGATGGTCCGCGCCTGAGCTACCGGATCGCTGTCACGAGCAACGGCGGTGGTGCCGTCAACGTAGAAGAAGAGCATCTCGATCTGGGGCCATACGAGGGCTATGCCGAGCCGCTTCACTTGATTGACCGCACTCCCCACTCTGCCAAGCTTTACAGTGGCCCCAAGGGGCTGGTCGACGTCTCAACGGTGCCGTTCCAGTTGTTGCTCCACACGGCCACGGGGGCCTTTACGCCGCATCCGGGATTCGAAAGAACGCGCAACGCGCTGCGGGGTATCGACGTGCACATTCCGTTCGACACGCTCGCACATTGGGTCGCGCGGGCGACCGGACGTCGGAGCCCCCTTCGCGAGGAGTCCTTGGTCGAGCCGACGGACAGACTGGAGAGACTGGGCTCCAACCTGGTCAACGCTTTCAATGCGCTAAAGAACGAATTCGGCGATGTCCACTGGCGCGAAACCATGGAGTTGGTCCGTTTGGGTCTTGGCCATGAAGTCGAAAGCGTGAACGTGCGAACAGGGTTAGGCGGAGGTTCTGCAGCCCTCTCGATCAAGGTAGATGGACGGGACAAGCAATTCCCGTTAACGGCGTTGGCAGACGGTTGGCTCGCCTACCTGGGATTTGTTGCGCTCTTCCGTCTTGGTGGAGATCGTTCACTCCTCGTGCTCGACGAACCGGAGATCCACCTGCACCCAGGGCTCGTTGGCCGCATAGTTGGTTTCCTTGAGTCTATTGGTGAGCGAACGCCGGTGGTGATTGCGACCCACTCGGACAGGCTTCTTGACAGCCTTTCCGATCCTGCCGGTTCCGTGGCGGTGTGCGAGATCGAACAGCCGATGGGTCGAACGTGCATCCGCAGGCTCGATCGCGACAAGCTACATGCTTGGCTCGAGACATACATGGGGGTCGGGTCGATCCGAAGTGAGGGTCATATGGGGTCGCTGCTGCAGGAACCACCGGAATGAGGGGAATAGTCGTCCTTTACGAGGATCGGCGTGGTCCCAACCTCAAGCAGTTCGGGCTTCATGAACTGCTTGTCAGTTGCGTGGCCGACGTCCTCGGCCAGAATTGTTGGAGCATTGCAAAGCGACTCAACGGACGCCCGCTCAAGAACAACAACCAAGTGCTCGCGTGGTGCCGTTCGCCCAAGATCGATCTTCTAACGCGTGCTGGCGAGATGGTGATTGCCTTGTACGACGCAGACAGAGCATCGGAACTCTGCAAGCTTCCGGGAGCGAGTTGCAAAACCGTTGTTCGCAGCGCGCTAAATCCCGATGGGTTACCAACGGCCAGCCTGGTGATCGTACTGTTAGAGCGCAACACGGAGACCGTAATCGAGGCACTCAAGCGTGCCGGCCTCAACATCACTGATGAAGACATCCGACTGGCCATTGACCGCAAGAATCTGGAGGCCCGTGACCGGGTGCTGAACAAGGCTGCCCACGGCGACTATCGCGCAGTACGCGACAAATTGCGTCTGGATGTCCCGTCGTTTGACTACCTGGTTCAGAAGGCTGTCGAAATGAGCAGGACATGAAATCAACATATCGGCGTTCAAGGCCACGTGCTTCGAGAAGCTCGAAGAGGTCAGGCGCACCGGTGTTCCCCTGATCGTGACGAGGCGCGGGGAGCAGGTCGCGATGATCGTGAGAACCCTCGACGCTTCTCAATCCGGCAGGGGCACCGCGTAGGTCTCGAGCGCCTTGCCGACCTCCACGCCAGGGAACGCGGCGGACGCCTCCTCGGCGAGCAGCGGCTCCTCGTCGAGCCTGTATCTTGGGGAGATGTGCACGAGAACGAGCCTCGAAACTCCGGCCTCGGCCGCGGCGGTCGCGGACTCCAGGGCGGTCATGTGCTTCTTCTCCGCGGCTTCGGCCGCGTGGCGCGAAGCGAACATGCCCTCCACGAACGCGAGGTCGGCGTTGCGCAGCGCCCTCGCGAGCCCCGCGCACGGGCGGGTGTCCGTGGCGAACGAGAGCACGCGCCCTCTTCGCGGCGGACCCAGGACCTCGCCCGGTTCGACGCGTCTGCCGTCGGCGAGCGTCACGCCTTCGCCGGCCTGCAGCGTTCCGCGAAGAGGGCCGGGGGGCACGCCGAGCGCGGCGGCCGCGTCAGGGTTGAACTTCCCGGGCCGCGTAGCCTCCTCGAGGCGATAACCGAGGCAGAAGGTCGAGTGATCGAGCGGCTCCCAAAAGAGCGAGTGGCCGGCCCACTCGAGGGCCAGCGGCGCGCCCTCGCTCCACTCGACGAACGACAGCTCGAAGTTGAGGCGGTAGCGCAGATCCTCGAGGGTGTGGCGCACGAAGCGCTCCAGGCCCGGGGGGCCCACGATCGCGAGCGGCCCGGGATCGTCGGCCTGGGCGCGGAACATGAGGATGCCCGGGATGCCGAGCACGTGGTCCGCGTGCAGGTGCGAGACCGCGATGGCGGCGAGGCCGCGGATGCCCAAGCCCCCGCGCTTGAGGGCGAGCTGGATGCCCTCGCCCGCGTCGAAGAGCAGCATGCGTCCTTCGCTTCGCACGAGCACCGAGGTCGTGAGCCGTTCCGGCATGGGCATCATGCCGCCCGTTCCGAGCAGGGCCGCGTCCATGGGCAAGGAGCCTACACCTTGGGGCCTGTGCTAGAATACCCCGTTCGTTGCGAAACAACCGGCGAGGAGCGATCGAGCGGACATGGCGCAGGACGGCACGGAAGGCACGTTGATGAGCGAGGTGATCGCCGAGGAGGTGCGGCTCCTGGAGGCGGTTCTTGCCCGCATCGCGAGGACGGGCAGAGGGACCTCGACGCGGCCCGACTACGACGCCGAGCTTGTGCGTCTACGAGACTCCGTACCCGAGACGCGCACCGAGGATCTGCCGCCCCTCATGGAGCAGATGGCGCGCGTCGAGGCGCTCAGCATGCAGCACGGCCGCGGGGAGGAAGCGCCGCCGGACGCCGCCTGTCCGTATTTCGGCCACCTGGGGCTCGTCGAAGGACGCGTGGAGCGCGACGTGCTCATCGGCAAGCGCACGTTCCTCGCGCCCGAGGTCGGTGTGCGCATCGTGGACTGGCGCCACGCGCCCGTGAGCCGCATCTACTACTGCTACGACGAGGGAGACGACTACGAGGAGACCTTCGGCGACGAGCCGCGGCGCGGCGTGGTGGCGAAAAGGCGCTCGGTGGCCATCACGGGCGGGAAACTCGTGCGCGTCGCGTGTCCGGACGGCACGTGGGCGCGTCGCCGGAGCGAGTGGGTCGAAGTGACGGCGCCGGCTCCTTCGCTCTCGGGCGGCCAAGGCTCGGCCGCGCGGGCGGAGGGGCTCGGCCCGGTGCGCGGACGACTGGGCGTGGATGCGGACGGCGTGGCGCGGCGCGACAAGCGCCTGCCCGAGATCGCCGCCCTCATCGACGGAAACCAGTTCGAGCTCATCTCGAGCCCGGCTGCAGGGCTCATCGTGGTGCAGGGCGCGGCCGGCTCGGGAAAGACCACCGTGGGTCTGCACCGCATCGCCTACCTGGCCTACGCGGACAAGGAACGCTTCCGGCCGAGCCGCATGCTGGTCGTGACCTACAACGAGGCGCTCGCGGCTTACGTGGGGAAGGTGCTGCCCGCCCTCGGGCTGCCGGGCGTGCCAGTGACCACGTTCGAGAGGTGGGCGCAGCGGCAGCGCAAGCGCCACGTGACCGGGCTCGCCGTGCGCTACAGCGAGTCGCCGCCGAGCGCGGTATCGCGTCTGAAAAAGCATCCCGCCATGCTGGCCATCCTGAGCGAGCTGGCCGATGCCGAGGACGTGGCCGCGAGCGGGAGGTTCGAGGATGCGATGTCGCGGGTCCCGGACGCCGGGCGCGTAGCCGCCGCGTGGCGCGCGCTCGGGAAACTGCCGCTCGGCGTGCGGCGGGTCGAGATGGGCGTGTGGCTCAAGGGCAGGCGCCACGCGGGAAAGGACGCGGGCGGCGGCCTCGATCCCAAGACCGTGACGGCGGCGGAGATCGCGCTCGCCCGCATGGAGCGGCAGGTGCCGGGCGTGTACCCGGCGTTCGCCGCGTTCTTCACGGACCGCAAGGCGCTCGGCGAGGCGTTCGCGCTGCATGCGCCCACCGAGTTCTCCGAGGGCGAGCTCGATCTGGTGTGTTCCTGGTGCGTGGCCGAGCACGCGGCCCTCGAGCGCGCCGACGAGGACGACGATGCGCCGACGCTCGACCGGGAGGACGACGCGATCCTCCTGCGCCTGCACCAGCTCATGCAGGGGCGGCTGCGCGGCTCGGGCGGGCCTCTCTTGCACGACCACCTCATGATCGACGAGGTGCAGGATCTTTCCACGCTTGAGGTGGCGGTGCTCGTGGACACCGTGGCGCCCGGCCGGCCGATCACCCTGGCCGGCGACGCGGCGCAGAAGATCGCGCCCGATTCGGGCTTCACGTCGTTCGAGGATCTCGTGGCCGACATGGGCGTACAAGGCGGGGAGGTGGCCACCCTCGACGTGGCGTATCGCTCCACGGCCGAGATCATGCGCTTCGCCATGGAGGTGCTCGGGCCCATCGCCGGAGAGATACCGCGGGCCACGCGCAGCGGCGCGCAGGTCGGGCTGCACCGGTTCTCGGATCCCGGCGAAGCCGTGGCGTTTCTGGCCTCTTCCTTGCGCGATCTGTTCGGCCGGGAGCCCTCGTGCAACGTGGCCCTCATCGCCCGCCACGAGGCCCAGGCGCTCACCTACTACAAGGGCCTTGCGCGCGCCGAGGTGGAGCGCCTCGAGCTCGTGGCCGATCAGGACTTCTCGTTCGCGCCGGGCGTGGAGGTCACCGACGTGCGTCAGGTCAAGGGGCTCGAGTTCGACTACGTGGTGCTGCTCGACGTGAACGAAGGCTCGTACCCTGCGAACGACGAGGCGCGTCGCCTCCTGCACATGGCCGCCACGCGCGCCGCGCACCAGCTCTGGATCGTCTGCACCGGTGTCCCGTCGCCGCTCCTGCCCGGGTGGCTCCTCGACGAGGCGCACGGGTAGGGAGCCCGTCGCCATGACCTCGACGGCCACCCGAAGCTTGACAAACCCCTCTGAAAAGCCATACTCCCTCGACTTCCCAGGCCCGGTGGCGATGGGCGATTTTTGCTGTTGGCGTTCGCGGAGTTGGCGCTATACTGAACGAACTGACACGGTTCGGCTCCGCGAGGAAACGAAAAGGACGAGGAGAGATGTCGGTAAAAGTTCGGATGTCACGCGTCGGAGGAAAGAAGAACCCCTACTACAGGATCGTGGTGACGGACGAGCGGGCACCGCGAGACGGCAGGTTCATCGAAATGGTGGGAACGTACGATCCCCGCAAAGACCAAGCGGGCGTCAGGTTCAAGATGGAGCGGCTCGAGCACTGGCTGTCCAAGGGCGCGCAGCCCACGCAGACCGTGGCCCAGCTCATCCGTCGTTCGACGAAGAGCGCCCCGCAGGAGCCGTGACGGGGCCAAAGGCTTCCGCAGCCGCGGAAATGGGGGTTCTTGTCATACGATGTGAGAAACGATTCGGGCGGAGAGGGT